>JANOFY010000077.1:0-2234 GCA_031413895.1 Planctomycetota bacterium | reverse complement strand
AGATCGTCTGCTCGAGCAGCAATGGCGGATGCGCATCGCGCATCTCAACGACGTCGATGATCGACTCCACACTGGCGCAGTCCTCCGGAGACACCACCTCTCCGGACGGCTCGCGGTTCGGCGCGCGGTTGTTCCGGTGTTCGACATCGTCGGGCTCGGCTGCGACCGCGCGCGTGTAGAACTCGATCGCGCGAGCAGGACGTCCCGCCTCGGAGTGCGCCTTGCCGAGATTGCTGAGCGCGCCGCCGTAGCCGGGCCGCAACGCGAGTGCGCGCTCGGAGTCGGCGATCGAGCGGTCGAGCTCCTTCGCTTCCAAGAGAACGTCGGCCCGCATCTTGAACGCGACCGCGAGGCTCGGCGACGTCCGCACGGCGTCCTCCGCGAACGCGAGCGGCGTCGCGTACGCCGAACTGCGTCCGACGGTCTTCGCCGCGAATGCGATCGCGAGAATGCCGATCGCCGCCGCTGCGACGCCGCGGCGCGCGGGGACGAGACGCTCGAACCGCAGCTGCGCGAGGGCCGCGAAGAATCCCACGGCGGGCAGATAGAGCCGGTGCTCGTGATGGATCGGCATGACGACGCCCAAAGAACCCGCGAGCGTGGGCAAGAAGAGAAACGCTACGAACCAAGCGGCGCCGAAGATCGCTGTGCGCACGTCATGAAATCCCGCGCGCCAGACGATCGCGAGCGTCACGACGAGCGCCACGAGTCCGGGAACGAGCGACGAATCGGCAGTCGTCGGAACAACGGACTGCGAGATCGGCGTCCACAGCTTGCCGTACAACATGACGAGCGCGTCGAAGAACTCGCGCAGCGCGGCGGAGTCAAATCGGGCTCCGGACTGTGTGCCTCCGTAGTTGCTGCGCAAGAAGTACCAAGCAACGAGCGCGATCACGGAGCTCGTGGCCACGATCGCCGTCGCGGAGGCCTTCGGTCGCGGCGCGGTGAGCCACATTTGCAATGCGCACAGCGGGACGAGCACCGCAGCGCTCTCCTTCGTGAGCAACGCCAGGAAAAAGAGCACTGCGAACGACGCTCCCCAGCCCAGGCTCGCCGAAGCGCGCCAACGCTCGAACGCGAGGAATGCGCTCAGCGCGAAGATCGCGAGCAACGAATCGTTCCGACCGGGCAGCCACGCGACGGCGTGCGTGAACGCCGGATGCACGGCGAAGACGAGCGCCAGAGCGAACGCGAGACCGCGCTTCACGTCCAGGCGCTGCAGCGTCGCGAACACGAGCAGCACGGCGACGACGTGGAGCAGCACGTTCGTCACGTGATAGGCCAACGCCGCGCCGTCGCCGATCAGCGTGTCCGCCATGAAGCTCAGCGTGAGCATGGGCCGGTAGAAGTTCTGCTCCTTGCCGAGGAACACGCCTTCGCGAAACGCCGCCGGGACGTTCGAGGGATCGGCGAGCCAAGCCATCCGATCCTGGATCAGCAGCCGATCGTCGAGCGGAGTGAAGCCGAAGCGCAGGCTGCGCGCGTGAACGAGAAAGGCCGCCAGGACGAGCAGGATGCGCGGCATCCACGGCCCGGAGAACGCCGGCGCGGATGGAGCGAGCGTCGGCGCGTCGCGGATCGACCGCGGTGCTCCCGGCTTTCGGCTGGCACCTTTGCCACGCGTGCTTTCGCCCATCCCCGCCACGGTAACCCAGCCGAATCCCGGAGGCTCGAGTCGTCGTGCGCTCGGCTCGGCGCGGACCAATCGCGCTGAGTCGGACGCTGATGGGCGGCCGCTCAGTGCGACGTGCGGCTCGCCGGCAGCTTTCCGACGCGCAGCTTCGTCTCGGTCACGTTGTTCCACGCCATCGTGGTCCACGGCGTCACGGGGAACACAGGGTTGTTCGTGCGCAGGCGCACGCGCCAGTGATACGCGCCGGCGGCAACGTGATGCGCCAATCCCATCGGGATCTGGAACGGACCGGGAGCAACGAACTCAACGAGCTCGTTGAACGTTAGCGGCGAGCCCGTGATCGTCTGCTCCGCGCCTTGCGCGACGCGGCTGCCGTCGAGCGGCACGCGCAGCGGCGCGAGTTCCCACTCGAGGCGCGCCTTCGGTGTGAGGCCGCTCGCCCAATTGAATCCGCTGAGCTCGCGCTCGAAGCCGAGCTTGATACGAAAGTC
Source organism: Planctomycetota bacterium (assembly GCA_031413895.1). Classification (GTDB taxonomy): domain Bacteria; phylum Planctomycetota; class UBA1135; order UBA1135; genus JANLUN01. Next base: position 110 of record JANOFY010000077.1, on the reverse strand, counting down.
GTTCTTGTCGAGCGAACGCCCGAGCAGATCGATCGGCGTCGCATCGTTCGAGCGCCGCTGCTGCGGCGCGAGCGTCCAGCCGCCGCGGCCTTCGTTGCCGTAGTAGACGA
>JANOFY010000076.1:0-3889 GCA_031413895.1 Planctomycetota bacterium | reverse complement strand
GACGTCGAAGCCCGTGGCCTTCCTGCTCTCGGACCTGGGCGTCACCAAGACGCACTCGCGCCCGCACGTCTCCAACGACAACCCGTTCTCGGAGAGTCAGTTCAAGACGCTGAAGTATCGCCCCGACTTCCCCGCTCGCTTCGGCTCACACGTGCACGCACGCTCGTTCTGCGCGGACTTCTTCCCCTGGTGCAACCACGAGCACCACCACAGCGCACTGGCCCGGCTCACGCCCGCCGACGTCCACTGCGGCTGCGTGCAGCCGAGGCTCCACGCGCGGTCTCGCGTGCTCGATGACGCGTTCGCGATGCACCCCGCTCGCTTCGTCCGGGGTCGGCCAACCCCCGCACGCCCGCCGCGCGAGGTCTGGATCAACCCGCCTACGCAGCCAAAGCAGGATCGATCGACGCCACTACCCACTGCTCAGTAAACACAAACAACAGGTGTCTCAAACTCGTTGACACGTTCCGCCGGCTGCGCTGGACGAATGCAGGACTCTGCTGCACAGGCGTGGAAGCAGTCGTTGCTAGGACAGTCGTACCCGTCGAACGAGCAGGAGCGCGGCGAAGCCGAGCGCAAGTAGCTCACTAGGGATGGGCTCTGGGACTGTCAGGATTTCTGATATCGCATACATCCGATTGTTGTTTGTGAACGGGTCCAACAAAAGAGTCATCCATGTTGAGTTACTGGCCGCGAGATCCCCCACCACTGGGGTCGAGGGAGTACCGAGTTCATACGGAAGATAGTCCAATCCGCTCTGCTGCGATCCAGTCCACACCTGTCCCACGAGCACTGCGTTCCCATGCTGGTCGATACCGAGTGGGACATCTATGGTTGCGTCCCATAGGTCCGCATAATCATCGGCCAGCTTGACATCGTTGAGTAGGAAGATCGGAACGCCCGGATAATCGCTGGGTGCGGTTCCAGTGTGCAGGCGCGCTGAGATGAGGGCGGTCGATCCAAGCACCTGCCAGGTGATTGAACTCAGCGCAGTTTCTGTGTTCGCCTGTGCGGTAACAAAGGCGTCGTAGTCGGCGATGTTCGTTGAGGTCGCATCACGGGTTCCCTCCGTCACGAACGCCAGCCGGTACTGCGCACTGGGCAGGAGCGAGGTGGGGACGGTGATCGGGGCGGCGAGGCTCAGTGAGGGTAGGAGCAGCAGCGGTGACAGGGCGAGGATCGCGAAGAACCGCCCGCGCCTCGAGGCAGCCGGCGGATCACGTAGAAGTTCGCGGCGCATGCGGTGACCTCCGTTCTCACCCGGCTGAGCTTCTAGTCAACCAGACGAGGCAGTCTATGCGAGGGGCGAGTCGGAAGTCCAAACAATTCTGTGGTGATTTCGATCCAATGCCGGTGACAGCGTCACTGATGAGCGTAGGCGCGGTCGTGTCGCTGTGACCGACGCCCCCGAGGACGCAAGTGCGTTGGCCCTCGGTGGCGGTCCCAAAACCGGCCAGTCGTGGCTGCCTCAAAACCGGCCAGTCGCGCGTCCGGGAACGACGCACTCGAGACAGGCGCGGGCAAACGCGATCGCGTCGTCGCGCGGTCAGCGATCGCCATCACTCGAGCCGCGGCTCCGATCATTCCACCGACCTTCTTCGTCAGCGAGGTTGTGGTCCCAAGAACTTCTCGATCTGGCCCGTGTCGAAATACTCGTACGCGCGCGAGATCGTGCCGTCGCGCGTGTAGCCGATGAAGCACACGTCCATCTGGCCGACGAAGTCGTCGGGGTGCGTGACGAAGAGCGTGTGCTGCTGCACGAAGCCGCCCTCGAACACGTGAATGCGCCGGTTGCGGTAGCGCATCTTCTTGAAGCGCGAGATGCCGTCGCGCAACGTCTTCAGGTTCGAGTCGCGCGCCTGGTACGAGCCATCGTGGCTGTGCCAGACGATCGCTTCGGGTGCGTAGCCGCGCGGCGCCGCAGGACGGTCGCTGATCGTCAGAATCTCTGACACTCATCGTCGCTGGGTGGGTCATATCACGCTGCGATTGATTGCCGCGCACAGTCTCACTACGATGGCCCGCGGGCGAGGTGTCCGGACAGGGAGTCAGCGTGCTCGAGACCCGCGGCCTGAACCACAGCGATCTCGGCACGAAGAACATGGCGGCGACGCGCGCGTTCTACGAGGGCGTGCTCGGCTTCCCGCTGGTGCGCGCCGACCTCGAGACGGAAGTCGCGAGCGAGAGCAGGAACTCTTGAGCGCGAGCCGAGTCGCCGCCGATTCGTCCGCCGACGGCTTGCTCGCGCGGATTCGCGCGCTGACTCCGCTCGTCGCCGAGCGCGCCGCCGACGCCGAGCAGAAGCGCAAGCCCGACGACGAAGTGATCGAGGCGCTTGAGGCGAGCGGCGTCTTCCGCAGCTTCGTGCCCAGGCGCTTCGGCGGCTACGAGATCGATCTCGAGCTCTTCCTCGACATCGGTGTCGCGGTCAGCGAGGCGTGCGCGTCGACCGGCTGGATCACGACGTTCTACATGGAGCACAACTGGCTGCTCGGTATGTTCGCCCCCGAGCTCCAGGCGGAGATCTTCTCGCGCCAGCCGTACGTGCTCGCGCCGGGCAGCGTGAATCCAAAGGACGGCAACGCCACACCAAAAGGTGACGGCTACGAGCTGACCGGCCGGTGGCGCTTTGGCACCGGCATCGTGCACGCCGACTGGGTGTTGCTGTCGGGCCGGATCACGACGGAGCCCGATGGCATGCCGCGCATGTTTCTCGTGCGGCCCGACGCCATCGAGGTGCGCGATACGTGGCACGTCGACGGGATGGCGGCTACGGGCAGCCGCGACATCGTCGCGAACGCGGTCCACGTGCCCGAGCGCTACGTGTCGCTGCGGCCGATGGGCGTCATACCCGCGAGCGACGAGTACCTGCGCCGCATACCCGTCCCGCCAATGCTCTCGCTGACCGCCGCGATCCCGTCGCTGGGGGCCGCACGGCGCGCCGTCGAGCTCTTCCGCAGGCTGGTCGCCGAGCGCGTCCCGTTCGGCACGAGCAAGACCCAGAGCCAGCGCGCGCCCACGCAGATGCGCCTCGCGCACGCGCTCGCCGACGTCGGCGCGGCGGAGACCGTGCTGCGCTCCGTTGCCCGCGCCCTGACCGCGCACGCGCGCGGCGGGCCGCAGCTCTCGTCCATGGACCAGATCCAGATGCGCCTGACGATCGCGCACGTGGTGCGCGATTGCCGCGAGGTCGTGCGCCACGTGATGGAGGGCAGCGGCGCGAGCGTGCACTTCCTCGATCAGGAGCTCTCGCGCATCCACCGCGACGCGCAGATGATGGGCGCGCACACCGTCTTCGACCTCGACCTCGTGGCCGAGCAGTGCGGACGCGCGCTGGTGGAAGCGGACACCGCGCTGTTCCCGATCGAATCCGAACGCTGAAACCCCGAAAGGAGCACCCCCATGCCTCGCCTCAAGCAAGTCTCCCGCGACGAAGTCCACCCGAGCGGGCGCAAGCTCTACGAGCTGCTCTTCGGCGATCGCGATCCCGTGACCTCGCCCGGCACTGCGACCGGCACGCCAGGCAATTGGTGGACCGTGTTCGCGAACGTGCCGGACTGCTTCGACCACGCCGTCTCGGGCTTCGCGTTCTACCGCAGCAAGAACCGCAAGATCTCGATGCAGCTGCGCGAGCTCGGCCAGCTCCGAGCCGGCTACGCGCGAGGCAGCCGCTTCGTCTTCTCGCAGCACTGCAAAGCAGCGCGCTCGGTCGGCATCTCCGAGGAGAAGATCCGCGCGATCAAGGGCTGGTCGGTGGCCACGTGCTACTCGCCGATCGAGCGCGCGGTCCTGGCGTACACGGACTGCCTGGTCCTGCAGGGCGGACGCGTTCCCGACGACGTCTTCGACGCGCTGCGGGCCGAGCTCAGCGACGTCGAGATCCTCGAGC
>JANOFY010000075.1:0-2612 GCA_031413895.1 Planctomycetota bacterium | reverse complement strand
GGCCCCAACTCCGTCGCTCCCGCCGATCTCGATGGCGACGGAGATCTCGATCTCGTCTCGGCGAACTACAGCAGCCACACGCTCACCGTCTTCTTCCAGGAGAGCCCGGGCGTCTTCGGCACGACTCCGCTCTCGCTTGGAAATGCGAGCGTGACGAATGGCCCCGTCTCCGTCGCTCCCGCCGACCTCGACGGCGACGGTGATCTCGATCTCGTCTCGGCGAACCAAGGCAGCCACCCGCTCACCGTCTTCTTCCAGACCAGCCCGGGCGTCTTTGGCACGACTCCACTCTCGATTGGAAACGCGAACGTGACGAGTCGCCCCATCTCCGTCGCTCCCGCCGACCTCGACGGCGACGGAGATCTCGATCTCGTCTCGGCGAACTACAGCAGCGACACGCTCGCCGTCTTCTTCCAAACCAGCCTCGGCGTCTTTGGCACGACACCGCTCTCGCTTGGAAACGCGAGTGTGACGAATTCCCCCTACTCCGTCGCTCCTGCCGACCTCGACGGCGATGGTGACCTCGATCTTGTCTCCGCCAACGCATTCAGCGACACACTCACCGTCTTCTTCCAAACCAGCCCGGGCGTCTTTGGCACGCCCCCCCTCTCGCTAGGGAGCGCGAGCGTGACGTGGCACCCACGGTCTGTCGCTCCCGCTGACCTCGACGGCGACGGGGATCTCGATCTCGTCTCGGCCAACTACACCGGCAACACGCTCACCATCTTCTGGAACAACCACTGACCCGCGCAGCCGACGAGACGTGATGCCCATGAAGATCTCCATCTCCTCCCTGCAGGGCACCTTCATGTCCGGCGCATCACTCTGCGCTCTCGCCGCATGCCTCACCGCACTCACCAGCTGCGGCGCCGGCACTGCGGCGGCCATCTCCGGCGGCGGTGGCGACAGCAGCGGCGGCAACGCACCCCCGTCGATGAGCGGCTTCACCGTTCTCGATCCCAAGCTCCCGACGCAAGCGCGCGTGCGCTTCGTCCTGTCCGATCCGGAAGCCAATCCCGCGAACGTCGAGATCTTCTATCAGGCTCCCGGGCAAGCGGCGGAACGGTTGACACAAGTCGGTTCGAACCCCGCGGCGCTCGCGACGTCGAGCGCGGGCATCGAGTACGAGCTCCCGTGGAACTTCGCGGCCGAGCCCGCGCTGCCCGACGACGCGCAATTCATCGACGACGTGCAGGTCTTCGCGCAGGTCGAAGGCGGACAACAGGAGATCGTGCTCGGCGCGAACGCCGCCAGCATCGGGCTCGGTAACGACGCGCCGGTCATCACCGACGTCGACGAGCCCAGCGGCGAAGGCGCCGGCATCGTCCTCGTCGAGTTCACCGTCGCGGACACCTCGAACGATGTCGTCTCGATCGAAGTGAAGTACGACATCGTCGGCGACGCGCCCGATGCGGGTTGGCAGCTCGCGCGGCCGGCGGGCGAAGAGACGACGCCGCTGCTCGCGATTCGTGATGTCGTCGTCGACAAGAACGGAACCGACCTGCGCTTCTTCTGGGACACGAACGTCGACCTCGCGGAGCTCGAGCGCGACGTGCGTGTGCGGTTCACTGCGGTGGACCCGGTCGCCGTCGGAGACGGCGCTGTGAGCGCCGTGTTCCGTGTCGACAACAACGAGGAGCCGATTGCGACGGTGAGTGATCTCTTGGTGCTCAACTCGGACGAGCGAGCGGGGATTCCGATTTCCTACACCGTGCGCGACGAGGAGTCGGACGAAGTGCAAGTCGTCTTCCAGTGGCGGCATCTGGACGAGAGCTTTCCACCGCTGCCGGACACGCCAGCCGAGATTCACTTAATCCTCGCCGATCCGATTCAACGCCAGGCCCTGCACATCTGTTCGGAGTATCCCACGTGGGTCGAGGGACGCCTCGTCCCTGTCGATGCGACGTCGGTGCGTCTACCGGAACTCGCCACGACGGCGTCATCGATCCTGGCGCAGGGGATCGTCGGGCGCGAGATCGAGATCCTGCGGCCGCCGAACGTGCTCACGCCCATGGCGTCGAAGTGGTCGAGCAATCCACTGGATCATCCCGTCGCCGCGCTGCCGATCGGCGATGGCATCGAAGCGCTCGTTCTCGATCGTGCGGGCTCTGGAGCGTGGCGCTTGCGCCAGATCGATCTCGCGACGGGTGTCGTGACGCGCGCGATCGCGAACTCGGCGACCGGAGAGCCGAGCGCGATGTGCTTCGCCACAGATGAACGATCGGTCCTGATTGCCACCGATTTCGCGGGTGCATGGCAAGTGTCGCGCGTCGATCTGGCCACCGGTGCGCGGTCACCTTTGATTGCGGACCAAGGCACGACCGAATCGGGACAGATCCGCGGGATCGCGTCGCTCGGATCGCATGCGGCATTGATCACGGTGGCGAGCTCGCTCGTGCGCGTCGATTGGTCGCCTGCTGCGAGTCCGACCGTCGCGATCGTTCTCGATGGTCTGGCGACGCCGTGCGGAGTCGTGGTCGATCCGCTCGACGTGAATCGGATCTATCTCGCCGAGCGCGATGCGGTGACAGACGACGGAGTGGGGCAGATCCTATCCATCCGGCTCGACGCGCTGGAGGTGCTGCCCATCGTCGCGAAGTCGGTCACGGTTC
>JANOFY010000074.1:0-2166 GCA_031413895.1 Planctomycetota bacterium | reverse complement strand
CTTCGAGTCGAGCGCGCGGGGTGAGTCCTCCGCGGCGTTCACGGCGCGCAGCGAACGCGACGGCCGATTCGAGATGGACGCACCACCGACGGGCGGCGAACTCGCCGTCGACCACGCGGACTACGCCACCGTGATGGCGGGTCTGTACCGTCCACACGCATCGATCGAGCCCGTCATCGTCATCGTCGTTGCGAAGACGCGGCCGCTCGCGGGTCGCGTGCGCGACGTCGACGGAGCGCCGCTCGCGAACGCGCAGGTTCAACTGGCGCTCGACAACGAATTCGGAACGCGCTTCGCCCATGTGCTGGACGCTTCGATCGAGCGCGACTGGAATGCGTCGACCGACGAGCATGGAGCGTTCGATCTGGGACGCGTGCCGCTCATCGAGGGCACGCGACTCGTCACGAGCCTCGCCGGTTACGAGCGCGAAGTGCGCGACGCTCCCGGCGGATCCGACCGCGCGCTCGAGATCGTGCTGAAGCGCGTCGAGGTGAAAGCGAACGCACTCAGCGGCGACGTGCGTCTTCCCGACGGAACACCCGCGGCCGGCGCACGCGTCGCATTCGGCAAGTCCACCTTGACGACGGACGCGACAGGACGCTTCTCGTTCGACCTGGCGGAGGAAGAGGGTGAGAAAGTCGTCGCGATCCAACGCGGCTACTTGCCCGCGGAGCTCGCCGCATCGGCGTCCGCTCCGCGCTGGCCCGATTTCGTGCGACTTCGTCTCGGGGCGACGCCGAACGCGCTCTCCGGCCGCGTCGTCGATGCGCACGGCCATCCACGCGCGAACATCCGCGTGTGGCTCGCGGATCCAACGTACTTCGGTCTCGTCGAAGGGTCGTTGACGCACGTCGAGCACGTGCTCGCCGGCGCGCCGACGAACGCGGAGGTCGCGGCGCGACGAGCCGCGGCGGGCGGCACGTACGAAGGGCCCGATCTCTTCTGGTCGTACTTCGAGACCGACGCGCACGGCGACTTCCGCATCGAAGGCTTGACCGCGCGCGAGTACCGACTCAAGGCAATGGACCCGCAGAGCCTCGTGCAGATCGAGGAAGGTCCGTTCGCCGTCGGAAGCGAGCACATCGAGCTCGAGCTCGACGCGGCCAGCGAGTACGAAAAAGTCAGCGGCCGCGTGCTCGCGCGCGGAGGTGAACCGATCCCTGGAATACGCGTCACGGCCGCACGACGCGTCGTGAAGGTTGCGCTCGACGGCTGGTCGAGTTCGCGCGGACACGGCGGCGCGACCACGGTCACCGACGCCGACGGTCGCTTCGAGCTCGAGCACGTGGCACGCGCAGGGATCTTCCTGACGGCGCACGGGGACGCGATCCTTCCCACCTGGTTCGACTTCCCCGAGCAGGCCACGGGCTCGGCCAAGTCGCTCGCGAACGTCGAGATCCACGCGGTGCGCCGCTGTCACGTCCAAGTCGAGTTGACCGATCGGATCGCGCGCGCGGACACGTTCGCGGTGCTCGATGCGTCCGGCGAGCGACTGAGCCTCTCGATCATCCGCGGCGACAACGATTCCACGGCCGACGCCGTGCCGCTCATCGAAGGCCGTTCACCCGTGGTCGCGGTAGCGGAGGACGGTACGACGCTGGTGCTGCTGCTCGACAACAACGAGGTCGAGCGCCACCCGCTGACGCTGACGCCGGGTGAGCTCAGCGTGGTGCGACCATGACTTGACCACCATCGCCAAGCTGCCGTACCGCGGTCGTGGCAACGACCACGCCCGCGTGACGAGCGGTTCTCGCGCCTACTCCGGACGTCCCACGTAGACGAAGGGCGCCCAGAAGAACGGGTGCGCAGCCGGTGCGGGCGACGACCCGCCACCATCGACGGCGACGCCGCGGATCGCGGTCGAGCGCCGCAACGCGAGCTTGGCTTCGCGCAATGCCTGACTGGGAGGGAGACCTCGCTCGAGTGCGCCGCGGTAGAAAGCGACCGTCGTCTCCGCCGCAGCCCAATCGGAGACCTGCCAGAGGCTCGCGACCACGCCGCGCGCGCCCGCGAACATGAACGCACGAGCGAGGGACTCGACGCCCTCGCCTGGACGGCGGCGCCCGCTGGCGGTGTCGCAGGCCGAGAGCACCACGAGGTTCGCGTCGAGGTCGAGGTCCAGCGCATCGGCCACCGTGAAGTAACCGTGCTGCTCGTCCTCTTCGT
>JANOFY010000073.1:0-3438 GCA_031413895.1 Planctomycetota bacterium | reverse complement strand
CGCGATGGACGCAGCAACCGGTTCGTTCGCGATCACGGGTCCGCAGTGTTCTTCGTAACCCGCCTTGATCAACTTCTCGCGCACGCTGCTCGGCGTGCCGGCCAAGCGGAATTCGATGCCGCGCGCGTGCAACGTCGCGTGCAGTTCTTCGAGGAACTCGGCGCCCGCGAGATCGACCAGCGGCACGGCACCGAGGAAGTACACCGCTCGGCGCGCGGTCCCGAATTCGGCGAGCCGCTCGAAGAACTGCTCGCGGACGTAGTCGACGTTGAAATAGAGCAGCGCACCCGAGCTGCGAAACACGAAGACTTCCGGTTCGCGCTGGTTGTGAGGATTGCGGCCGCGATCGGCGTATTCAACGGAGCCCGGTACACGTCCGAGCTCGGTCGCGGGCGGGCGGGACGCGCGGCGCAGGAGGATCAGGATCGACAGCACCGCGCCGATCATCACGCCGCGCAAGAGGCCCGAACCGAGCACGCCCAAGAGCGCTGCGACCTCGACGAAGAACTCCGCGCGACTGAAGTGCCACAGGCGCACGAACGCGTTGAACTTGAAGAGTCCCGTGACCGCGACCAGCACGAGCGCGGCCAGCACCGGCTGCGGAAGGTCGCTCAGGAGCGTCGAAAGGAACAAGACCACGATCAGGATCAGGACCGCGGACACCAGGCCCGACAGCGGCGTGCGTGCTCCGCCGCCTTCGTTGACCAGCGATTGGGACATCCCGCCGCTGACGGGGAATCCTTGTCCGACGCCGGCCGCGAGGTTCGACGCCGCGAGCGCGAGGAACTCCTGATTCGTGTCGACGCGGTAACCGTGCTTTCGCCCGAACATCCGCGCGATGGCCGACGTTTCGACGGCCGCCAGCAGGAAGCACGCCATCGCGAGCGGCAGGAGCTCGTTGATGTCGGCGCGCGTGACCGCTGGGAGCGTGAGCGCCGGAAGGCCGCGCGGAACTTCGCCGAGCAACTTGACGCCGGCCTCACCGAGCGCGAGTTGACTGGCGGCCACGATCCCGCCGATCACCACGAAGAGCGAGACCGGTCGATTGGGCAAGAAGAACTTGCCGCACAGAAGCAGCGCCAGAGCCGCGAGTCCGAGCAGCAGCGACGCTCGGTGAGTTTCGCCGATGTGACTGAGGATGTGGCCCGATCGCTCCCAGAAATCTCCGTGCGCTCCCTTGATGCCGAGCAGCTTCGGAAGCTGCGTGCTCGCGAGGTAGAGCGCGACGCCGCCCTTGAAGCCCACGAGCACCGTCTCCGACACGAAGTTCACGACCGAACCTCCTCGGAACGCCCAGATCAGAAGCGCGATCAGCGCGACCAAGAGGGCCGTGCACGTCGCGAGCGCCGCCATGCGCGCCGCGTCGCCGTTCGCGAGCGGACCGAGCGTCGCGCCGACGAGCAATGAGATCGCGGACGTGACGGTGATCGCCGTGTGCTTCGAGCTGCAGAACAGCCAGAAGACGAGCCCCGAGAAGAGGCACGCGTACAAGCCGGCTTGCGGCGGGAGCCCGGCGAGCGACGCATCGGCGATGCCCGCGGGAAGAGCGTACGCCGCGAGCGTCAACCCGGCGACCAGATCGGGACCCAGCCAACCGAGCTCGTATCCGCGCAGGCGCGCGAGTCCGGGCACGAAACGCGCGAGCACCCCTCCACCGGCACTCGCTGCGGCTTGCTCGGTGCTCATGAACCTGTGGCGGTCAGTACTTCTCGGGGATGAAGCGCCGCCCCTCGAGACTCGTCTGGTCGTCGTAGGCGCGCTTCATCGCGCGCTTGGGCAGCTTAATCTTCTCGCGCGGCAGCTTCTTGTGCGGGATCAGGCTGAGGAAATGAGCGATCACGTTCAGGCGCGCGCGCCGCTTGTCGTCCGTGCGCACGATGTGCCAGGGCGCGTGGATCGTGTCCGACGCTTCGAGCATCCGGTCGCGTGCAAGCGAATAGTCGAACCAGCGCTCGCGCGAGGGCAGGTCCATCGGGCTCAGCTTCCACTGCCGCCGCGGGTCCTCGATGCGCGCCTCGAAGCGCCGCTTCTGCTCCTCGTCGCCGACCTCGAGCCAGAACTTGATCAGGAGGATGCCCGCTCGGGTGAAGTCCTTCTCGTACTCGGCGATGCGCTCGAGGAAGCCCTCGTACTGCTCGTCGGTGCAGAAGCCCATCACGCGTTCGACACCGGCGCGGTTGTACCAGCTGCGATCGAAGATCACGATCTCGCCCGCGGCGGGGAAGTGGGGGATGTAGCGCTGCATGTAGATCTGCGTCTTCTCGCGGTCGGAGGGCGCTGGCAGCGCCACCAATCGGAACACGCGCGGGCTGACGCGCTCCGTGATGGCCTTGATCGTGCCGCCCTTCCCGGCCGCGTCGCGGCCCTCGAAGACGACGACCACGCGCAAGCCCTTGTGCTTCACCCACTCTTGCAGCGTGCACAGCTGGGCTTGGAGCTTCTCGAGTTCCTTCTCGTACTCCTTGCGCTTCAGTTCCTTCCCGTTCTTCTCGACCGACTTCGTTGTGCTCGTGTTCTTGCGTTTCGCCTTCGCCGCGCGCTTCGACTTCGTCTTCATGGTGCTCGATCTTGGCCCTCAGGGCTCTGGTGCAGACTCTCGTTGGATTGTGCGTCGCTCGACTGGGGCCAACCGCCGCCCAGCGCTTTGTAGAGCTGGATGAAGTTCACGAGCTCGTCGCGCTTCGCGCTGCTCTCTTCGAGCTCGGCGTCGAACAGCGATCGCTGTGCGTCGAGCACTTCGAGGTACGCCGCGACGCCGCCGCGGTAGCGCAGCTCGGCGAGATCGAGCACCTTGCGTTCGGCACCCACGCGCAGGCCCTCGGAGCCGCGCCGCAATCCGGATTGGCGCAGCCCGACGAGCGCGTCCTCGACCTCACGAAACGCCAGCAGCACGGTGCGCTCGTACCCGTAGAGGGCCTGACGCTGCTGCGATTCCGCGACGTCGACCAGGCGCTGGTTCTGGCCCGCGTTGAAGATCGGTTGAAGCAGGTTCGCACCGATCGACCACGATTGCGCGGGCGATTCGAGCAAGTCGCCGAGCTCGGTGCTCTCCCAACCGAACGCTCCGGTGAGTGAGATGCTCGGATAGAGCAGCGCCTTGGCCGCGCCGATGCGCGCATTGAAGGACGTGAGCACTTCCTCGGCCGCGCGCACGTCCGGCCGCCGCTCGAGCAGCGCGGAGGGCAGTCCCGCCGGCACCGCAGGCGGGGCGACGATCTCGGCGAGCGACTCTCCGCGCGCGATCTCGCCCGGATTGCGGCCGAGCAAGGCCGACAGCTCGTTCTCCTTCTGCGCGACCTGGCGCTCGAACTCTTGCATCAGCGACGTCGTGCGGTGGAGTTCGGCCTCGGCCTGACGCCAGTCGAGTTCGGACGTGACGCCGCCTTCGAACCGGTCTTTCGCGAGTTGGACGTACTGCGCGCGCGACTCCACCGTGCG
>JANOFY010000072.1:0-12754 GCA_031413895.1 Planctomycetota bacterium | reverse complement strand
CCGGCCGTCGCGTCGCTCGATGACGCGCCCGATCCCGAGCTCATCGACATGCGCCGTCGGTTCTGGATCTGCGCGGTGCTGACGGCGCCCGTCTTCGTGATCGCGATGCTGCATCTCGATCCGACTCCGACGCTGTCATGGCTTCAACTCGCGCTCGCGACGCCGGTCGTTCTCTGGGGCGGAACTCCGTTCTTCGAGCGCGCCTGGCGATCGGTCGTCACGCGGCACTTCAACATGTTCACGTTGATCGGCCTCGGGACCGGCGCGGCGTACGTGTACAGCTTGGTCGCGACGATCGCGCCCGGCGCGTTTCCCGATTCGTTCCGGCATCACGGTCACGTGCCCGTGTACTTCGAAGCGGCCGCGGTCATCACGACGCTCGTGTTGCTCGGGCAAGTGCTCGAGCTCTCGGCGCGCCATGCAACGGGCGGCGCGATCCGTGCGCTGCTTGCGCTCGCGCCGAAGACCGCGCGGCGCATCGCGCTCGACGGGCGCGAGGAAGAGATCCCGCTCGAGCACATCCAGCCCGGCGACGCGCTCCAAGTGCGACCCGGCGAACGCGTTCCCGCGGACGGAGTCGTCGTCGCCGGTCAAAGCTCGGTCGACGAATCGATGATCACAGGCGAGCCGCTTCCAGTGGAGAAGGAGTCGGGCGCGCGCGTCACCGGCGGAACGATGAACGGAACCGGCGCGTTCGTCATGCGCGCCGAACGCGTCGGCGAGAACGCGCTGCTCGCGCAGATCGTGCGCCTCGTCGCGAACGCGCAGCGCAGCCGCGCGCCGATTCAACGCCTCGCCGACCGCATGTCGGAGTGGTTCGTGCCGGCGGTCGTGATCGCGGCCGTCGTCACGTTCGTCGCGTGGGCCGTGTTCGGACCCGAGCCGCGCTTTGTGTATGCGCTCGTCAGCGCCGTGTCCGTGCTGATCATCGCGTGTCCGTGCGCGCTCGGGCTCGCGACGCCGATGTCGATCTTGGTCGGCACGGGAGCGGGCGCGCGCGCCGGCATCTTGATCAAGGATGCGGTCGCGCTCGAGACCCTCGCGCGCGTCGACACACTCGTCGTCGACAAGACGGGAACGCTGACGGAGGGCCGGCCGAAGCTGAATGCGCTCGTCGCGGCGCCCGGTATCGACGAGAACGAGCTGCTGCAGCTCGCCGCGACGCTCGAATCGGTCAGCGAACATCCCCTCGCCGGCGCGATCGTCGCGGCGGCTCGTGAACGTGGGCTCGTGCTCGGCGAAGTCGTCGGCTTTCGCTCGATCACCGGGCAAGGCGTCGTCGGCGGCGTGCGCGTGCACGCGGGAGCGAGCGCGCGTGCCCGCGACGTCGTCGTCGGCAATGCCGATCTCGTCACGTCACGCGGCGCGGAGATCGGCGCGGTCACAGACGATCGATCGCTCGCCGCGCGAGCGGAGGAGCTGCGGCGAAGCGGCCACGTCGTCGTGTTCGTCTCCGTCGACCGCGCGCTCGCGGGTTTGATCGGCGTGGTCGATCCCATTCGGCCGACAACTCGCGACGCGATCGCACGCCTCGCACGCGACGGGCTCGAGATCGTGATGGTGACCGGCGACAGCCGCACGAACGCCGAGGTGATCGCACGCGAGCTCGGCATCGCACGCGTCGAAGCGCAAGTGTTGCCCGACCGCAAGGCCGCCATCGTGCGCGCGCTGCAAGCCGAAGGACGGACGGTCGCGATGGCCGGCGACGGCGTCAACGACGCACCGGCGCTCGCGCAGGCCGAGGTCGGCATCGCGCTCGGCACGGGTACGGAGATCGCGATGGAGAGCGCGGGCGTGACGCTCGTGCGCGGCGACTTGATGGGCATCGTGCGCGCGCGGGCGCTGTCGCGCGCGACGCTCGCGAACATCCGCCAGAACCTCGGCTTCGCGACGGTCTACAACCTGCTCGGCGTGCCGATCGCGGCGGGTGTGCTCTACCCGGCGTTCGGGCTGCTCCTGTCGCCGATGATCGCCAGCGCGGCGATGAGCGTGAGCTCGGTGTCGGTCATCGCCAACGCCTTGCGGCTGCGGCGGGTGCGGCTGTAGGCGAGCTCAGCTCGCCACTGACGCGGTCGCGGCGCTGCTGTCCCGGTGTAAGCCCGCGTAGGCCCGCAATCGAGCCTCTCGCCATGGCGCCGTCCTCTTCCATGCCCCGCGCCGCGCGGCTAGGATCTCGCCCCACTTGGGGACGTAGCTCAGCTGGTAGAGCGCCGCGTTCGCAATGCGGAGGTCGAGGGTTCGATCCCCTTCGTCTCCACCAAGTACACGCGGGGGGAGCACATCGAAGTGCTCCCCCCGCGCATTTCATCGCGCGTGCAACCAAGGCGCGCGCAGTACGTCTCGAATGCGCGGGTCAGCAACGCGAGGGACGGCGAGGTGTTGGAACGGGACGTCGGCTGGGATTCTAGAGGCAACGACCGCGATGGCGAGAAGGTTCGCCAGGCGCTGCAGGTGGTCGTCAGGCAATGGCAGGCCGAGGAGGAGAACTCGAGACGGCTTGCGGTGCGCACCAACGGCATTCTCGCCACGATCGCGGCAGCGAGCGGACTGGGGCTGTTCAAGCTCTCTGATCTCCCAAACTTGGAACCGCTCTGGGTTGATCGGGTCGTCGGGATGGCGATCGCAGTGAGTGGATGCTGCATGCTCGTCGGGCTGATCCACATCTGGGGTCTGCGTGCACCTCGGTGGACGCCCGACGAACCTTGGTGGTTGATCCCTCGGAAGTTGTTTCGTTTCGTTCGCCGCGCCTCACAATCGACGCGCGACAGACAGCACGGGGCCGACCCACTTCGTCACCCCTTCGCGAGCTCTTGGCTGCATACGACAGCCGATCCCATCTCAGAGCGCCCAGTCCAAGAACCCGATTTGTTGTCTCTTCAGACGCAAGCGATCCGGCGGATCGAGTACTACCGCACGCAGATGGCTGCACTCGAGCTCTACATCCGTAACGTCGAGCGACAGACCGCGCTCACCTGTGGGCAGGCATGGCTCGGTCGCGCAGTTCTCGTGGCGTTCATCACCGCTGTGGCTTGTGTAATCCTCGATGATGGCGGACGATGACTCAGCGATTTAGGATCCGAGCGGAGATTATTCAGCAATGAACAACGAAGACGAGCTCAGTCGCGAAGAGTCGCCCGACTCGTCACGCGAGAGCGGCAATGGATGCGCTTCGGCCGATGAGATCATCGAGGGGCTGCGAGCCAGCTTGGAGCGACTCAAGGCCGACGCGAACGTCCGGATTCTGCGCGCCACTCGCGAGCGCGAGCGGAATTGGACGGCCTCCGCGACCTAGCGATGATTCGATCAAGACGCTGCGGTGACGCCTGCGATGTCGACGTAGCGCGTCCGTGCGACTCGTCGATTCGGCGGATGTTCCGCGCGTTCGTCCTGGCTTCTGCCGCCGGTGCCGCTGCCTGTTCTTCCAATCTGCCAGCGGTATCGACGAGCATCGAACCCGTGGAGTTGGAAGCTCCATCTCCTACCGAGCTCGTCCAGGACAAGTCGCCCACGTCGTACCCCGTGACGGTGCGAGCCGGGCACGTCAAAGTCGACGATCCGTGGTTTCACACTTCGTCCCGTCACGAGCACGGTGAGAATGTCGAGACGACGCAAGACGTCGATTCCGACGGTTGGACTCGGCTCACGATTCAAATTCCCCCGAGGTTGGCTCCGTCGAGCACGACGCTCACGTTCTCGTTCCGAGAGCGCGCAGATGCCGTGCCGGAGGCAAAAGTCACCGGCCGCTGGCGCGTGGACAGAGTCGCTAAGGGACAGCCGAGCACAGGCGAGTTACTCGGCATCGACGCCCAGGTTCAAGTGGCGCGTACGCAGTGGGACAAAGGCTAGCCGATGAAGTGTGTGTTCGTCGCGACGGCGAATGCACAAGGCCGAAACGTCATCCTCGCCGGCGGCTTCGTCGTAGATGCAAAGTAGCGCAGGTAACGCGCGCCGCGCGGCAAGGATGTCCGTTGACTTGGTGGAGACGAAGGGGGCGAACCCTCGACCTTCGCATTGCGAACTGAGACACAAGAGCTTCGACAGCGCGATCCGGGAGATTGAAACATGGACACGGTGAACAGCCACGACAACGCAAGCGCAGCTCTCGATCAGTGGCTTGCGCACGGAACCGTGCCGGACGCGTACTTACGCAGCGTCCTGGGAGACGAGCTTCGCGCCGTCTCGCCGAGTGGTTGGGCGGATCGAAGCCAAGAGATCATCGTCGTGCGAGGCGAGGTTGGTGGGGCGATCGAACCAGAGTGCACGCGGAGTGAAGAGGGCTCGTCAACACCAGACCAGCAATCTGCTGGTTGTCGGTAGGCCGCTTTCGTCGTCGACAAGAAGTAGCGACCGCCGTGAACGCGGAGCCCGCGCGTCGTCCCGACGCTACTGCCCCGGAATCGACGGCAGCGTCGCCGCTGCGCGTCCGAGCTCCGCCAGCTCGCTCTCGCTCAGCGTCTTCTCGCCCGCGAACGCGATCCCGACCACCGCGCGCACTTCGCCTTTCGCGTCGCACACGGGCAGCGCGACCGCCGCTTGCGCGTCGACCGCGCGCGCTCCGGGTCGCACGTCGCCCGAGCGATCCGTCTGGATGTTGCACGTCGACACCGGCTCGTTCCGCTCGAGCGCGAGCCCGGCCATGCCTTTGCCGCGCGGAACTTTCGCCACGATCTGCTGCACCGGCGGTGGAATGCGCACGGCGGCGACGAGCTCGAGCTCGTCGGGCGCGGATCGACGGTGCACCGTGCCCGCGATCCCGCCGTGATCGGCGAGGAACTTCTCGAGCCAGGCTTGCGGCGTCGGCGCGGGAGTCGTCATTCGACACGCGATGATACTCAGCGCCGCCAAGGGCGCTAGCAGCCAAGCTGTTCGATGCGCGCTCACCGTGCTCGACGTGCGCTCACCGGCGCCAACGGTTGCGGCGCTTCTTCGGATTGAACGCTCCGCTCGCGACGTCGCTCTCGAAACGCTCCACCACGGTCAGGATCTCCGGCCCGAACGATTGGATCTGCCACTCGAGCAGACCGTCGATGTGCGTCAGCGCTTCGGCGTCTCGCGGCCGCGCGCGCGCGAGTCGGAGCAGCACGTGTCGATTCAGCATGTAAGCCGCGTCGACGCCCATCTTCTCCCCTTGCGCCTTGCGCCAATTCTTCAGTCGCTCGTGGAGCTCGATCTCTTCGTCGCTGAGCTCGCTCGTCCCGTCCTTGCTCTTGACCTCGGTCACCTGCCGCAGCGGGCCGAGCTGGAGCCCGCGCGCGACGGCCGCGACGACGTCGTCCCCCATCTTGCGCGACTGTTTCCACGAGAAACCGCCGACCTTCGACAAGTCCGCCGGAAAGCGCGGCTGCGCTTTCGCTACAGCGATCAACGTCTCGTTGTTGACGATTCGGAACGGCGGCTGGTCCGTTTCTCGTGCGATACGTTCGCGCAAGATGAAGAGCTCGCGCAGCACCTGACGCTCGACGGGGCCGAGCTCGCGCGCGCCCTTGATGCGCGCGAAACCATCGGGATCGAACACGGGCTCCGGCGGGACGAGCTGTTCGAGCCGCAAGCACTCGCCGGCGACGATCATCGCGCGCGAGCGCGCCTCGAGCTGCGCTTTCTGCTCGCGCATCAAGTCGATGAGGAAGTGCGTATCGAGCCGCGCATAACGAATCTGCTTGTCGGTCAGCGGGCGCTGACCCCAGTTGGAACGCTGCATCGACTTGTCGAGCTGCACTTGGAAGTGCTCGAGCAGCACCGAAGCGAGCCCGGGGTTCTGCGATCCGAGCGTCGCCGCCGCGACGCGCGTGTCGAACAGGTTCTTGAACTCGAAATCGAAGTCGCGCTTCAGGATCAGGATGTCGTACTCGCCGTCGTGGAAGACCTTGATCTTCTGCGGATCGGCGAGCATGTGACCGAGCGGCCGCATGTCGAATCCCGCCAGCGGATCGACGAGGTAGTCGCGGTCCTCGACCGTGATCTGCACGAGGCACACCTTCTCGCGGTAGCTGAAGAAGGAATCGGCCTCGGTGTCGACCGCGATCTCGTGCTGGCCGTCGAGATCGTCGAGCAATCGCCCCAGTCCGCGCGCGTCTTGGACGAGGGTCGGAGGGGGCAAGTCGAGGGACATGGAGGGGCGCGTGGGTCTCGGAGACGGCGCGCGCAAAGATTAGCGGACGCGCGCATCGGGGCAACGTGTCGAATTGCGGCTTCGTTGGATGCGGAAGTCCGCGCGCGACAGCTCAGTCTCTGGCGGGAGTCGCGCCGCGTGAGACGATGCGGTTCGTCCTGGTCCGTCACGCGGTTGATCCACTGGGGGTCGAGCGGGCCGTTGACGCTCGGAAGCGTGCGCGCGATCGTCGTGCTCGATTCGGCGTTGTAGGCGCGGACGGTCGCCGGCGTCGCAGCGCGCGTCGAGTCAACGCTCCGCTCGAGTGATCGCGCGTCGAATGTGCGCCAGCGGGGCCGAGTCGTCGAAGGAGATCCGACCGCGGCGTATCGTCACGCCGAGTCGCGTCCACAAGTCCGCGAGATCGACGGACTCGGCCCTTGCCGCGTGACGCGCGTAGAGCTCGCTCAGGACCGGTACACCGACCGCGTCGTCGCCTTGGGCAAGCACGCGATCGATCGGCGACTGCCTGAGCGTGCTGCGTCCGTCGACGGCGATCGCGCGCAATGCATCCTGGAGACCTGCACGATTGCTCGTGCGTTCTCGTATCTCGACGTCAGCGAGCAGGCAGAAGAGCGCGCCGCCCCAATAGATACGGCCCCACGTCGGCGTGTGATCGAGTCCGCGGTCTCCCTTCTCCGGCAAGCCGCGCGGCAGCCCTTCGACGAGCTGCTTCCAGACGTCCTCGGGACTCTCGAGGCCGGCCTGCGCGCGCGCGATCGGCTCGACGTACGTCGCCAGCCCTTCTTCGAACCACAGATGTCGCGCCGGCAAGTCAGGAAGCGCCGTGTGCACCATCTCGTGCGTCATCACCCAATCGCGCGCGAGATCCGACGCGTCGGCGCGGGCCCCGAGTTCGACGCGGATCAAAACCGCATCCCCGAAACCGACCGTCCGCCCGCCGTCGACGCGTCGACTCTCGGTGCGCGCCAGCTCGATGATCGCGCGTCGAACGGGAAAGTGACCGTAGTACTGCGCCACGGCGCGCGCGCAGTCGCTGACCCAACGCGTGATCTCGTCGGGTGAGAGCTCCGTCGGCTCCGAAGGGATGCGCAGCTCGATCTCGGCATCGCCGATCGTGAGCAAGCGCGCATCCGCCGCCAGCTCCGCACGAACATTCCGCTCCACAGCCGCATTCGCGACGCGGCCCTCGGACGGAGCATCGGCGAACGGCGCGCTCGCGAGACATCCGGCGAATGGGATCGCAACGGCGAAGAGCAGCGTCTGGCGCAGCGGGCTAGCGTTTCTCATGCAGGGCGTCGTCGGTCCAGTCTCCCCTCTCCAGACGACGATTGCCCTCAATCTCGTCCATTGCGCCGCAAGTGCACGGATCGAGCTCCCGATTCCTCGCGCACGCGCGAACTACGGCGGCCCGCCCATCCCCGGAAGAGTGAGCAACCAGTCCGCGATCCGCTCCGTGCAACGTTCCGCATCCGCGCCGAGCAAGTGCGAGGCGTCGGACGTCTGGTAGTCGCTGTCCTTCATGTCGAGATACGGGATCCCAAGGTCGGCGCACACCTGCGTGAACTGCTCGGGAGGAAACGCGTCGTCTTCGAGCTTGCGCATGCCTTCGGACACGGGGAAGCGCACGCACGCGACACGCCATCCGTCCTTGATCATCGACGCGAGATCGGCTTGCATCACCGACACTCGCTCGCGCCGCTTGTCGCGCGTTTTCAGGCCGAGCAAGCCGATGTAGGTGCCTTCGTGACGCCGAGGTTCGAGCACCACGCCGGCCTCGCCGCCGCCCCATGGGTTCGGCTCCCACGTGAAGAACGTCTTCCTCCGCCACACGTCGACTTCGTCGTCGAGTCGCTCGTCGATGCGCTGCGTGATGCGGCGCACGCGCTCTTTCGCGAGCAGATCCGCCATGCGCTTCGCCGGGGGCAGGTAGACCGACGTCGGCGTCACGCTCATCACGAGGCGGCGCGGCGGCAGCATGCGCGCTCCGTCGAGCACATGATCGAACTGCCCGAAGCCGTTCCAGAGCAAGCCGACGGTGCCGAGGCCGCGCCGCTCGAGCACGCGCACCGAGATGTCCGAGCCGATGCGGCTGTCGCCCGCGAAGAGGATCCCGTCGTCCGTTGCGCGACCGTACAAATACAACGGCGCTACCGCGCCGGCGACGTCGATGAAGCGCGTGGGCAGCGGATCGATCTTGACCCGCTTCGACGGCCGATCCGGATTCGCGACGAAGCGCCAGCCGATAAGCAGCACGATCGAGATCGCGAAACCCAGAGCGATCGGCAGCGGGCCGAACCAGACGCTCTCGCGCCGGCGGCGTTGCGTGCGAGGCGCGTTCGTTTTCGATTCGGTCGACATGCTCAGCGGAGATTGTTCACGGCTCAAAACTGGAAGTAGATGAACGGGGAGCTGCTCCCGCGATCGACGATCACGAGCAGCACGATCCACAGGATGCAGACCGCGAGGCGGAGCTGCGCGGTCTTCTTCAGCCCGAGCCACTCATGAGCGGCTTGGCCCGCATGCATAAGGAAAAGCGGCACGAGCAGCCACAACCTCGGCGTGCGCATCACGACGTCGAGTCCGTGCGGTTCCGTGAACGGCGCGACGAACATCCGCTGCAGCACCGTGGCGGCCACGCCGAACGTCGGTGCGCGAAAGAACACCCACGCCACGTGCACGACGAGGTACACGATCGCGATGCGCAACACGCGCACGGCGAGATCGCTGGCTCCCCGCAGCGGATCCGAGCCCCCTGCACGAAGCCGCGTAAGTCCGAGCGCGCGCTCGACCGCAAGCGCGAGTCCGTGCAATCCGCCCCACACGACGTACGTCCACGAAGCGCCGTGCCACAGCCCGCCGAGCAACATCGTCACCATCAAGTTGACGTACGTGCGCCCGGGCCCCGTCTGGTTCCCGCCCAGCGGGATGTAGAGGTAATCGCGCAACCAACGCGACAGCGTGATGTGCCAGCGCGTCCAAAACTCCGTCAAGCTGCGACTGATGTACGGGTAGCGGAAGTTCTCGGGGAAGTTGAACCCCATGAGCAGCGCGATGCCGATCGCGATCCCCGAGTAGCCGGCGAAGTCGGCGAAGATCTGCGCTCCGAAGCAGATCGTCGCGATCCACGCTTCGGCCGGCGTGAGCAGCGCCGCGCCATCGAGCGAGAACGCGTTCTCGACCTGTGGCGCGAGCCCGTCGGCGATGACGACTTTGAGGAAGAGTCCGCACACGCAGCGGTACAGGCCGAGCTGAATGCGCGTCCATGACAGCGGCTTGCGAAACGCGAACTGCGGCAGGAGCTCGCGCGCGCGCACGATCGGCCCCGCGACGAGCTGCGGGAAGAACGACACGAACAGGAAAAAGTCGAAGTAGGTCGCGCTCGGCTCGATGCGGCGCGCGTGGACGTCGAGCGTGTAGCTCAGCGTCTGGAACGTGTAGAACGAGATCCCGACCGGCACGACCCACGTCGCAAGCCACTCGGGCCGGCCGGCGACGGGATCGCCGCCAAAGCCAAGCGTGTCCGCGATCAGCGGCGTGTACTTGAAGAACGCGAGCAGCCCGAGGTTTCCGACGAGGCTCACCGTCAACCAACGGTTGCGCTTGCGATCTTCGTGCGCGATCGCGATGAACCCGGCGATGCGGTAGTCGACGTACGACGAGAGCGCGATCAGCAGCACGTACTCCGGCCGCCACCACGCATAGAAAAGGAGGCTGAGCGCCAGCGTGCCGAGCTTCGCCGCGGGCAGCGGCAGGAGACGCCACACCGCCCACGCCACGGGGAAGAAGAGCCAGAAGGTGACGGTGTCGAAGTGCACTTCGGGCGCGAGGTGGAACGCGAGGGGGACGTGCGCGATGCGGCTCGCGTGGCTCGGAGCCTCGAGCGAATCGGCGTCGAGAATCTACGGACGCGGGCGAAGCTCGTCCACGGCGCGCTGGGCTCGGCGAACCACCGACGTGCGCGCTCTCGGCCGACTTACTTCCGGACGGGATTCGCGGGCGGCAGGAACACGAATCCGAATCCTTCGAAGCTCGCGCGCGCAGCTGGCGACCCGATGTAGTCGACGAACGCGCGCGCTTCCTTCTCGGCCGGTCGACCAGCGATCACCGCGACGGGATACGTGATCTTGGGACCTTCCTCGAGCGGGACGGCGAACACGATCCGCGCCTTCTTCGAACGCGCCACGTCGGTCTTGTAGACGATGCCCGCTTGGGCACCGGCGGCTTCGACGGCGCCGAGCGCAGCGCGCACGTCGACACCGGGGAGCACGCGCCCGGACACGTCCTTCCACGTTCCAGTTTTCTCGAGCCACGCTTTCGCGTACCGACCCGCCGGAACGGTGTCGACATTGGCGAGCGAAAGGAGCTTCACCTCGGGCCGCGCGATCTGACTGGGAGTGAACGGATTCGAGAAGATCGAAGCCTCGGGATGCTCGGAGTCCACGGGTTCGATGACGACGAGCTGATTGGAGAGCAGATCGCGGCGCGTGCCTTCGAGAACGAGCTTCTCCGCCGCAACGCGATCCAGCTCCCTCTCGTCCGCCGAGAGGAACACGTCCGCCTTCGCCGCCGCGATGATCTGCCGCGAGAGATCGCCGGAGGATCCGAAGTTGAAGACGAGCTGGATCGACGGCGCGATCTCGGCGTACTGCTTCTGGATCGCGGCCAGCGCATCGCGCGTGCTCTGCGCGGCGTAGATCGTGAGCTCGGTCGGCTCCGCATTCACATCCGCGTTCGTCGGAACGGAAGCTTGGACTGGACGCGCGATGGAGAGCAGCAGCGCGCTCCCGGCGGCGACGAATGACCCCAGGAATCGACGCCGTCCAAAGTGAGTCTTCATGATCGTCCTCGTACTTGGATTGCCACTAGGTCGGAGTGTAGACGTTGGGCGCCCTGCGACGCAGTATCTCGCAGCCGATCATGGCGGCGCGCGGTTCATCGCTCCCGGCGCACATCGTCTCTACCTTGCGCACTCGATGACCGACACGAACCTGCTCCAGCTCTTCCTTAGGAAGTCCGCTGGCTTCCAAGCGGCCGATCGCTGATGAAGGCGATCATCGTCGGAGCCGGGTTCACGGGAACCATGATCGCGGTGCATCTGGGCCGCGAGTCTCGTCCACCGTCGCAGATCGTATTGATCGAGCGCTCGGGCCGATTCGGATCCGGCGTCGCGTATTCGACGCGCCACGCAGCGCACCTTCTCAACGTCCCCGCGTGTCAGATGAGCGCGTTCGCGGACGACGACGGTCACTTCCTGCGCTGGGCCAAGCACCGAGATCCGTCGATCCGCGACGGCGATTTCCTCCCGCGCCAAGTGTTCGGTGAATACCTCCGCGGTGTACTCGAGCAAGCGAAGAGCGAAGCGCCGCGCGGTGTCGCGATCGAGTGCATCGAAGGGGAAGCGACCGCGCTCCATACCGACGCAGCCGGCGGCGTCGTCATCCGCCTCGCCGATGGTCGGTCGATCACCGGGGATTCGTGCGTGCTCGCGATCGGCAACTATCCGCCCGCGGATCCTCCTTGCAAGACGCCCGCGTTCTATCGCAGCAAGCTGTACCAGCGCGATCCGTGGGCCGCGGATGCTCTCGACGTCGATGCGCGCGCCGACCTGCTGCTGATCGGAACAGGCCTGACCATGATCGACGTGGTCATCGCCTTGGATCAGGCGGGACACACAGGCGCGATCCGGTGCATCTCGAGACGAGGATTGGTTCCTCAATCGCACCGCGATCTCGCGGCGGCACCGGTGCAGCTCCCCGTTCCTTCGTCGCTCGACGATTGGCCGAGAACGGCCTTGGGCTTACTGCGCGGCCTGCGCGCCGAGATCGTCCGGAACGGCCCGCGCGCGATCGAGTGGCGCGACATCGTGAGCTCGATGCGGCCGGTCACAGCGTCCTTGTGGAGTGCGCTGTCGCGCGAGGAGAGACGCCGCTTCCTCGGTCACCTGCGCCCTTTCTGGGAGACGCACCGACATCGCGCCGCGCCCGCGATCGGACGGACGATCCAACGCCTCCGAGACACCGGCCGCTTGGACGTCATCGCCGGAAGAGTTCTCGAGTACGACGTCCGAAACGACACGGCGCTCGCGACGATTCGAAGACGCGGGTCCAGCTCGAACGAAGTCGTGTCCGCAAGCCGCGTCATCAATTGCACCGGCCCGGATACGGACCTAGCGCGCGTGCAGGAACCGTTCGTGCAATCCTTGCGACAGGCGGGCGTCGTCACGCCGGACGAGCTCGGACTTGGACTCGCGACTGATCCGGCGGGCCGGCTGCTTGACCGGGACGGACGAGCGCATCGATCGCTGTTCCTCGCTGGTCCGTTGCTGCGCGGCCGACTGTGGGAGAACACCGCGGTGCCCGAGCTTCGTTCCGACGCGCTGCGTTGCGCGCGACGAGTGATCGAGAACGCGTGATCGACACGTTGCAGGCTCGAGGAGAAACGACGCGTATCGCTCACGTCCCCTTTGTCCCGTTACTGTCCCCTTCGAGCAGGTCCCTGGGGGGCTGCGCGGATGTCCCGTTTGTCCCGTTTATGTCCCGTTTCCTTGCCAGCACGTAACCACGACTCCTTCTACTTCGGACACGGCTCGAGGTCTCCGATCATGGCCGGCCTCGCTTCTGCCCCCGCTCGATTGGCTCGACA
>JANOFY010000071.1:0-18069 GCA_031413895.1 Planctomycetota bacterium | reverse complement strand
TCGAACGTCACGACGAGCTTGCTCGATGCGTCGCACGCCACGACGAACTCGGGGTGCGCTTGCGCGGCTGCTAGCGACGAGATCGCGCAGAACAGCGCGGGACAAGCGAACATCAAGAAACGATTCGACATCGAAAGCCTTCCGCGCTGTAGGACGACACACCCGCGTGTCAGGCGGATTCTACGGACGCCGAATGCGTACGCGCAAACGTGCTTCGCTCGACTCTTCGCGTAACGTTGCACCGCGAACGTCGCTCGATTCATCGCGCATTGTCGTACGGGCTGCGTCGCGCCCGCTGCGCGCGATCACGTACGCGCATCGCCGTACGATGCGCGTCAGCCCTGCGTGGGCTCGCACA
The DNA here is from genome assembly GCA_031413895.1 of Planctomycetota bacterium. Taxonomy (GTDB): domain Bacteria; phylum Planctomycetota; class UBA1135; order UBA1135; genus JANLUN01. The sequence continues at coordinate 17,711 of JANOFY010000071.1, read as the reverse complement.
CCGCGCTGGCCCAGCCGATCGCCTCGACCTCGGCCGCGTTGAGCGCGGCGCGATCGAGCCCCTTCACCTCGCGAATCAAGCTCGAGAGCTGCGCGTCGTCGCCGTCCTCGAGCCGCTCCGCGATGAGCAAGAGACGCCCGAGATCGCCGCCGCGCGTGACGAGCGCTTCCTCGATCACGAACTCGAGATTGAGCGATTGCGCGATCTCTGCGAACGGCACGGCGAGCAGCGTGTCGAGCAGCGACAGAATTCCCGCCATGAACGCCCGCTCTTGATAGTCCTCGTCACTCGGCCGCTCGAGCGTCGCAACCAGCTCGAGCAGCTTGGCGCGCGTCGCCGCGAGGTGCATCAGCGGGCGTCCAGCGTGGCCGTTACCGTGCAGCGAGCTGTAGACGAGGAGCTGGACGAACCTTTGGACCTGTCTGCGCCCGAGCAACATGATGCAGTGGCGCAGCGAACCGATGCGGTGCGGCAGCCCGACCACGACGGAATTCACCATCCGCAGCAGATTGTACGCGAGGTGCGGCTCGCGCTTGATCCCGTCCGTGAGTTCGAGCGTGTCGGCATCGCTCGACACGAGCGTCAGCAAGCGCAAGAGGTTCAGCGTCGACGGCGGCACGCGCTTGCCCGACAGGATCTGCGGCCGGGCGAAGTAGTACCCTTGGAAGAGATCGCAACCGAGCTCCAGGCTGCGCTCGAATTGCGACCGGTCCTCGACCTTCTCGGCCAGGATGTCGACGTCGTGGCGCGCGAGGCGCTTCACCACGTTCGGCAGTTCCGCCGGTTCGATCGCGAGAATGTCGAGCTTCACGACGTCGACGATCGCGAGCAATTCCGGGTTCACACGGTCCATGTCGGTCACGTCGTCGAGCGCGAGACCGAAGCCCATCTGTTTCAGCTCGGCGCAACGCCGCACGATCTCGGCGTCGACTTGAACGGTCTCGAGGATCTCGAGCACGACTTGATCCTTCGGCAGGAGTTCGGTCATGTCGCTCAAGATGTCTTCGGCCGTGAGGTTGATGAACCCCTTGTGGCGGCCGAGCACGCGCTGCAATCCGAGCTCGGAGAACGCGTTCAGGATGACGGCCGACGTCGACGGCGCGTCGGCGCCGAGAGACGTGCAAGTTCCGTTGGCGAGGCTGCGGAACAAGAGCTCGAATCCGTACAGATCCTCCGTGCGGTCGAGGATCGGTTGACGGCCGAGCAGAATCTCCTGCTGGTCGAGGGGCATGCGCGGGCCTTATCGGACGATACGCCTCTGCGAGGCGAGTTCCAGGGCCACGGACCTGAGCAAATCCGGCGACAGGTGGTGCAGCTGGTGAGCCAGAGTGCGTCCCGCGTCGAGGTTCAAGGCACCATCGGCAACTGTACCTACTCGCCGATCCAAGACATCGAGCAGGTCGTCGAGCAGGCGCGCATACCCCGACGCGTGCGCCGTCACTCCGCTCGGACCGTCCTCGACCGCATCGAGGATCTGCGCCAGCGGAATGCGCGCGTCGGGTGCGTCGCAGAGCGCGACGAGCTGCGCGCGGTACTCGAGCGTCTCACCCACCGCGGCCGGTGAGAAACCGCAATCGAGCAAGAAGCCCATCACGGAGAGCAGGTTCTGCGACAGCGGCAGGAAGCGCGCGCGGTCGCACAGGTGTCCTTCTTCGTGCGTGGCGGTGACTTGGAGAAACTCTTCGAGGCCGACGGAGCCGAGCTCTCGCGCCGTTCCTCGATCGCGCAGCACCGCGAGCCGCACGCGCGCGCCTTCCCGCAGCAGCGCGCCCGTCCGCGTGCGCTCGCGCCGCGCGGACGTCGAGTCGTCCGTCGACACCTCGAAGCCGCGCTCCGCGAGAACTCGGTTCACGCGCGCGGGCGAATCCGGGCCGGAGAAGTCGCGCCGTAGCTCGTCCCACTGCGCGTACTCGGCCCGCACCGCGCCGATGTCCACCCAGTAGCCTTCGTGGAGGGCTGCGGCACTGATGTGAGCGCCGCGGCGTGCGGCACGACTCAGCAGGTCCGCGCCTTCGCACCACGCGACCGTGCCCGACCACGACACTCCCAGATGCTCTCCGCTGCGGTGTTCGATGAGAAGGCGCGGCAAGATCGTGCCGTCGGGACCGCCGCTCCCCGCGAGCTCGCCGAACAGCGCGAATCGACCGAGTCGATCCATCTGCGCCGCCAGGCCCGGAACGGCGTCGCCTTGCCGGCCGAGTCCTTCCTCTTGATCCGCAGCCGAGAACCAAGGCCCCGGATGCACGATCTCGGCGACCGGCCCGTACTGGATGCGCACCGACTCGGCGAGCGTCGACGAGACGCGCTGCGCATCCGTATCGCCTCCGAGGAACACGTTGGCGCGCGCGAACAGCGGCCCGGTCGCGAAGAGCAGATCGCGCAAGTCCTCGAGCTTGTTCGACGGCTCCAGCCCATCGTCGGTGGACAGCGGCTCTCCCGAACGGAGCAGTCGCGCCAGATCGATGGAGTCCGAGAGCAGCGGCGTCGTCAGGCCGCGGTCGAGATCCATCCGACGCGCGAGACGGCCGAGGCCGTCGATCAATTCCTGACCGGCCAGCGCGCGCGATTCGAGGTGCAGTGCCCGCTCGAGATCGAGCGCGGCGAGCGCGACGGCGACGGAGCGTGCTTCGCGGAACCAACCCGCGGCGACGAGCGCATCGCCCAGCTCGAAGAGCGCATCGGAACGGGGATCGACGCGCTCGTCCGCGCCCGCGGACTCTCTTCCGTCCGGCCGGAGCGCACGCGCCGCGCCGACGACTCGCGCGAGGCGCGCATCGGCCGGCATTCCGTCGGCGCTCTTCAGGCGCGGCGGCAGCTCGGACAGCCAGCGTTCGACCGCGGGCGCAAACTGCTGTGCGGCGAACCGCGCCGAGCGCGCGAGCGGTCCGGCGGGAAGCGGACGGCCCTCTTCCGCGAGTGCGCGCTCCAGAAGTCCCAGCGCGAGCGGCGCGGAACCTGCTTCGAGCATCAGCTCGGCGCGCACTCGATCGCGCGCCGGACTTCGTCCGACGGCGAGCGCGAGCACGAGCGCCTGCGCGTCGGGATCCGCGATGGAACCTGCGACGCGCATGCGCGTCACGAGCCGGCTGACCTCGCCCTCGGTCAGGTCCGCCTCGCGCAGGAGCTCGAGCCCGCGCGTGTAGCTCGCCGAGCGGCGCGACAGATCGGGATCCTCGAGTCCGATGCACGCGGCCTCGACGCTGAGCCACACGCGATCCGTAAGGCTGACATCGCTCTCTGACAGCCGCTCCGCGAGCGTCTCGAGCGCCTCGTCGCGCGCGCCGGCACCGACGAGGAAGCGCGCTAGCGACGACGTGAAGAACGAGCGCTCCCATGGATCGCGTGCCCGAGCGAGCGCATTGCGCGCGAGCGCGACCGCCGCGCGCCGGTCTCCACGCGTGTTCGCCGCGAACGCGAGCCCGTGTTGCGCCCACGCGAGCGCGGGATCGATCGAGGCCGCCTGTTCGAAGCGCTCGTCGCCGTCGCGTCCTTCCAAACGACCGGCGAGGTACGTCTCCGCCGCGAACTCTTCGTTCGAGAGCTCGCCGCGCCGCTCGAGCGCCGCGCGATGCGCGGACAAGGCTTCAAGCCCGCGCAGATCTTCACGCAAGAGGTCGTCGAGCAGGCGCCGCGGTGCGACCCATCCGGGCGACGCCTTCAGAGCTTCCTCGGCCCACTCGCGCGCGCGCTCGCGTTCGGCGGCGCGCGACGGCCGCTCCGAGGCGCGCAATGCAGCCTGCGCGTTCTCCATGGCGAGCACAGCGGCACGTCCAACAGGAGCGACGCGCACGGGAGGCCGCACGTGGCACGAAAGCACGAGCGCGACGGCGAGGAGAGCACACCACGCGCTCGCTCTGAAGCCGGACCGGGTGAGCCGAAGCATGCCGTTCACTTGTAGTTCAGCATGTGCGCTCGGGCCAGAGCTGGCGCGATCGAGTGCAACGAGCCGGCGCGGTCGAGTGCAACGAGCTGACGTGATCGAGTGCAACGAGCTGGCGCGGTCGAGTGCAACGAGCTGGCGCGGTGGAGCGCACGAAAACGGCGGACCGTCGTCACGTCTGCGGGCGAAGCCCACGGCGGCAGCCGGAGCTGCGGGCGTCAGCCGACGAAGCCCTCGAGCACCGCGTCGTTTCCCCACTCGCGGTCGAGTCGACCTTTCAACTTCAACTGCGCGAGCTCCAGGCCCATCGACGGGCCGCGCCCGCCGTTGACCGTCGCGCTGTACACGCGCAGTTGATCGACGAACCCCGAGCGCAGGTAGTGCGTCAGGAGACGCGGGCCCGCTTCGAGGAGCACGCGCCGGATGCCGAGCTCCCACATCCAGGTCTGCGCGTCGCGCAGCGAGACGCCGTCGTCGGTCGCGACGTGGAACGCGTGCACCTGCGCCCCGATGTCGAGCAGCGCGCGGTGGCGCGTGGGATCGGCACCGCCCATGCACAGCACGTGTACCGCTCCTGCGCCTTCACCGGCTCCCGGAGCATGGAAGAGTGCGGCCTCCGTGGGAGTGCGCAGCCAGCTGTCGAGCACGACGCGCAGCGGCGGCTGCGCTGGATCGCCGGGTGGACGGACAGTGAAACGCGGGTTGTCGGCGAGCACGGTCCCGACGCCGGTCACGATCGCGTCGACTCGTCCGCGCAGGACTTGGACTTCACGCAGCGACTCCGGGCCGGAGATCCAGCGGCCGCCACCGACTTCGAGCGGAGGCATCAGCTGGCCCGTCCGCGTCTGCGCCCACTTCGCGATCGTCCACGGGTGCGGGCGGCGCAATCGATCGGCGTCCGTCCACGTCAGAAAGTGCGGCGCGACCTCAAGCAGCGGCGACGCGCGGTCGACGAGCTGCACCTCGATGCCCGCGGCGCGCAGGAGCTCCAGCCCCGTCCCACGGTGACGCGGATCCGGATCGAGGCTGCCCACGACGACGTGGCGGATGCCGCTCGCGAGGATCGCGTCGGTGCACGGAGGCGTCTTCCCGTGGCTCGAGCAGGGCTCGAGCGTGACGACCAGCGTGCTCCATTGGCTGGCCGGGACAGCGCTCGCGCGCGCGGCTTCAAGCGCGCGCACTTCGGCGTGCGGTCCGCCCCAATGCTCGTGGAACGCGCGCGCGATCACCACGCCGTTCGCGATCACGGCCGCGCCCACGCACGGATTCGGCGCCACCTCGAAGCGGAATTCGCCCGCCGCTTGCCCCAGCTCGTACAGCAGGGTCGCGAGCTGGGTCTCGTCGAGAGTGGCGGCGCTGCCTCGGGTCATGGTCTGCAAAGTGGCCTCTGGCGCGCCGTGCGCGCCGTGACCCGGCCGGGGCATGTCCGCTCGGAGAGCCCCGCGGGTCCAGCCTCATTAGGATACTTCGGCCGGAAGGCGAGAGCCCACGCGCGCACGATGTTCCGCGGCGAGAAGTTGTCGCAACGATTGGATTCCCTGGCTCGGCCTTCCCTTGCGGCGCGAGCGCCAGGCAAACTGTCCGCCCTTTTCCACGACCTCCAAGTCCCTCACCGCTACACACAGGGCTCCCGATTGCGATGACCAAGGCTCCCATCCGTGTCAGCATCACCGGCGCAGCCGGCCAAATCGGCTACGCGCTCCTGCCGCGCATCGCCGCTGGCGAAATGTTCGGTCCCGATCAGCCGGTCGTGCTGCAGATGATCGAGATCCCCGACGAGAAAGCCATGCAGGCGCTCAAAGGCGTCGCGATGGAGCTCGAGGACGGCGCGTTCCCGCTGCTCTCTGGCCTGGTCCTGACGAGCGACGTCAAGGTCGGCTTCAAGGACTGCAACTGGGCGCTCCTCATCGGCAGCCGGCCGCGCGGGCCGGGTATGGAGCGCAACGACCTCATCAAGATCAACGGGCCGATCTTCACCGGCCAAGGACGCGCGATCAACGACGGCGGTGCGCCCGACGTGCGCGTCGCGGTGGTCGGCAATCCGTGCAACACGAACTGCCTGATCGCGATGTCGTCGGCGCGCGACATCCCCAAGGAACGTTTCAGCGCGATGACGCGACTCGATCAGAACCGCGCGCAAACGCAGCTCGCGCAGCGCGCGAAGGTGCCGACGACGGCGGTCGAGAACACGCTGATCTGGGGCAATCACTCGGCGACGCAAGTCCCCGACTTCGTCAACACGACGATTCAGGGCCAGTCCGCCGCCGACGTGATCCGCGACGACGCGTGGCTCAAGGGCGACTTCCTCAGGATCGTCCAGCAGCGCGGCGCGGCCATCATCGCGGCACGCGGTGCGTCGAGCGCGGCCTCGGCCGCCAATGCGCTGATCGACCACGTCCGAGACCTCGTGCGGCCGACGCCCAAAGGCCAGTGGCGCTCGGTGGCCGTCGTCAGCGACGGCAGCTACAGCGTGACGGAAGGGCTCATCAGCTCCTTCCCGGTCGCGAGCGATGGTCGCGGCAACTGGGAAATCGTCCCGGGCATGAAGCTCGACGCGTTCCTCGAGGAGAAAATCGCGGCCACGGTGAAGGAGCTCGAGATGGAACGCTCGGTCGTGGCGGATCTCTTGCGGTGAGCGCGCAGGGCACAGTGCGCGCGCATTCGGCGCGATGATCGCGAGTCCGTGTCTCGCGGCGCTCGCCAGTGTTTCGAGCCTCGCCAGTTTCGCCGCACCGCTGCGCGACGAGCGCGCCATTCCTTCGATGGCGAGCAAGCCGCCGGACGAGCGCTGGATCTCGATCGGCTTCTACGACATCGACACCCGGTTCGAATCGTCCGACATCGCGGGCGATGGCGACGAAGCGTTCTCGTACGGCGCCGGCGCTTGGTGGTGGGGCGATGAGTTCGGCAGCGCAGCCGAAGCGCAGATCCTCTACTCGCGACATGAAGCGACCGTGTCGGGAAACACGGGTGAGCTCCAGACGTGGAACTTGATGGTCGGCGCTCGGCTGGGCTGGAGAGGGATCGACGACCACTTCATCCCGTACGCTCGCGCCGGCGCGCTGTGGCGCAACGACAACGGCGACGAGTTCACCGCGATCAACGACGACGGACTCGGTGTGTACGGTGGACTAGGGCTCGAGGTGCGCCTCGGCTCGCACTTCGCGCTTTCGCCCGAAATACTGTGGACGTGGGCGGACGTCTCCGACGATTCGACGCAGGCCGCGGCCGGCCTCGCGCTCGTGGTGCGGTTCTGATTCGCAAAGGAACTCCATGAAAGTGTTCGTCACGGGCGCGACCGGTTTCATCGGCTCCGCCGTCGCGTCCGCGTGCGCGCGCGCGGGGCACCAGGTCATCGGGCTGACGCGATCGAAGGACAAGACCGCGCTGCTCGAAGCGCGCGAGATCGAGCCGATCGTCGGTTCGATGGATGCGCCGGATATGTGGCTCGCGCGCGCGCGCTCGTGTGCCGCGATCGTGCACTGCGGCGCCGAGTACACGGCGCGCTTCCTCGAGCTCGACCGCCAGGTCGTCGAGCATTTCCTCGGAAGCCGTGGCCGTCCGGGCGCCGCGCTCACCGTCGTGTACACGAGCGGCGTGTGGGTGTACGGCGACACGGGCGCGCAGTGCGCGGACGAGACGAGCGAGCTGCGGCCGCCGGCGCTCGTCACCGCGCGAGCGAAGACGGAAGAGCGCGTGCTCGGCGCGAACAGCGAGCACCTGCGCACGATCGTGATCCGCCCGGGATGCGTGTACGGCGGCAGCGGCAGCCTGACGGGACGCTGGTTCGAGACGGCTGCCGAGAGCGGCGCGGCGGAGATCGTCGGAGACGGCGCGCAGCGCTGGGCGATGATCCACGTCGACGATCTCGCTGACCTGTACCTGCGCGCCGCCGAATCCGGCTGCCGCGGCGAGGTGTTCAATGCGACGGACCGCAGTCGCTCGACGGTGCTCGCGTGCGCGACGGCGGCGAGCCGCGCCGCGGGCGCGCAAGGTCGCACCGTGAAAACGAGTATCGCGGACGCGACGAAGAAGCTCGGCGGATTCGCGGAGTGTTTGGGTTTCGATCAGCACGTCGACTCGAGCAAGGCCGTGCGCCTGCTCGGCTGGCAACCGCAGCACGCGGGCTTCGTCGACGAGGTCGAACGCTTACACGCCGCGTGGCGCGCGCTTACGAAACACGCGCTACGGTGACGCGCAGACCCGCGCACGGAGAGATCCCGATGAAACGACTCTGGCTCACGCTCGCGCTCTGCACGGCGTGTTCGTCGACCGAGCCGGGCGCATCGGCGCGCCCTGGAAGCTACTTGGCGGTGCTCAACAAAGCCGACGCGACGATCTACATCGTCGAGCCGAACTCAGGCCACGTGAAAGACAGCGCGCCGACGGGCCGCGGGCCGCACGAAGCCGCGGCGTCGAGCACCGGGCGTCAGATCGTCGTGTGCGACTACGGGGACCAGACGCCCGGCAACACACTGTCGATCTTCGATCTCGTCGATCGCCGCATCGTCGACACGATCGATCTCTCCCCCCATCAACGGCCGCACGGCATCGTGTTCCTCGACCGGCGCAGCACGGTGCTCGTCACGAGCGAGACGAGTCGCGCGCTCCTCGAAGTCGACCTGCGCAAGCGGCAGGTCGTGCGCACGTTCGACACCGGCGCGGAAGCTTCGCACATGGTCGACATCACTCCCGACGGCAAGCGCGCGTTCACCGCGAACATCAAGTCCGGCTCGGTGAGTGTGATCGATCTGGACAGCGGTGAGCTGCTCAAAGTGATTCCGACCGGCAACGGCGCGGAGGCGATCGACGTGTCCCCGGATGGACGCGAAGTCTGGGTCGGACACAACGGCGATCACAAGATCGTGATCCTCGACGCGCAGTCGCTCGAGAAGAAGGGCGAGATCGCGTGCGGGCCGGTGCCGATCCGCTTGAAGTTCACGCCCGACGGCAAACATGTGATAGTGACGTGCGCGGCGTCAGGCGAGCTCGCGCTGATCGACGCGCGCGAGCGGCGCGAGATCGGGCGCATCGCGATGGAGCGCGTCGCTCTCGCCGATTCAACTGTGCCCGCCGATTTGAACGCGACGAACCCCGTGCCCGTCGGCGTGCTCATCGATCCGCGCGGCCGCTTCGCGTTCGTGGCGCTGCACAACGCCAAGAAGATCGCGATCGTCGACCTCGAGAAGTTCGTGGTCACCGGCCACTTCGACGTCGGCAACCAGCCGGACGGGATGGCGTGGGCGTACCGCTTCGGCGGCACCCGGTCCGATCCGGACCGCGACGGATAGCGCGGGTCAGCCCGGCGCGGGCACGGCGCGCTCCGCGCTGAGGCTGAACGCGCTCGCTCCCCGCACTCCCACCGCAACCATCGTCCCGCACAGATCGGCACTCCCCGGCAGGCTCACCAGTAGCCCGTGAGTCGTGCGGCCGACCACGGTGCCCTCGTAACGATCGGACATCGACTCGACGAAGACGTCGCGCGTCGCGCCGACGTGAGCACTCATGCGCGCGAGACCGATCTGTTCTCCCTTCGCGAGCAAGCGCTGATTGCGGTCCTTCTTGACGTCCTCGGGCACGTCGTCGACGAGCGCTTCGGCCGCGACGGTCGTCGGGCGCGGGTCGTACTTGAAGATGTAGTTCGTGACGAAGCCTTGCTCGGCGAGGAAGTCTTCGCTCGCGCAGTAGTCGTCGTCCGTTTCGCCCGGAAAGCCGACGATCCAGTCGCTCGCGAGCTCGATGTCGGGAACGATCTCGCGCAGCATCTCCGCGCGCCGCCGGTAGAGATCGAGCGTGTAGCCGCGCTTCATCGCGCGCAGGATGCGGTCGGATCCCGACTGCGCCGGGAGCGGCAAATACCGGTCGACCTTGTCGCAGTCGCGGATCGCTTCGGCGAGCGCGCGCGTCACGTACGAGGGATGCAGCGTGATCAGTCGAATGCGCGCGAGGCCGTCGATCGCTTGCAGCGCGTGGAGCAAGTCCGCCAAGCCCGGCCGCCCCTGCCGGCCGCGGCCGCGCGGCTCGCCGGAGGGCGGAACTGCGAAGTCCTCCCCGTAGCTGTTGACCGTCTGACCGAGGAGCGTGATCACGCGCGCGCCTTGCGAGACGAGCCAGCGCGCTTCGCGCACGAGGTGCTCGATCGGATAGCTCATCACGCGCCCACGCACCGTCGGCACGATGCAGAACGTGCAGTTCAAGTCGCATCCGCGCATGACGGTGAGCCAGGCGCAGAGGCCGCCGGCGTAGGTCTCGTCCGAGCGATCGACCGCGACGCGATCGTCCATGTCCGTCGCCAAAACCCGGACGGAGCGATCCGCGTCACCGGCCGCCCGCCGTGCGCACACTTCGTCGACGAGCTCGGGCAAGCGGTGGAACTGCCGCGTGCCCGCGACGATGTCGACGTGGCCGGCACGCGCGAAGACTTCTTGTCCGACGCGTTGCGCCATGCAACCCATCACGCCGATGACGAGATCCGGGCGCGCGGCTTTGGCGCGCTTCAGCTCCCCTACCCATGAGAACGCGCGCTCCTCGGCGTGGTCGCGCACCGAGCACGTGTTGAACAACACGACGTCCGCGTCCTCGAGCGCGCCGGTGATCTCGTAACCGTGCCGCCGGAAACGCCCCTCGGCGAGGAGCGAGTCGTACTTGTTCATCTGACAGCCGAACGTGACGACGTGGACGCGTCGACCCGTGCCGGAGGCGGGCTGTGTCGGCTGAGATTGGTGGCGAGTCAGGCTCATCGGGAGGATCCGCGGGCGGAGGATTCTGCCAGAGTCGGAACGGGCACGCGAAACCGACCTCCTCTGAAACCGCGCTCCGTGGCTGCGGTCCTCGCCCGTGCCATGAACGATCCCGAAAGAGCGCCGGCGAATCCCTATTGGGTCGCCGCAGAGTCGATCCCCGCCGGTGAAACGCGCACGTTCCAGGAGCTCGCGGCACTCATCGGCCGCCCACGAGCGGCGCGCGCTGCAGGACGAGCGATCGCGAGCTGTCCGCTGACGAGCCACCACCCGTGGCAGCGCGTGGTCTCCTCCAGCGGCGGGCTCGCGCGCGATCCTGGACGAGCCTACGTCCAGCTCGAGCGCCTGCGCGCCGAAGGCGCGCGACCATTGGACGGAGAGTCGAACGCCGGATTCGCGGCGCGCGTCGGCAAGCCGTGGCTCGGAGTCCTCCGCAAAAGGCGCTTCGCTCCGGCGACCGATGTGCGGCTCGCGCGCTGCGCGACGCATCTCGTCGAGGCGTTCGCGACCGAGGAGCAGGCTCGCGCGCGGAAATTCAGCCCGTTCGAGACGGCGCGTACCGCAGCGTGCTCGTGACGTCGACAATGACGCGGGCCGGCGTCACTCGCGAGACAACCGGGCGCTTGGGTCGATCGGCCGAAGAATAGAAGCCGGTGCCGGTCAGCGACTTCGCCGCGCCTTGCGGGTTGTCGTGGATGTACGCGGTGCCGGTGTTGCCTTCGCCGAACGCGTCCTTGCCCCAGAAGTAGTAGGCGTTGACGAACAGGTCGCCGAAGCCGGCGAACATGCCGACGATCGGGTACACCGGAATCACGTTCTCCAGCGCGGCCGTCATCCACGTGTTCTCGACGTACGCCTTGTTGGTGTAGTCATCCCAGGTGCGCGACAGGCGCTTCGGGCCCGTGAAGCAGCCCGACAGCGAAAACACGCAAACCAGCGCGAGGGATCCAAGCAACTTGCGATTCATTTGTTTCTCCAAACGGATGTGTGGGTCTCGAGGTTGAGCCGGCAGCGCAGGATTGTTCATTTGCGGAATCCGCGCTGCAAGCCACCGCGCCCGACAAAGGACGGGCAGAAACCCCCTCCCTGCGAGCGTCGGCCCAGTCGGATGAGGTCCTACTGGGAATTCCGGGGAGCGAGGATCGGGGTTCCACAGCGCGTCGTCAAGCCCCACCACGCGGAAAAACAGCATCGTAAGGCCGCTGCGCACGCCCCCCCCACGGGCGCCGTCAAACCAGAGCGCGTACGGCCTCCAGGGCGTCTTCGACCTGGATCAAGTCCATGCCCGAGATCCCGTCCGCTCCCCGTCGGTGCACCACCTTCGCGCGCGGATTGTAGGGACCGTAGATGGCCGGATCCTTCGGCCCGAACAGCGCGACCGACGGCGTGCCCACGGCGCTCGCCAGGTGCAACGGACCGGAATCGGCGCCGACGAACACGCGCGCCGAACGGATGAGCTCCGCGAGATCCATGAGTGAGCGCGTCTCGAGCGCCAGGGTCGCGCACGACTTGCCCGCGATCTCGTCGGCCAGCGCGCGCTCACCCGGTCCCCACGCGACGAGGACCCTGAGTCCTAGCTCGCGCGCGATCGCGTCGGCGAGTCCCGCGAAACGGTCGAGGCTCCAGCGCTTCGCTGCGCCGTACGCGCTCGTGCCGGGATGGAGCAGCGCGTACTCCCGCGCGCGCGTCCCGATCGATGACAAGTAGTCCGCGATCAGGCGCTCGCTCGCCTCTGCAGCTGGCAAGCGATAGCGCGCCGCGGCGACATCCACGGAGAGCGGCGCGAGCAAGGCGAGGTTCTTCTCGACGCGGTTCTGCCGCAGCGTGGGCGGCGCCACACGAACGTTCGTGAACCAGTGGTTCAACTCCTTCGAGTGTGCGCGCGTGAACCCGATGCGCACGGGGACGCCCGCCACCCAGTCGTGCAGCCCGCTCTTGAGGTTGCCCTGAAAGTCGAGCAGGACGTCGTGACGCGGCGTTCGCAACCCGCGCGCGTAGCGCAGCACCTCGCGGCGCGTCTCGCGGCTCATCCAGTGACCGCGCCAGCGTTTGCGCGGGAAGACGACGACTTGATCCAGGTCGGGGTGTCCTAGGACCACGTCGGCCGCCTTGTCCTCGACCACGAACGTCAGGTGCGCGTCAGGGAAGGAAGCCCGCAGCGCAGTCACCGCGGGCAGCGTGTTGATCACGTCACCCACCGCCGACAGCCGGATGAGGAGCATCCGACGGATCGCGGTGCGGTCCAGCATCGGCGGAATCGTACGGGAGCCTCACTGCGAACGGTATCGCGCGCCGTTCTCACCCGAGCGAGTCGCGCAACGCTTTCCGACCCGAGCGAGATGGCCGAGGTACAGTTCGGCATGTTCCCGGCGTTGAAGACCCCCGTCTTCGCCGCGCTGCGCAACGCACTGTTGCTCACCGTCTCCGCGGGCGCGTTCCAGGCCTGTCAGGTCGCTCCCCCCGCGAACAGCGCCGCCGCCCGCTTCGGTATCGTGCGGGCCGCCGAATCCGCCGAGGCCGCGCGCATCGCGACGCTCCTCGACCAGCTCGCGCCGCGCGTTGTTTCGCTCCTGCCGGACACGCGCGCGAAGGAACTCGAAGTCTGGGTGCAGGACGCCCCGGCGCTGTACCTCTTCTCGACGTCGTCGTACAGCGACGCGGACGGCTTCTGGGCCGAGGACCGCGGACGTATCCACTTGCGCGCGAGCGCCGAGAACATCGAGCGCACGCTGGCGCACGAGCTCGTGCACGCGAGCCTCGGCCGAACGTGGCGAACGCTCCCGGGCACGCTCGAGGAAGGACTGTGCGACGTCGTCTCCGCGCGCCTCTGCGCCAGCAGCGCAACGCACATGCGCGGCGGCCGCCTCTTGTCGGCGGCGTTCGCGACCGGCGGGCTCGTCCTCGAGCTCGAGGTCGTCGTTCCGGCCGAAGTGCACCCGCTCGGCATCCGCACCGCGTTCAACACGCGCGTGCGACTCGAGGGGGATCCGCCGCTCGAGCTCGATCCGTTGGAAGTGTTCCGCGTCAAGGCGGGTCTCTCGTCCGCGACGCTGACGACCGAGGTCAAGAAGGCCTGCTACGGACTCTCATACCTGGTCGTCGAGCGCATTGTCGATCGGCGCGGGTTCACGGGTCTCCATGAGCTGTGCCGGAAAGCGCGAGCCGAAGGACGGTCGGAGATCCCCGAGGAGTGGTTACTGGATGCCGCGGAGCTCACGCCCGAGCTCAGCAGTTGGCGCGCAGCCGTCTCGCTGGCGCTCGGGTCGGCCGAGATCGAAGAGCTCGTGCGCACGCACCCGGAATTTCTCGTGCAGGCCCTGTCCGGTTTCTTCGCGCACTGGACCGACCGCGACGCGCTCGAGACCGCGCTCCCGGCGATTCACGCGCGCCTCGGCCTGCCCGGTCGCGAGGGCATCGAGCTCTTCGGGCTGTCGGAAGTCCGTTCCGGCCTCGCCGAGGCGTGGGTCGCAGCCGCGACCGGCATCTCCCCTCCCTGAAGTTGGCTCGAGCCGGGCCCTGAATTTCGCGCCAGCCTGGGACGCGGGCGGGAAGAAGCCTTCGAGCGCGGCGTCGGAGCGCGCGTCATGAAGGTCTCCCGCATTTTCTTGGTGCTCGGACTGTGTGGGCTGGCGGGGCTGGTGCGTGCGCTCCAGCCGGCGCCGCCTGATCCGGCGCAACGCACGCAGACGACCTACTACGCCAGCGGTCAGGTGCGCACGAGCGGCGCGTACCGCGACGGCCGCCGCGAGGGACCGAGCGCGGCCTTCTATCCCAACGGGAGCAAGAAGGCGGAAGGCGTGTACGAGAGCGGGCAGATGAGCGGGCAGTGGAGCTTCTGGCTGCCGAACGGCGAACTCGATCGCGAGAGCTCGGGTCAGTACTCCGGCGGCGTGCGCGCCCTGCCCTGAGCCAGTGACGCGGCCCGCGCGTCAGCGGTCCGCTTGGTAGTGGTACACGCCGCGCTGTCCCGCCGTCTCTTCGACCGCGACACGCACCGAGGCCACGCGCACGTCCGGAAAGCGCTCGGCGACGAGGCGCATCAGCTCGTGCCCGAAGTACGTCGCGAAGTTCTCCGAGCTCGTGTTGTTGATCGGCAGGACGATCACGTCTTCTCTGGGCGCCGCGTAGTAGCGGTCCAAGTAGCGCACCTCGACGATGCCGTCGTCGCGCTCGGCGTAGCGCAGCACGGGATGCTCGGCCGGGATGATCCAGTGCTCGTCGAGGCGATCGCAGATCTCGCGCACGACCGGCTTGATGGTCTTGAAGTCGATCACGAGGCCATGCCGGGAGAGCTCGGCGTCGATCTCGACGAATACCCGGTAGTTGTGGCCGTGGAGGCGTTCCGCGCTCCCGTCGGGGAAGATCAGGAAGTGCGCCGCGGAGAACTTGAAGTACTCCTTCTCGAGCTCGATCGACCAGCGTTCCATCCGGTGGGTTCCACTTCCGTTCGCGACCGGTGACGTTCCGGGTCGCGAACGGGGCTGCTAGAGTGCGGCCGCATGAGCTTCGCGTCCAGGACCGTGCGCGCGCCCGCCTTGGGATTCGATTTCGAGGTCCTCGCCGGCGACACGATCGTCGGACCGGCGATCGAGCGCGGCGTGTGGGAAGAGCACGAGACGCGCCTCTTTCGCGCGCACCTCGTCCCCGGAGCGCGCGTCCTCGACCTAGGCGCCAACGTCGGCTGGTTCGCGGTGCAGGCGGTGCTCGCGGGCTGCGAGGTCGATGCGTTCGAGCCGGTGCCCGCGATCGCGGCGCTCTGCCAGCGCAACATCGAGCGCGAGATGAAGCACGGCCGCGGCCAGGGGCGCGTTCATCCGTACGCCGCTGGAGTAGGCCCCGCGCACGCGCAGATCGCGATCGGCGCGAAGAACTTCGGCGACAACCGCGTGCTCGACGCGGGCGGCAATCGTCCAGCGGACATGGGCACGGGCGAGCTGCTCGAGATCGCGATCGAACGCGTCGACGACCACGTGCAGGGGCCGGTGTGCGTCGTCAAGATCGACACACAGGGTTCGGAGTGGCTCGCGTTGCAGGGCGCGCGCGCGCTGCTCGACGCCAGCCCGCGGGTCGCGATGTTGCTCGAGTTCTGGCCGTACGCGCTGCGCGGCGCGGCGCCCGAAGAGCTCCTCGCATTCCTCGGCGCGCAAGGCTTCACGATCGGCAAGGCCACGGCGGCGCCGTATCCGATGACCCCCGAGCGCCTCTTGCGGCAAGCGCGCGCGCGCGATCCGGTGCGCGGCGGACTCGATCTCTACGCGACGCGCGGTGTTCCGTTCCACGTCGGCGGGATCCAGCGGCGCGTTCGTTCGCTCGTGCGCAGCCTGCGCGAGGATTGAACCCACGACATGGCGATCATCGATTTCCACGCGCACTTCTTCTCAGCGACGTTCTTCAAGGCGCTCGCGGCGCAGTCTCCTTTTCCCGGTGACGTTGCGAGCCGGCTCGCAGCGGTCGCCCTGAAGGCCAAGATCGAAATACCGCCCGACGACGTCGATCGCCTTCTAGCGCGCTGGACCGCGGAGCTCGATCGGCATGGAGTCGAACACTTGGCGACGTTTGCAAGCGTCCCCGAGGAGATCCCGGATGTCGTCGCGGCGGCAGTGCAGTCGAAAGGTCGGCTCAGCGCGTTCGCGCTCGTGAACCCGCGTGTCGATGGCGTCGCACAGAAAGTCGATGGACTCCTCGCAGCTAAGAAGATCCGCGGCGTGCTCGTGTTTCCGGCGCTGCACGTCTACTCGATCGGCGGCGCGGAATCGCAGGCGTTGCTCCAGGTGCTCGACGCGCACGGCGCCATCGTGTTCGTCCACTGCGGGCTCTTGATCGTCAAGCTGCGCGATCTCCTCGGGCTGCCGCGGCCGCAAGATCTTGCGTTCGCGAATCCGCTCGCCGTGATTCCCGCCGCGAACGCGTTTCCGCGCGTGCGCTTCGTGATCCCCCACTTCGGAGCAGGGTTCTTCCGCGAGACGCTGATGGCCGGCGCGCAGTGCGCGAACGTCTACGTCGACACGTCGTCGTCGAACAGCTGGATGGCGACGCAGTGGCCGCGTCCGGCGCTCGCGGACGTTTTCGCGCGGGCGCTCGACGTGTTCGGTCCGCGGCGCATCCTGTTCGGCACCGACTCGAACGTGTTCCCGGCGGGGTGGCGCAAGGATCGCTTCGACGAGCAGCGCACCGCGCTCGCGAGCATCGGCACGAGCGCGATCGATCAGGAGCGCATCTTCGCGGACAACGCGCGCGAGCTGCTCGGACTCGCCGCCGTCACCGCGCCAGCATCGCCTCGCGTCGCGCCTTGAACTCGGAGCCCGGGTTCCACGCCGGCCACGCGTCTTCGTTCGCGATGCGCAGGCCGACCTGCAGCAAGAGCCCCGCGTCCTCGGCCGTGCCCGAGAGATCCCAATCGTCGCGCATCTCGTCCGACGGCTTGTGGTAGTCGTTCGCGGTGTACGCGTCGCGCAGCTTCAGACCGACGCCGGCCGGCTTGTCGATCATGTCGAAACCTGAATCCGCGTACAGCGCGGGAACGCCGCGCTTCGCGAACTCGAAGTGATCCGAGCGGTAGAACAGGCCCTTCTCCGGCTCGGGGTCGGACGTGACGACGCGCCCGCGGTCCGCGGCAACAGAGTCCAGCACTTCGTCGAGCGTCGAGCTCCCGCGCCCGATGCTCACGATGTCGCGCGTCTTCCCCCACACGTTCATGCTGTCCATGTTGAGCGCGGCGAGCGTCTTCTCGAGCGGATAGAGCGGATGCGCGGCGTAGTACTTCGAGCCGAGGAGTCCCTTCTCCTCGGCCGTGACGGCGAGGAAGAGCATCGAGCGACGCGGCTTCGTGTTCGATTTCACGAGACGCGCCGCGATCTCGAGCAGCACCGCCGTGCCCGACGCGTTGTCGATCGCACCGTTGTAGATCCCGTCGCCTTCCGCGACGTCGCTCTTGCCGAGGTGATCCCAGTGCGCGCAGTACACGACGAGCTCGTCCGCGACTTTCGGATCCGCGCCCTGGATCCGCGCGACCACGTTGTGCGAGTCCACGTGACGCACGTCGTTCGCGCTCGCGACCGACGCCTGTGCGCCGAGCGTCAGCGGACGGAAGT
>JANOFY010000070.1:0-7491 GCA_031413895.1 Planctomycetota bacterium | reverse complement strand
TTTGATCCGCAGGCTAACCGCGGATGATGAACGGGTGGCTCTCTTAAGTAGTTTTGAAACTAAAATTCTTTTGTCCGCCGGCCGTCGGCCATTTTTTTATTAATTCGCTTTATCGGTATCCCGTGTGATGATAGAAAATATTACGGGAGGGAATAACATTTTGCCGAGGTACACGAACACGCGGCCTTCATTGGTTTCGTCGCTGTCGTACTGCCACGCTCCGACGATCACGTCGCTGAAGCCGTCGCCGTTGACGTCGCCGGCGGTCGCGACGCTGTTGCCGAGCTCAGCGTTCACTTGGTTGCTCTCCGCGCTCCACGCGGGCGTCGTCGAGAGGCCGTTCGCGCTGCCGAGGTACAGGAACGCGCGGCCCTCTCCGAGCTCGCCGTTGTCGTACGTCGGCGCGCCGACGATCACGTCGCTGAAGCCGTCGCCGTCGACATCGCCCGCGCTCGCGATGGAAGCGCCGAACCACGCTCCGTTTTGGTTGCCTTCGGCTGTCCAAGCGGGGCCGGTCAGCACGCCATCGCCAGTCAGGGGATGGAGCGCGGCGACGAGGATGTAGAGCGCCGCGTGCGTCATTACTTGCGCTGGATCGCTCCGGCGCGGAGCTTCGTCTCGGTGACGTTGTTCCGTGGAATCGTGACCCACGGGGTCACAGGAAGCAGCGGGTTGTTCGTGCGCACGCGCGCGCGCCAGTGGTACGCGCGGTGCGCGTCGAAGAGGACGTGATTCGAGTTGCCGAACACGAGCGACGCGTTCGGCGTGGAATGGATCTGCACCAGCTCGTTGAACGTGAGCAGTGAGCCCGTGATCGCCTGCTCCGCACCCGACTTGGCGTGCGTGCCGTCGAGCGGTGTGCGCAGCGGCCTCACTTCCCACTCGAGTCGCGCCTTCGGCGTCAGCCCGCTCGCCCAGTCGAATCCGGTGAGCGCGTGATCGAAGCCGAGTCGAATCCGGAACTCGTGTTTGTCATTCGATCGACCCAGGAGATCGATCGGCGCGGCATCGTTCGCTTGCCGCTGCTGCGGCGCGCGAGTCCAGCCGCCTCGGCCTTCGTTGCCGAGGTAGCCGAACGTCCGGCCTTCGTTCACCTGTCCGCCGTCGTACGCGTACGCGCCGACGATCACGTCGCTGTAGCCGTCGCCGTTCACGTCACCGGCGTTCGCGAGCGGTGCGCCGAAACCCGAGCCGGCTTGATCGCCGTCCACGCTCCAGGCGCGGTTGCCGAGTCCAGAGCTCGAGCCGAGGAACACGAACGCGCTGCCTACGTCCGTCGGCGCGTCGAATCCGGCCGCTCCGACGATGACGTCGCCGTAGCCGTCGCCGTTCACGTCGCCGGCGCTTGCCACGCCCCCGCCGAATCCCGCGTTCGCCTGATTCCCCTCCGCCGTCCAGTTGGCGCTGGTCGAGAGTCCTAGGCTGGATCCCATGTAGACGAACGCGCGGCCCTCGAACGACTGGTCGTTCGTGTAGCGCACCGCGCCGACGATGACATCGCTGTATCCATCGCCGTTGACATCGCCGGCTGAGCCGGCGGTCAGCCCAAAGT
The DNA here is from genome assembly GCA_031413895.1 of Planctomycetota bacterium. GTDB lineage: Bacteria > Planctomycetota > UBA1135 > UBA1135 > JANLUN01. Next base: position 5,939 of record JANOFY010000070.1, on the reverse strand, counting down.
ACACTCCAACTTGATTCCCTTCCGCGGTCCAATTGGCGCTCGTGGACGGCCCCGAGCGCGAACCGTGGTACACGAACGCGCGGCCTTCACTCGATTCACCGTTCGTGTAGAAGAGCGCGCCGACGATGACGTCGCTGTAGCCGTCACCGTTCACGTCGCCGGCGGAGTCGACGAGTGTTCCAAAGTGAGACGCGCTCTGATCGCTCTGGGCGCTCCAGATAGCGCTCGTCGCGAGCCCCGAGGCGGAGCCGAGGTACACGTACGCCCGGCCTCCGAGCGTTTGTCGGTTGGCTCCCACGATGACGTCGCCATAACCGTCTCCGTTGACGTCGCCCGCCGAAGCAACGGCAGAGCCGAAATCTCCGAGACCTTCATCGCCGAGTGCCGACCACGAAGCGCTGGACGAGAGTCCGGAGCCGGATCCCAAGTACACGAACGCTGCGCCCTGAACCGAGCCTCCCGCGGGTCCGACGGAGAATTGATTCGCTCCGACGATCACATCGCTGAACCCATCGCCGTTGACGTCGCCGGCACTCGCGACCGAGGCGCCGAACTGCGCATGGAACTTATTGCCTTCCGCGGTCCACGCGGCGGTGCTCGTGAGTCCCGCGGTCGAGCCTAGATAGACGAATGCGCGGCCCTCGTCCGGCAGCTCGTTGTCGAAATACGGCGCGCCGACGATGACGTCGCTGTAGCCGTCACCGTTCACGTCGCCCGCCGATCGCACGGACCGGCCGAATCCTGCGACCGCTTGATCGCACTCCATGCTCGTGGCGCTGATCTCCGCGAGCACCGTGGCCGAACCCATGTAGACGAACGCTCCGCCTTCGTTCGGCCAGTCGTGGTCGTACCCGTACGCTCCCGCGATGACGTCGCTGTAGCCGTCGCCATTCACGTCGCCCGCCGTTGCGACGGAGGTACCCAGCATCGCGCCGGGCTGATCGATCTCCGCCGTCCAGACGGCGCCGATGCCGAGCCCTGTGCCCGAGCCGAGGTACACGAACGTCCGGCCCTCGTTGAACTGACCGCCGTCATAACCGGGCGCCCCGAGGATCACGTCGGAGTAGCCGTCGCCGTTGAGGTCTCCGGCCATCGCAACGGAATCGCCGAGTTGCGCGCCGGCTTGATCGCCCTGTGCTGTCCAGGTCGCCGCAGTTGCGAGTCCCGCGCCCGAACCGAGGTACACGAAGGCGCGGCCCGTGTCGGGCTGCGCGTCGTCATACCCGGGGGCTCCGACGATCACGTCGCTGTACCCGTCGCCATCGACGTCTCCCGCGATCCCGACCGTCGATCCGAAGCCCGCCAGGCTCTGATCGCTCTCGGCCGTCCACGCGGCTGCGCCAGCGAGCCCGCTGCTGGACCCCAAGTACACGAACGCTCGGCCCTCGTGCGTCTCGCCGTTGTCGTAACCGTTCGCCCCGACGATGACGTCACTGAAGCCGTCGGCGTTCACGTCACCCGCCGTAGCCACAGCGTGACCGTAATTCGCGTCGGCCTGATCGCTCTCGGCTGTCCAGGCAGCGGCCGAAGTCACCCCGCCAGCATGGCCGAGATAAACGTAGGCGCGGCCTTCGGCGTTCTGGCCGTTGTCGTGCCACGGCGCGCCGACGATCACGTCGCTGTAGCCGTCGCCGTTCACGTCGCCGGCCGTGCCCACGGAGTCGCCGAAGAGGGCGGCGCTCTGATTGCTCTCCCCTGTCCAAGCGACGACGACGGAGAGACCAGTGCTCGAACCCAAGTACACGAACGCCGCCCCCTCGTCCGTCTGGCCTTTGTCGTAACTCGGTGCCCCGATGATCACGTCGCTGTAGCCATCGCCGTTCACATCGCCGGCCGTTGCGACGGAGTGGCCGAAGGACGCGTGGGCCTGATTGCACTCGACGATCCAGTTCGCGCTCGTCGAAAGCCCTGCGTCAGAGCCGAGGTACACGTAAGCCCGACCTTCGAACGCCTGGTCGAAGGAGTAGCCAGGTGCGCCGACGATCACGTCGCTGTAGCCGTCGCCGTTCACGTCGCCGGCGGGTGCGACCGAGATACCAAAGTTGGCTGCCGCTTGATCGCCCTCCGCCGTCCAGGCCGGACCGGTCAGGACCGGATCCACGGTCAACGGGTAGATCGCGCCGACGTCGTCGATCGCGATTCCAACACCCTCGGGACTCGGGCTGAGACGAGCGTCGAGCTCGCGGCCCGTCGCGTCGAACGCCATCAAGCCCGAGTATCGCAGCTGCGGCTCGCCGAATGCGTCGACCAGGATGCCTCCGCGCGCACTGGCGTCGATGCGCAGGAAGAGATCCCCGCAGAAGTCGAGTCCGATCCACAGCGGCTCGCTGCCGCGCGGCGCGCGCTCGATCGTCCAGCCTTGCTCGAGGCCGCGCTCGTCGTTCACGAACCACTCGGTGAGCGCGCCGTGATCGAGCTCGACGCGCTCGTCCGTCACGCGCACGACGGCCGCGCTCAGCGAATCGACCGCGCCGATGCGACCGAAGCGATCCGTCGACAGGCTCATTTTCCACGTCGCGCTCACATCGGCAGCGCGCGGCGTCACTTCGATTCCTCCGGCGGAAACGCGCGTGCGGAACTCGTGCGCGCGATTGGGAGCGGACCACGTGCTCGCGAGATCCGCGAGCGCGGAGAACCGGTACTCCGCGCGCTCGAGTCCGCGCGTCGCTTCGGCGAACCAATCGCTGTGCTCAAGCGCATCACGAGCCGCGACCGTCGGCCCTTGTCCCGCGGCCAGAGGAGCGGCGGCGACGAACGCGACCGCGAGGAGCAAGCGTAGGGAGTGAAGGTGCATGGGTGGGGCGTCCTCGTGGCGGGGAGTGCATTACAGCACGGAAGAGTCTTTCCAACTGGTTCAACGGCTCGATCGATCTCGCGGCGGAGCGTTCCGCGCTGTCGGCAGAGGCACGCGCTTCGCACAATGCTCGCCATTCGCTTTCATCCCTCGACGACCGACCCGCGACCGACGGATTCCATGAACTCTCCCCTGGCTGACTTTCCCGACGACGTTCCCGACGTTCCCGATCTCGTCACCACGCGCCGCGACGGCGATTGCCTCTGGATCACCATCAACCGACCGGAGGTGATGAACTGTCTCTCGTTCCCGACGCTGCGACGATTGCGCACGCTCTTCGCGTCGCTGCGTGAGGACTTGGAGCTGCGCGCGATCTTGATCACCGGCGCGGGCGACAAAGCGTTCTGCGCGGGCGCGGACTTGAAGGAGCGCAAGACGATGCCGCCCGAGCGCGTGCCTCAGTTCGTGATGAACATCCGCAAGACGATGGACAATCTCGAAGCGCTGCCGCAGCCGACGATCGGTGTCATCAACGGCGTCGCGTTCGGTGGGGGAACGGAGCTCTTGCTCGCGTGTGATCTGCGTGTGTGCGCGCCGCACGCGCAGCTCGGGCTCACCGAGACGTCGCTCGCGATCATTCCCGGAGCTGGAGGAACGCAGCGCTTGCCGCGTCTCATCGGCCGCGCGCGAGCGAAGGAACTCATTCTCACAGCGCGCAAGATCGACGCCGTCGAAGCCGAGCGCATCGGACTCGTCAACCGCATCGCGCCGGAAGGCAAGCTGACGGAGACCGCGCTCGAGATCGCTCGCGCGATATCGGCCAACGGTCCGGTCGCCGTGCGCGCCGCGAAGGAGGCCATCGATCACGGCTGCGACTTGCCGCTTGCCAGAGGGCTCGAAGTCGAAGCTCGTTCGTACGAGCGCGTGTTGCCGACGCAAGACCGACTGGAAGCGCTCGCCGCGTTCGCGGAGAAGCGCAAGCCGCGGTTCGTCGGGCGATAGGGGACGCGTTCGAGGACTCGGCGCGAAGATGCACGAAGGCGGCCGCGAGCTGTCTACCGTGAACGAATTGCGCAGGTGCTGACTCGTGAGCGAGCCAGTTCCGAGTTCGGGTAGCATCACGGTCCCGAGCGCCCACGGAATTCCCGGCTTCCAGCCCGCCGCCCGTGTGCTCGCCGACCCTGGTGACTTGCATGCAGCTCGCTCGCGTCACACTTGTGCTCGTCATCGTTTCGAGCACGTCCGCGTCGAAGCCGCAGACGACTCGCACTGACTCAACCGCAATCAGTTCTTCGATCGGCGGTTCCGACGGGACGTCAGGAGAGCATAGCAGTGCGGCCCAGGACTCATTGGTTGTACACCGAGCGAGCGCTTCGACTCCGGCTGCGGAACTGACTGGCGTGCGCGCGCTAATCGACGATTCGATCGCTGCGCGAATGGCTGGCGATTATGTCACCGCGCGCGGGATAGCGGCGGAAGTGGTGACGTACTTGCTCGCGCGGCCGGCGGCCGAGCAAGGCGCGGAGTGGCTCGCGCTCTTGAACTCAGCGGGACGAGCAGCGTTCAACGCTCAGGATACGCGCACGGCGAACAGCGCACGAACGGGCGTGTACGAGGTTCTCTTGCGCACGCTTCCCACCGACCATCCCGATCTGACAAGGGCACGGCTTAACCTCGCCGACTCGCTCTACACGCTGGGCGATCTTCGGGGCGCGCTGGCCTTGCAGGAGCACGTGCTCGAGGCGGTGTCGCGCACGCTGCCCGCCGACAATTCCACTCTGCAAGTGGTGCGAGGGGCGCTGGCCACCACGCTCCACACGCTAGGCGACCTTCAGCGCGCGCGGGCCTTGTACGAGGAAGTGCTCGAGGTCCGCTCGCGCACGCTGCCCGCCGACCACCCCGATCTACAGTGGGTGCGGCAGAGCCTCGCCGCCACGCTATCCACGCTCGGCGACCCTCAGAGCGCGCGGGCGTTGTACGAACAGGTGCTCGACGTTCGCTCACGTACGCTGCCCGCCGACGACCCGGATCTGCAGAAGGCGAGGCAGGGCCTCGCCGGCACGCTCCACTCACTGGGCGACCTTCAGGGCGCGCGGGCGTTGAACGAGCAGGTGCTCGAGGTCTTCTCGCGCACGCTTCCCGTCGACCACCCGGATCTGCAGAAGGCGCGGCTAGACCTCGCTGACACGCTCTTCACGCTAGGCGACCTCCAGAGCGCGCGGGCGTTGAACGAGCAGGTGCTCGAGGTCTTCTCGCGCACGCTGACCGCCGACCACCCGGTTCTGCAGAAGGCGCGGCACGACCTCGCCGGCACGCTCTTCACGCTAGGCGACCTCCAGAGCGCGCGGGCCTTGTACGAGGAGGTGCTCGAGGACGACTCGCGCACGCTCCCCTCCGACCACCCCCAGACCCAGGCGGCGCGGGGGAACCTCGCCAACACACTCCACGCGCTGGGCGACCTTCATGGCGCGCGCGCCTTGCAGGAGCAGGTGCTCGAGTTCCGATCGCGAACGCTACCCGCCGACCACCCCGATCTGCAGGCGGCGCGGCACAATCTCGCCAACACGCTCTGGGCGCTGGGCGACCTTTACGGCGCGCGCGCATTACGGGAAAAGGTGCTCGAGGTGCTCTCGCGCACGCTTCCCGCCGACCACCCCGACCTGCAGAGAGCGCGGCACAATCTCGCCAACACGCTCACGGCGCTGGGCGACCTTCACGGCGCGAGCGCGTTGCGGGAAAAGGTGCTCGAGGTGTTCTCGCGGACGCTGCCCACCGACCACCCTGATCTGCAGGGGGCGCGGCACAACCTCGCCAACACGCGCTTCACGCTGGGCGACCTTCAGGCCGCGCGGGTCTTGCGGGAGCAGGTGCTCGAGGTCTGCTCGCGCACGCTGCCCGCCGACCACCCCGATCTGCAGGCGGCGCGAGGGAACCTGGCCATCACGCTCCGCACGCTAGGCGACCTTCAGGGCGCGCGGGCCTTGTACAAAGTGGTGCTCGAGGTCCGTTCGCGCACGCTGCCCGGTGACCACCCCGATCTGCAGGCGGCGCGGGGGAGCCTAGCCATGACGATCACGAGAGAGCACGCGCGCGAGCGCCGCGCTTTGGGGGCGGAGGGAGAGAGAAGAAGCGAGAGCGGGGGGGG
>JANOFY010000069.1:0-2369 GCA_031413895.1 Planctomycetota bacterium | reverse complement strand
GAGCTCGAGTCGATTCTCGCGACGCGCGAGCCGCTCTACGCGGAGTGCGAGATCGTCGTCGACACGTCGGGGAAGAGCGTCGACGAGGTCGTCGCGAGCGTGCATCGAGAGCTCACCGCCCGCGCGAGGTGAGACTCCGTTCACCTGGCCGGAGTCAACGTCACCGTCTGTCGCGTCAGTTCGTCCGCGCGAACCGTGAAACTGGATTCGGCGGAACGGTAGCCATCCAACTCACAGTGAACTGTGTAGTCACCGGTCCAGAGCGTTTGCGTGAGCTCGACCACGCCTCCCGAAACGATCGGTGTGAAATGCAACGGCCAACGTCCCGGGGATCCCACGTCGATCCAACACCGCGCCGGCAACACGGCTCCCGCGGGATCTCGAACCCGCACCTGCACGCGACCGCCGCGCGGCAACCACACGGGCTCGGTCTTGGTCTCTCCCGACCGAATATCGACCTCGAAGGTCGCCGGGGCGAGCATCGTCCGTACGTCGTGACACCCAAAGGCTCGGACCGCGACTCGATAGCGATCGTGAGGAAGATTGGTGATTGTGGCTCGCTTACCGACGACTCGTTGATCGATGAATCGTGCCGATTCGGTAATCGGATTTCCGTCGACGACGCGCTCCAATACGACGCACACGTACTCGAGCGGAGCTTGCGTCTCCGCGTCGATCTCCAGATTCAAGGTGCCGCCGAGCGCGAGCTTCTGGAGTTGCACCCTTTCGAGTCGTACTTCGCCCGATGCGAGCGGCGCGATGGAGATCTCCGTCGATTCGTATCCGTCGCCGCCGACTTCGGCTGTATACGCAACGTCGGGATGCACGCCGATCTCGGCGACTCCTTCCCGGTGTGTTGGGCACTTCATCTCTGCGAATTCCGACGGCCGTAGCGATACGAATGCGCGCGTGACCGGCCCGCCCTCGTGCGTCACGGAGACTCGGAGGATGGGATGCGTGAGCTCCATCACAACGCTCTCGACCGGAGCCGTCACGACGAGGGACGTGTCCGTCAGCCCCGGGAGCCAGCAAGGCGTTCCGGCGCAGTGCAGGCTGTACACGCCCGGAAGCAAGCCACAGATCTCGAACTCGCCCTCGTCGTCGGTCATCGCACTGAGGGAGTACGGCTGTAGGCCGTTCGCCGTCCATTGGAACGACTCGCGACCGACGACGAGCTGTCCCTTCGACCCGCCGGTGTTCATGGGTCGGGCGCGGACGCTCATTCCTTCGACCGATCGGCCTGGCGCGACCGTTCGTACGGAACCCCGAATGCAGACGCCGCGCGTCAATCGCAGCGACGGTAGCTCGATGGATCGCTCGCAGGGGAGCTCGGCATCTCGCGTGGCCGCCGTGAAGCCCGGGAAGTACGCGGCGACCGCGATCCTGCCGCAGGACTCCAACTCGAACAGGAAGCTGCCGTCTTCGCGCGTGCTCTGGGAGGCAAGCAGACCCGGAGCCTGGTTGTCCGCCGAGGTGCTGAACACGGCTACTGTTGCACCGGCCATCGGGCTCCCCGTCGCTTCGATCACCGATCCACTCACGGTGGAGAGGCGCAAGAACTCGAGATCGACGTCGATGCGGTATTCCTCGTTTTCGTCCTGCGTACGCCGAAGCAGGCCGTGACCGAAGCGTGCATGGTGCTGCTTCGTTCGACGTCCGGCGTTTTCGGCCCAAATCCGGAGCTCGCGGCCTTCGAGCAGTTCTGCCAAGACGTTGGTCGGGAGGACTACGTCGACCCTATCCGCCGAATCCAATGGGACGCGAATCTGATCCAGTACCGGTGAGTTCGGCGGATCGACGACGGAAACGACGAGTTCGACCGCAAGTGAGCGGACCGGGATCGAGCGAAGCGAACCGACGATGCGAAGCCCCGCGACCGAAGCCTTGGCTGCGTCGCCCGCGTCCGAATCCGACGGCGGGACGGATTGGACGGTGCGCGGTTCGGAGGGCAGAGACGAACTCGATTCAGGGTCGGAGAGCGCGGACGCGGCGCGCGCCGCTCGGGGAGCAGCTTTCAGGAGCGGTTCCGAGCTCGAGTCGGTCGGACGCGCTTGGCGTGCGAAGAACGCCACGATCAGAGCGGCGGCGCTTGCCAGAGCGAGAATCGGAAGGAGGCGGCGTCCTGCGGTATGCCCCATCGAAGTGTTCACGGCGCGGAGCGCTGCTTCGCTCGGCGAGCCCGCGGCCGCTAGCGTACCGCGGCGCGCAGCTCGGTGATGCGTCCGCCCGCGATGCGAATGGCGTGCGACTCCTTCGCGCCGCCGCTCAGCTCGAGCACTCGCTCGGCAGTGAAGACCGCGCTCGCGCAGGGCGAGTCTACTCCAGCGGCACTGCGACGAGCTCCTGCGTCGCCAAGCCCGCATTCCTCA
>JANOFY010000068.1:0-4500 GCA_031413895.1 Planctomycetota bacterium | reverse complement strand
GAAGCCGAAGCGAATCGAGCTGTGCGCCAGCTCGTCGCCGACGCCCATCGCGCGCAGCACGTGACTGGGCTCCAGGCTAGCCGACGTGCAGGCCGAGCCTGAGGACACCGCCACGTCCTTGATGCCCATGATCATCGATTCGCCTTCGACGTAGTTGAAGGAGATGTTCGCGTTGTTCGGCAGCCGGTGATCCTTGTCGCCGTTCCGGTGAACGTGGTCGAGCGACGCGAAGATGCGTTCCTCGAAGTAATCCCTAAGACCGCGCGTGTGCGCCGTGTCCTTCTCCATGTCCGTGCGCGAGATCTCGCACGCGCTGCCCAGACCGACGATGCCCGGCACGTTCAACGTGCCCGATCGCATGCCGCGCTCGTGTCCGCCGCCGTCGATCTGCGCGACGAGCCGCACGCGCGGGTTCTTGCGTCGCACGTACAGGCAGCCCACGCCCTTCGGCCCGTAGATCTTGTGACCCGTCAGGCACAGCAGGTCGACGTGATCGGCTTCGACGTCGACGGGCACCTTGCCGACGGCTTGCGTCGCGTCGGTGAAGAGGAGGACGTTCTTCGCGTGGCACAGCGCACCGATCTCTCGGATCGGGTTGAGCGTGCCGACTTCGTTGTTCGCCCACATGAGCGCGACGAGGATCGTGTCCGGGCGCAGCACCTCTTCGACCATCTCGGTCGTGATGCGGCCCGTCTTCGTGGGCTTCAGGTACGTCACGTCGTACCCGAGCTTCTCGAGGTGCTTGCACGTGTCGAGCACGGCCTTGTGCTCGACTTGGCTCGTCACGATGTGCTTGCCCTTCTCGACGTACATCTCCGCCACGCCCTTGATCGCGAGGTTGATCGCCTCGGTCGATCCGGACGTGAAGACGATTTCCTTCGGCGAAGCACGGATCAGCGCTGCGATCTGCGCGCGCGCTTTCTCGACGGCTTCCTCGGCGCCCCAACCGAACGAGTGGCTGCGACTCGCTGCGTTGCCGAACTGAGTCGTGAAGAACGGCATCATCGCCTCGAGGACGCGCGGGTCCATCGGCGTCGTCGCTTGGTAGTCGAAGTAGATGGGCAGGTTCATGGCGCGGGCGAGTGCGGAGGGTCGTTCGGCTGGGTGCCGGCGACGATCGCCATTGGGATGGGTTTGGGTCGGAGGAGCGATCGCAGGGTCGTGCGCTCCATCAGGTGCCACACTCCTTCTCGTATCCGGTGAAGCGGAGATCGAATGGGGCAGATGTGCTCGATGCCACATTCGCCATGGACAGCCGGTGCGAGCGTTTCGCAGCTCGTCAGCGAAGGTCGGCCCTCGAGGGCGACGACCACGGCACCGAGCGTGATCTCATCGGCCGCACGAGCCAGGACGTAGCCACCCAGCGCGCCGCGGTGCGAATGCACCAGGTTCGCGCGGCAGAGGTCCTTCAGCACCTCGGCCAGCAGGCGGCGCGGGATCGGATACTGCTCGCTGATCTCGCGGACGCTCACGATCTCGCCCGCCCGGTCCGCCATGTAGACCAGGGCGATCAAGCCGTATTCGGTTCGCTTGGTGAGCTGGAGCATGGGTCCGGGGGAAAGCGCACTATTCTAGTGCTATATCGGCCGCGAAGAAAGGCCGCACGGATCGATCTTGCGGCCGAAGCCAAGTATAGACCCCGCGCGGGAAGCCGACCAGGTGCGCCGCCGGTCAATCCTTCCGCCTCGGGTCGGTCGGGCTTGCCGAGTGACGAGCGCTGAGCTCAAGCGAGCGCGCTGGCTCGTCCGATGACGAAGTCATGTCCGAACGACCTCAGCCTGTGTGCATCACGTGCAGCCTGCCCGTCGGCGAGCCGCTGCGCTTGAACCGACTGCAGAACGGTCAGGTCTGCCCGAGCTGTCGGGACCGCGTTCTCGAATCGATCCCGCCAGCTCTTCCGACCGCGGCGGTCGAGCGAACCGCGGACGATTGGGCGACCGGCGATGTCCGCGACGATCCGTATGGCTCAGGCGGCCTAGGTGGCCCCGATGGACCGGACACGGCGGGCTAGGACTGCGGCCGTCGCTTCAACGCCGGGCTCAATCGCGGGGCGCCTCGAGTAGCGCTCGCAAGTCATCAGGCAACGGCACCGGGCGCCGGTCGTCGGCGCGCAGCCGGATGCAGGCCAGCTCGACGCTGGCGTTCGCCAGGAGCTCCTCGTCGCGAACTCGCACGATCTCCGATTCGAAGGTCACCGACGCAGCGCGCACGCGGCTGACGTGCGTTCGCACCGCGAGCTCGTCGTCGTAGGCCGCCGGCGCGCGATAGCGCAGCTCGACGCGTCGCACGGGCAGGCCCCATCCGGCGCGTTCCAGGTCGGCGTAGGAGCAGCCGCGGTCTGCCATGAGTCGAGTGCGGCTCTCCTCGACATAGAGCAGGTAGTTGGCGTGGTGCACGACGCCCATCTGGTCGGTCTCGCCGTACCGAACCCGCAGGCGGTGTTCGTGCAGCTTGGCGTTCATCGGATCATGTCCGCGGCTTGAGGCTGTCTCGAGTTCCTAGTGTTTTCGGGAAGCGCCCGCATCATCGCCGTTCGCGCTCTCCAACTCCGCAGGGAAGACGCTCGTCGAGCCGGGTAGCAGGTCGTGGCCCGCGCGGTTTGGGCGGTCGAGGAGAGCCGCCGCACAGTTTCGGTCGAGCTGGCGGCTTGGTCCCCGAGCTGGTAGAAACCCAGCCGCGGTCGCGTCGCATGAATTGGGTCCATGGCAAACAGGTCGAGCAGGCCGGAGCACCCAACCTCGCGGCCGTGCTGACTTGGTTCGTTCCCGGCGCGGGACACTTGTACCTCGGGCGGCCGCTGGTTGCGCTGGGCGCGTTCGTCATCGTGCAGGGACTCTACTTCGTCGGCTTGAGACTGACGGAGGGGATGGCGTTCGAGTTTCTCCAGCCCGATCTCCGCGGTGGCCCGTATGTCGTCGCGCTCAGTCCGGAGGCGGGGAATCTGGGCGCGCTCGTCTGGCACATCCGGCAGTACGGATTCGGGCCGGGATTCCCGCGCGAGTGGCCGTCGCACATCCACCTCGGAACCTGGCTGACGGCGGTGAGCGGGTTCGCGAACGCATGCGTGATGCTGATGGCGCACACCGAAGCGCGCCTGCCGAAGCGCGAGGCCGCGCGCGCATTGCGCCCGACGTTGATGGTGTTCGCCGGTTGGCTCGTCCCTGGGCTCGGACACTTCCTGCAGAAGCGCCGGCTGCGCGCGGTCGTGGTGTTCACGCTGCTCGTCGGGCTCGTCGTGCTGGGATCGTTGCTCGCGCAAGGCTCCAACCTCGACCGTGAGCGGCACTACTACTACTGGGGTGGGCAATTCTTGGCGGGGTTGCCCGCGATGGTGCTCGAGCTCGTGCACGGACACGCGCGCGTGACCGGCGAGATTCCATACGCCGAAGCCGGACTCATGATCGGGTGCGTCGGGGGACTCTTGAACGTCCTGGCACTGATCGACGTGTACGGATTCGACGAGAACCGGCTGCTCGCGAACGCTTCGGCGGCGCGTGTCGCGGAGCCGCTGGCCGCGGACGCCGCATCGTGAAGGACCTCGGCACGCATCTGTTGCTGTTCGGGATCGTCGGTGTCGCGATCGTCGTGCTCGGCGCGATCTTCTCGGAGCCCGAAGACCGCGACGCGATCAGGAGCTTGCGCAGACGGCTTGTCTGGTTTTTCGCGGGCTGCACGGCCGTGGCTCTCGTGATGCTCGTGATCGAGCACACGGTCGCATCGGTCAGCTGAATCGCGCTCCGCGCGCGGGCGGTCTCCATCAGCCGAATGATGCTGCTAGTCAGGCTCGTATCCGCGTTCACGATCCGCACAGCCCGACCGCCCCGAGTCGATAGAGTCCACCCGCACCCCGCACGACGGCTCCGTCCATCTCGAGCGCGACGAGCTCGACGAGCATGAACTTCAGCGCACAACCCGTTCGTTCGACGAGTTCGTCGGCACTGAGCGTCTCGCCCCGCAGCGACTCGATGATTCGCAGCGCGTCCTTCGACAGCGCGCGCGCGTCCGAGACACGGGCACCGGGGATCTCCTTCGCGCTGCGTAGTCCAAGATCCTCGAGGACGTGCTCCGGGGATTCGACGAGCGTCGCACCTTCGCGGATCAGCCGGTGCGCACCGCGCGCCATCGGATGATCCACGCGTCCGGGGAGCGCGTAGACCGTGCGCCCCTGATCCGCCGCCCAACGCGCCGTGATCAGCGAGCCGGAAGCGTGCGCCGCTTCGATCACGATGACGGCTGAGCACAGACCGGAGATCAACCGATTACGGAGCGGAAAATGGTGGGGGCGTGGGGACTCGCCGGGTTGGAACTCGGACAGCAAGAGACCGTGTTCGACAACTGAGTCGCATAGCTCGCCCGGTGGCCACGGCCGATCGACCCCGCTTCCGAGCACGGCGATCGTCGTGCCGCCGACCGAGAGAGCCGCGCGGTGCGCCGCTTGATCGATCCCACGCGCCAAGCCTGACACGATCGACACACCCGCCGTGGCGAGCGCGCTCGCGA
>JANOFY010000067.1:0-3145 GCA_031413895.1 Planctomycetota bacterium | reverse complement strand
ATCCGGCGCTCAACTTCCGCGCTGGCAACGTGCTCGTGCCGATGGGCTTCTTGAACGAGATGCACGAGCCCACCACGTTTCTCTCGACGCATCGACCCTCCATCGAGCGCTTCCTCATTCCCAGTACTTGGCACGAAAACGGCTTCGGTGCGTTCGGCGACGCGGGTGACTTCTCGTACAGGGCCTACGTGATCAACGGCTTCGACGCAGCCGGCTTCAGCGACACGGGGTTGCGCGGCGGACGACAGAACGGCTCCGAAGCGCAGGCCGAAGACATGGCCGTCGTCGGCCGCCTGGACTACACCGCGACCCCCGGGCTCCTGCTCGGTGGCTCGGCCTACCACGGCGACTCTGGACAGACGCTCCAGAACGCAGGTGGCAGCGACATCGAGGCGACGACGACGATCGCCGAGGCACACGTCGAGTACAAGGCTCAGGGATGGCATGTCCGAGCTCTGGGAGTGCTGGCCGAGCTCGACGACGTGGCCGAGCTGAACGCCGCACTCGGCCTGGTCGGTTCCGACTCGATTGGCGAAGAGCTCTCCGGCTACTACTTCGAGCTGGGTTACGACCTGATGCACGGCTTGGCACCCGAGAGCGCGCAATCGTTGACGCCGTTCGTGCGCTGGGAATCGTTCGACACCCAAGCGCGGGTGCCGTCCGGCTTCGCATCGGATCCGGCGAACGACATCGAGAGCGCCACGATCGGAGTCAGCTACAAGCCGATGGAGCGCATCGTGATCAAGGCCGACTACCAAGACTCCGACGACGGCGGCGTGGACCAATTCAGTGTCTCGATCGGCTACATCTTCTGATCGGCGAGCAGGGGGCGGTCGCGCTCACGGAGTGCGTTCGTCGTTGCGCAGCGCCGTATGCTGGTGCATGCCGCTGCTGTTCTTATTGAGCAGTCCGTCGCGTGCTGCGACGTGGCCCGCACCGACGGAGCCTCCGGCGGGGACTACGCTGTCGATCGACGAGGCGCTCGCGCTGGCCTTCCCCAAGTGCATCATCTCGCGTTCGACCTGCTACCTCACCGAGGCGCAGATGCAACGCGCAGCGACGCTGGCTGGCGAGGCGCTGCCGAGCGCCCTGGTCCTGCGCTACACAGCCACGTTCGAAGGCAAGCCGGTTGGCACGGCCTACGTCGACACTCACCGCGTGCGCACGCTGGGCGAGTCGATCCTGGTGGTCGTCGACACGCATGACCGCGTCGGCCGCGTCGAGCTGGTGGCGTTCGCCGAGCCGCGCGAGTACGTCCCAGTCCGAGCCTGGTACGCGCAGTTTCGGGGCCGCAAGCTCGACGCCGCGCTCAGTCTGAAGGGCGAGATCCGCGGCGTGACCGGCGCGAGCCTCACCGCGGGCGCGACCACGCGCGCCGTGCGACGCGTGCTGGCCGCGCATCAAGCCTTGCTCCCAACTCCACGAGCTCCGTGACTCGTTTCGAGGCGAACCTGCTGCACGTCGCCAACCTCTTGGTCGGCGGAACAGGCCTCGTGTACGCCTGGATGCGCTACTGCGCGGTGCCGGCCGAGCCCTTCGCAGTGGTCAACCATCCTGCGCAGCCGACCATGCAGCACCTGCACGTGCTCAGCGCGCCGCTGCTGGTGTTCGCCTGCGGCCTGATCTGGCAAGCGCACGCATGGGCGCGCGTGCGCACAGGCTATCGCGAACGGCGCAAGTCCGGCCTGAGCCTTGCACTGAGCCTCGTGCCGATGATCTCGTCCGGGTACGCGCTGCAAGTGTGTGGCAGCGAGACCTGGCGCACGGTGTGGATCACCATGCACCTGTGCACGTCAGCATTGTGGATCGCGGCGTTCGTCATCCACCAATGGCGCGCTTGGTTCGGCGCACGCGCACCCCGAGCGAAGATCCCCAGTTGAAGCCAGCGCAGGCGCGCGTTCGTCTGGCGGGCTGCACTCAGCCACGCGAGGGGGCGCGGCGGGTTCGGCAACGTCCGTGTCGTCAGGGTGGGACGAGGAGTGCGCGATCGTCTCGGCGGGAGACTGCCTTATCGGGCGCTCGATCGCGACACACAAACCCCTACGATGGCGCGGCACCGCCCATCCGCGGATCGACCTTCCGTGAGCGCCTACCCCACCCCCGCGAGCGATCGCTCCCCGATCGGCGGCCCCGACCGCCGCGCCTGCGTCGCGCGATGAAACGGATCGCCGTCAAGCTCTCGCTCGGGCTCGCGACGCTCATCGCGCTCGATCAGCTGGTGCAGTACACCGCGCTCTGCGACGGCGAACTCCGCTCACGGCGCATCGTACCGTTCGACCCGCCGATCTTCTCGCCGTCGCAACGCGATTCGTTCGCGCGCATCCACGCGCACGCGACGACGGGCGAGCCGCCCGCTTCGTCGTTCGACTTCGACGGCGGGCTGGGCTGGTGCACGCGGCGCGAGAGCGAAGCAGGGCTCTACCGCTTCGATTGGGCCGGGAGCCGCGTCGGCACGCAGCCGCTCTCGCGCGAGCGACGGCCGGGCGTCCGACGCGCCGTCGCGATCGGATGCTCGTACACGCTGGGCATGGCGGTCGCCGGCAACGAGTGCTGGGCCGCGCGACTCGATGCGCGTCGCGACGACCTCGAGGTCGCGAATCTCGGCGTCGGCGGATACGGCATCGATCAAGCGCTCCTGCGCTGGCGCCGCGACGGACGGGCGCTCGCCGGCGACGAGGTGTGGCTCGGCCTCCTGCCCGACGCGCTGCCGCGCGTCCTGACGACGTATCCGCCGGCACTGCGGCACTGGTCGTTCTCCGTCGCGTTCAAGCCGCGCTTCCGCGTCGACGACGAGGGCGCGCTCACGCTCGTCGAGAGCCCGGCACGCACGCTCGCGGACATCGATCGCTTGTTGCGATCGCAAGCGGACTTCCTCGCCGCGGTCGGAGAGAGCGATCAGTGGGTCGCGAGTTCGCGCCGCGCGTACCTGCCGGCGGGTAGCTCACTCACGCACCACTCCTCGATCGCGCGGCTCGCGCTGACGGCGTGGGAGCGGCGCGGTCGCGAGCCGTCCCAGCAGCTCGAGGATCACGGCGGCGAACTCTTCCGTCTGACGCGCGCGGTGGTGAAGGTCGCGCGCGCGGAAGTCGAATCGCGCGGCGGTCGATTGCGCGTGATCGTCCTGCCCGCCGAGACGGATCTCGCC
>JANOFY010000066.1:0-4820 GCA_031413895.1 Planctomycetota bacterium | reverse complement strand
GCGCGCCCCGGCGGCCCGCCCCCCCCCCGTGCCGGGTGGGGGGGGGGGGGCCCCCGGCGGTCCCGAACCCCCGGGCCCGCGCGCCCGCGCGCCCCTCTGGGGGGGGGGCGGGCGAGACACCCCGCGCCCGCGGGGGGGGGAGGGGGCAATGCGCCAAGCTAATCAGCGACTTGTGCCGCGCACAGGTGCAAGCGGCACGCGCGGCGATCGTTGAGAGTGCCGGTCGTGAAGCGGAGGAACGCTGCGCGAGCGTGGCGAAAGATCTCGACGTCTCCTTATCGTTCGCGCAGGGAATTGGCGTGTTCGAGCCACTTCACGAGCTCGAGAGGTCCGCGTTCGTCTTTGCGGAAACGACGCGCGGTGCAGCGCTCGCGTCGGCCGAGCTCACGCGCCGGGCGGCGAGATCGCCGAAGTACTCGGAGCTGCGCGAGACGCTACGGGCGGCGAGCGACGAGCTTGCGGGTCTAGCGCAGAAGGGCACGACGAGCGAGGAATTCGATCGCGCGCGCGTGAAGCGCGAATCGGTGGAACGCGAGCTCGTGGCGCTCGCGCGTGAGCTCTCGGGAGGAAGGGAGAGCGCCGTCGAGCTCGACGTCGAGGTTCTCTCCAAGAGGCTTGCGGCAGGCGAGGTGACGGTGAGCTTCCGTCGCTTCACGAAGTTCACGGTCTCCGTCGTCGACGAGCTCGACTCCACGGGCCAGCCCGCGGTGCGTGAGGCCGCGGTCCCGAGCCTGTGTGCTTTCGTCGTGCAGAGCTCAAAGTCCGAAGCCAAGTCCGCCGCGAATGGCAGTGCGATGGGCGACTCCGCGCCAGCCTTGCCGCTAACGCTGGTCGATCTCGGGCCGATCGCGGTGATTGAAGCCGCAGCGCGTGCGTGGCGCGAGGCGATCGGCGTCGGGCTCGAGCGCGGCATCGCTGTGGGCAATGCAAGGATCGACCTGGTGAAGGCGCGCGGCGAAGAGCTGCGTCAACTCGTGTTCGATCCATTGCTCCCGTCCCTCGGCGCAGCGGAACGAGTCGTGCTCGTGCTCGACGACGTCTTGCACCTCGTACCACTCGACGCGCTGCCGCTCGCGCCGACGGCGCAGGACGGTGCGACCCGAGCGACGCTCGTCGGCGATCGCTGGCGCATCGAGACGCACGCGACGCTCACGGAGCTCTTGACGGATTCGCCTGCAGCGACCGGCACGGCGCTCTTGGCGGTGGGCGGGGCCTCGTTCAACCTGGCGCCGGTACCGCTCGCGGCCGAGGAAGTCGCGTCGATCGAACAGCCACCGCCGAACGAAGACACCACTTCCAGCGCGGATGGCAAGCCGATCCAGGTTCCAGTGGTACTGCGCGGCACGGCGTGGGAGCGCGGCTTCGCGCCCTTGACGCACACCGGCGACGAAGCGCGCGGCATCGGCGCTCTGTACACGGAGATCTACGAGGACGAGCGGCCGGCGCTCGTGCTCGAGAAGCGCAAGGCCTCGCGAGAAGCGCTGCAGGAGCTCGCACCGAAAGCGCGCTACCTGCACATCGCGACGCACGGCTGGTTCGCGCCGGACTCGATCAAATCATGGAGTGATCCCGAGCCGCTGGACAAGCAAAGTGGACTCGGGGTCCGCTTGAGCGGCGAAGAGCAAGTGAAGGGTATGAGCCCGATGCTCTTGTGCGGTCTCGCGCTGGCAGGCGCGAACTTGCCGGAGAATGCGGTTGGCCGCGCGCCGGGGCTCGTGACGGCGGACGAGCTCTCGACGCTCGATCTCTCGAACTGCGAGCTCGCTGTGCTCAGCGCCTGCGACACGAACGTCGGCGAGCGACGAGCAGGTCAAGGCGTCGCGAGCTTGCAGAAGGCGCTGCAGATGGCGGGCGCGCGCAGCGTGATCACTTCCTTATGGAAGGTGCCCGACGAAGCGACGAAGGAGCTGATGGTCGACTTCTACCGCCGTCTTTGGGTCGAGAAAAAGCCCAAGCACCAAGCGCTGTGGGAAGCGAAGAAGACGCTGCGCGACGCCAAGGACGAGCGCTGCGCGCCGAAGTACACGACGCGCGACTGGGCTGCGTGGGTTCTGACCGGCGATCCGGGTTAACGGTTCAGACCGGGCACATCGGTAACCGATGTGACCGCGCACACGGGTGACATTCGGCGGGCGGGCGCGTCGTCCTGCTCCCCTGTCCGCAGCCTGCGGACGCCCCTCGCAGGTCCGCCCATGCGACGTGGAGTCGTAAATTGGTCGCGACCGGCTTACGATCGGGCGCGCCATGGCCGACCCGCTGCTCCGCCGCTCCCTCGAGCACGTTCTGCGCGAGCACCTGACCAGCCTGCGCCAGATGGCCTTCGTTGCCGGACCGCGGCAAGTCGGGAAGACGACCGTGTGTCGCGCGCTCGCGAGTCCGCAGGCCTACTTCAATTGGGACGACACCGACCATCGCCGTGCCATCGTGGCCGGACCCAAGGAGATCGCGCAGCGCTTGGGGCTCGAGCGGCTGCGGGGTTCACCGCTCGTCGCCGTCTTCGACGAGCTGCACCGATTCGCGCGTTGGAAGGGGTTCCTCAAGGGGCTCTTCGATACGTGGGGCGACTCGCTGAGGATCGTCGTCACAGGCAGCTCGCGACTCGACGTCTACCGGCGTGGCGGTGACAGCTTGATGGGGCGCTACATGCTCTATCACATGCACCCGCTGAGCGTGGGCGAGCTCTGCGACGCACGGCCGGCCGACGAACCCATCGGACCGCCGACCTCGATCGACGACGCGCGCTTCGACACGCTGTGCGCGCGCGGCGGTTTCCCCGAACCCTTCGTGCGCGACGACACGCGCTTCTCCAATCGCTGGCAAGGCCTGCGCGTGCAGCAGCTCGTGCGCGAGGACGTGCGCGATCTGACCGGTATCCGCGAGCTCGATCAACTCGAGCTGCTCGTCGTGCTGCTCGCGGAGCGTTCCGGGACGCCGCTCTCGTACTCGAACCTGGCCGGCGAAGTGCAGGTATCGGTGGACACGCTGAGACGCTGGATCTCGACCTTGTGCACGCTGCACCACGGCTTCCTCGTGCGTCCGTGGTTCAAGAACGTCGCACGCTCGTTGCGCAAGGAGCCGAAGTGGTACCTCGCGGATTGGTCCGCGGCCAAGGACCCCGGAGCCCGCGCAGAGACGATGGTCGCGGTCCACTTGAAGAAGGCCGTCCAGTCATGGACGGACCGCGGACTGGGCCACTTCGAGCTGTCGTATCTGCGTGACAAGGACGGACGCGAAGTGGACTTCATCGTCACGCGCGAGAAGCGACCTTGGTTCCTGGTCGAGTCGAAACTCGCGGACACGACGCTGAGCTCCCACTTGGCGCACTTCCAGCGCCAAACCGGCGCACGGCACGCACTGCAGGCGGTGCTCGAGCTGCCGCACGTGCCGGCCGACTGCTTCGTTCGCGAGCATCCGACCGTCGTGCCCGCGCGCACACTGTTCGCGCAGCTGCCCTGAGGCGAGGAAGCGTGCGGGCGCTGCGACGTGAGTTCGCCGACCTCGCGCGCACCGGGCCACCTGACTGCGGACGAGCTCTCGACGCTCGATCTCTCGAACTGCGAGCTCGCTGTGCTCAGCGCCTGCGACACGAACGTCGGCGAGCGACGAGCAGGTCAAGGCGTCGCGAGCTTGCAGAAGGCGCTGCAGATGGCCGGTGCGCGCAGCGTGATCACTTCCTTATGGAAGGTGCCCGACGAAGCGACGAAGGAATTGATGCTCGACTTCTACCGCCGTCTGTGGGTCGAACAGAAGCCCAAGCACCAAGCGCTCTGGGAAGCGAAGACGAAGCTGCGCGAAGCGAAAGACAAGCGCGGCGCGCCGAAGTACACGACGCGCGATTGGGCTGCGTGGGTACTGACCGGCGCGCAAGAATAGGCATGCGCAGCGACCACGCTCGCCCCTGATGGCGCGACCGGTCACTCGGAGTCGACGCGCGCGAGAGGAGCGCCGCGCACCGTGCCGCCCGGATGCGTGTCGAGTAGCATCGAGAGACCAGGCTGCGCTGCCCCGTGTCGCAGGCCTGCCCGGGTCATCCGGTGGTGAGAGTCTCCTGCATGCACGTCGCTCGACAGACCTTGTTCATCGTCCTGACGGCGAGCCTCGCCACCCCGACTCTGCGGGCTTGCCCGCTGTCGATTACGCCATCCGTGCCCACTTCGCAGGCACAAGGCGAGAGCGATGTTCACTCCGCGCCCGACCTGTTGCTCTATCGCACGCTGATCAACGACGCGAACGCAGCGCGCGCGGCGAGCGACTACGCCGCTGCGCGCGCGATGGCTCTCGAAGTGGTGACGTACTTGCTCGCGCGACCGGAGGCCGAGCAGGATGCGGCGTGGCTCGCGCTCTTGGACTCCGCTGGGCATGCGGCGAGGGACGCGCAAGACCACGGCACGGCAAGAACCGCTTGGGAGAAAGTACTCGAGGTCCGCTCGCGCACGCTGCCCCAAGACCACCCCGATCTGCAGGCGGCGCGGCGGAACCTGGCCGCTACGCTCTACACGCAGGGCGATCTGGCCGGCGCGCGGGCCCTGGACGAGCAAGTGCTCGAGGTCCGCTCGCGCACGCTGCCCCAAGACCACCCCGATCTGCAGACCGCGCGGCTGAACCTGGCCTCGACGCTCTACACGCAGGGCGATCTGGCCAGCGCGCGGGCCTTGTACGAGCAGGTGCTCGAGGTCCGCTCGCGCACGCTGCCCCATGACCATCCCGATCTGCAGAGGGCGCGGGGGAACCTGGCCGCGACGATCAAGGCGCTGGGCGAGCTGGCCGGCGCGCGGGCCTTGCAGGAGAGTGTGCTCGAGGTCCGCTCGCGCACGCTGCCC
>JANOFY010000065.1:0-9969 GCA_031413895.1 Planctomycetota bacterium | reverse complement strand
AAGGGGCACAGGAGGCGCGGATAGGCCGCGAACGTGATCAGCGCGATGTTGTCGGCCGCGCCTTCGCGGTCGGTCATCCGCCGCGCGGCGAAATCGCTCACGACCTGCTGGACGACCTGGAGGCGGTTCTTGCCCTCCTCGAGGTCCTCGTAGCGCATCGAGCCGGAGCAATCGATCACGAGCGCGATGTCGACGCCTTCCGTGTGCGTGCTCGTCTCGACGCTGCCGCGCAGTGGACGCGCGAGCGCAAGCGCGACGAGCACGATCGCCGCGGCTTGCAAGCACGGCGCGATCCAAGCAAGGTGCTGCACGATGCTCTTCGACTTCGCGCGCTCCGGCAACGTCGGCACGCGACCGCGCTCGCGGCCGGCGCGCGAACGGCCGTACCCTATGCACAGCAGCCCGACCGGCACGAGCGCGAGGAACCACGGATCCGCGAGCGAGTAATCGCCCCAGAGCTTCAGCTGCTCCTCGGCGGCGCTCTTGATGGCGTCGGCGGCGCCAGTGGCCGCCGCATCGCCCGCGACTTGCACGGCGCT
Source organism: Planctomycetota bacterium (assembly GCA_031413895.1). Lineage (GTDB taxonomy): Bacteria > Planctomycetota > UBA1135 > UBA1135 > JANLUN01. The sequence continues at coordinate 9,430 of JANOFY010000065.1, read as the reverse complement.
GAGCACGCGCGCGATCACGCGGCCACCTCCACAACTCGCGCGAGCGGTGGCGCCTCTGCCAGGGCGGCGAGCGCCGACTCGGTGCTCGACAGCATCTCCTCGAGCGCGAACGGCGTCGGCATTGCCTGCGCGTACTTCACGCGCTCGGCGCCTTGCAAGATACGCGTGGCGGCGCTGCGCACGCCGAGCGGAACGCGCTCGTCGGGTTCGAGGCGACGGAGCCACTCGTCGTCGGGGCTCGCGAAGCGCGTCTCACCGAGGTAACCGTCGACCGCACGCCGTAGCAGCCCAACGGCCGCGTATGTGATCTTGCGCGCGGCGTCCGGCTCCGAGCGTGCGCGACCGCGAAGTTGCGCGAGCTCCTCGAGCGGCGTCAGCGCGGACGAAGCGACGACCTTGCGACCAGCCCGCACGCGCCAGCGCCAGATCGCGAGCGCCGCCAACACCAACGCGAGCCCGCCGATCCACGGCAACAGCGCGCGCGCCCCGGTGCGCAACGGCGGCGGAAGGAAACCGCGGATCGGCCGCGGTTCGTCCTCATTCGGCGCGAGTTCAGAAAGGACCGTGAGTGCGGCGGCTTCGGCGCTGACGACCTCGCCCGCGACCTCGAGCTCGATCGACGGCAGCGCGCGCTCCCCCGCCTCGAGCGACATCACGCTCCAGGTGGACCGCGTCGTCGCGCTTCCGTCCGGCTCGAGGGAGCGCAGCACGAGTCCGGTGTCGAGCAGCACCCACGAGGCGTCGAGCGTCGGCCACTCTTTCGGCAGCACGACGCGCGCGTCGGCCGCATGCTCGACCGTGAGCGTCCACTGCACCGGTTCACCGATCCGCGCCTCGCGCGGCTCTGCTTCGAGCCGGGCCTTCGCGGAGCTCTCCGCGAGCACGAGCGCAAGCACGAGCGCGATCACCGTCCCCCTCCGTGACGCAGGAGACGCCGGCGGAAGAACGCGAGCACCGGCTCACCGACGTCGCGCGTCGTGTCGAGCACGATCTTGTCGACGCGCGCGCGCGCCAGGTTCGCGTCGATCGCAGCCTGCCGCTCGATCGCGCGCTCGTTCCAGTCGCTGCGGACCTTCTGCGAACGAGTGTCGAGTTCCAGGTGCCGGCCCGACTCGATGTCGGCCAGCTCGATCAGACCCGCGGACGGCAGCTGCGCTTCGAACGGATCGACCACTTGCACCGCGATCACGTCGTGACGTTGATTGAGGAGCCCGAGGAGCTCCGGCCAGTCGCGCCCACCGTTTTTCGTGCCCGCTCGCGGCGCGAGCGGGCAGGCGAAGTCGCTGACGAGGAACACGACCGAGCGGCGGCGCAGCACGCGCACTTGATGCTCGAGGACCGCGACGAGATCGCTGCCGCCGCCCGTGACCGGCGCCGCGATCACCTCGCGTACGAGGCGGAGAACATGTTGACCGCCCTTGCGCGACGGAACGTGCAAACCCGGCTGTTCGCCGAAGAGCGCGAGGCCGACGCGATCTTGGTGTCGCAGCGCGACGAACGAGATGAGCGCGCAAAATTGCGCCGCGGTCTCACGCTTCGTCCAGCGCCGGCTGCCGAAGTCCATCGAGCGGCTCGTGTCGACGATCAAGTTGAGCGTGAGCTCGCGCTCCTCCGCGTACGTCTTCACGAACGCATGACCCGTCCGCGCCGTGACATTCCAATCGATGCGACGCACTTCGTCGCCGGGTTGGTACGCGCGCACCTCGGAGAACTCGATGCCGGAGCCGCGAAAGGTACTGCGGTAACCGCCCGACAACGCCGTGTTCACGAGGCGGTGCGTGCGGATCTGGATCTGGCGCACGCGCGCCATCAGCTCCGGAGCGAGCAAGCCGCGCGACTCGGCGACCGCGCTCGCGCCCTGCGAAAGCGCTGGACTCTCCGCCGTGTTTCGCCAGAGCAGCGCCATCGAATCAGGGGACGGGAACCGTCTCGAGGACGCGCGACACGAGCGTATCGGACGACAGGCCTTCCGCTTCCGCTTCGTAGGTGGGCATCACGCGGTGGCGCATCACGTCGAGCGCGACCGCCTTGATGTCGCCGGGCGTCACGTAGCCGCGACCGGCGAGGAACGCGTGCGCGCGCGATGCGAGCGCGAGCCAGATCGTCGCGCGCGGCGACGCTCCGTATTGGATGCGTCCCACGAGCTCGGGCAGCTTGGCCGCCTTGGGATCGCGCGTGGCCAGCACGATCTCGACGATGTACTCGCGCAGGCGCGTGTCGAGCGCGATCTGGTCGATGAGGGTGCGCGCGCCCATCACTTGCTCGAGCGTCACGACCGTGCGCACGTCGGTGTGCGGGCGCGTGCTCGCCATGCGATTCAGGATCTCGAGCTCGTCGGCGCGCTTCGGATAGTGCACGACGACCTTGAGCGCGAAGCGGTCGAGCTGCGCTTCCGGCAGCGGGTACGTGCCTTCTTGCTCGAGCGGGTTCTGCGTCGCGAGAACGAGGAACGGCCGCGGCAGCGCAAACGTGTGACCGCCGATCGAGACTTGGCGTTCCTGCATCGCTTCCAGTAGCGCCGACTGCACCTTCGACGGCGCGCGGTTCACTTCGTCGGCGAGGACGAAGTTCGCGAAGATCGGTCCTTTGCGCACCGTGAAGGTCGCATCCTTGGCGTTGTAGATCTCGGTGCCGACGAGGTCCGACGGCAAGAGGTCGGGCGTGAACTGGAGGCGCGCGAAGCTGCCGTGCACGGCTTTCGCGAGGCTCGAAACGGCGAGCGACTTGGCCAGCCCCGGCACGCCCTCGAGGAGCACATGTCCGCCGGTGAGCAGACCGATCAAGAGGCCGCGGATCAGGTCGTCCTGTCCGACGATGACCTCGTTCAACGAGCCGCGCAGCTCACCGATCCAGGCGGCCGCGCGCTTGAGTTCTTCGCTCTCGGGAATGGGCGTCGTTTGAAGGACCATGCGGGGCGTCTTGGGTGTGGAGAGTCTTCCGGTGCGGCCGTCGCCCGGCAAAACGCCGGGTACGTCCAGCGCGCGGCGCCTGTTGGCTTTGCGAGCGCGGCAAGCGCGGGGCGAGCAGGGTAACCGGATGCGCACCGGCGCCGTGTGCGGGGTCCGCAAAAGCCGACGTGCGACTCCCGTTCCTTTAAGGAAGGGATGCGCTCTCCCCGGTCAGCGATCGGCTGGTGTGACCCCCGCCCCGCGCCTATCCGGCGGCGCCGGCCGCGCGGGTCGGACGAACTTCCACGTTTCCAAAGCCTCGAGCAGGTACTTCACCCCCGCAAGCAGCTGCGGATCCTCGCCGTGCACCATGAGCGCCGGATCGTCGACCACCTCGATGTCCGGAGCGACGCCGAAGCCCTCGACGCCCCACGTGCCGTCGGTCTCGTAGAACGCGAAGCGCGGCACGGTGATCGACGAGCCGTCGATGAACGAAGGGTTGCCGGAGAGTCCGACGAGCCCGCCCCACGTGCGCATGCCGATCAAGGGTCCCAGCTTCGCTTGGCGGAAGTAGTACGGGAACGCGTCGCCTCCCGATCCCGCCGAGCCGTTGATCAGCATCGCCTTCGGTCCGTCGTGCGCGATCGGCGGCCACTGCCAGTCCTCGCCGTGGCGCACGGCCCACGCGTTCGTGCGCGGCCGGTTCAAGAGCTCGATGAAGCGCGTCGGGACTTGCCCGCCGCCGTTCCAGCGCTCGTCGATGACGAGCGCGTCTTTGTGGTACTGCGCGAGGAACTGGCGCACCAGCTCGCGCTGTCCGCGGCGCGTCGTGTCCGGCACGTGGATGTACCCGATGCGTCCACCCGACAGCGTGTCGACGAACCGGCGATTGGTCTCGACCCACTCGCGGTAGCGCACCTCGCTGTCGTCCTCGAGCGTCAGGGCTAGAACGCGCCGCGCATTCGTGTCGATGCGCGGCACGCTGTTCACGGTGAGCTCGGTCGCGCGCCCGGCCTTGCCGACGAACGCGGCGAACACGTCCTTCGAAACGTCGACCCTCTGGCCGTCGACGGCGAGGAGGAAGTCGCCTTCGCGCACGTCGATTCCCGGCTCGGCCAGCGGACTGCGACCGTCGGTCTCTCCGGGTGCACCGCGCACGATGTGCGTGATGCGGTACGCGCCTTCGGCGAGCTCGAAATCGCAGCCGAGCAATCCGGCCTGCACACCTTCGGGCGCGCGCTCGGGGATGCCCGGTCCGCCGGCGTTGTACGCGTGACCGACGTTGAGCTCGGCGATCATCTCGCCGAGCAAGTAGTCGAGGTCATCGCGGTTCGTCGCGTGCTCGAGCGCGCGCGCGTAGCGCACGTAGATCGCCTTCCAGTCGTGCCCGTGCATCGTCGGCTCGTAGAAGAAGTCGCGCGTGATCCGGTACGCGTCGGCGAGGATCTGCTCCCACTCACGGCGCGGATCGATCTCGGCGGACATCCCCGCGAAATCGATCTTCTCGGGAGCCTTGGCGTCCGGCGCGGCATCGATGATCGCGACACTCTCGTCGGCGAGCTGCACGAGGAGCTTCTCGCCCTGCGGCGCGAGTTGGAAGTCCGCGACGTCGGCGAGCACGGTCTTCTCCTCACGCTCGCTCGCGTCGCTCGAGAGCTTGAACTCCACGAGTGTGCTGCCGTGCGGTTCCTCGTCCTCGTCGTCTTCGCTCGGCGGGCGCTCGCTGCCGGCGCGCGGTCCGCGCAGGTAGTACACGCGACCCTCCGCTCCAGCGAGGCTCCCGATCACACCGGGCTCGACCGGCAGCTCGAGGATGCGCGACTCGAAGTCCGCGACGTCGATCTGCACGGGCTTCACGTCCTTGGAGTGTTCCTCACCTTCCGAATCATCGGCTTTGGCGTCGTCACCATCCTCGGCGTCGTCGTCCGCCGGCGCCGTCTCGTCGGGATCCGTGACCCGTAGCACGTTCTTCACGTCCTTCCGCAGCGGCACGGCCATCAAGTTGGCCGAGTTCGTGTACACCCACGTCTCGTCGAGCTCGGCGTAGATCGGCTCGAACGTGCGCGACGAAACGAAGTAGAGCCACTCGCCGTTGCGATCGAACACGGGATCGCGGTCGTCGAAGCGACCCGACGTCAGCGTGTGGAGCTTCGACTCGGCGAAGTCGTAGAGGTAGATCGCCGAGAGTCGCGTGCTCGGGTGCCTCACGCTGAACGTGAGCCAGCGCGAATCCGGCGACCAGTCGACCGTGAACGGATCACCGCTCGGATTCGTGGCGATCTTTTTCAGTACGCTCGTCGCGAGCACGAGATGCCAGAGCTCGCCCGCCTCGTTCGCGAACACGAGGCTCTTGCTGTCGGGCGCCCACTGCGGCGCTTCCCTCCAACCGGGACCGATCGACGTGAGCGTTTTCTCCTCGACGTCGCCGTCCGCGCCAGGCCAGCGGAACGCGCGTCCATCCGCGCGCCGGATGGCGAGCTCGTACTCGCCGCTGCGATCGGAGAAGTACGCGATCCACTGTCCGTCGGGACTCCAGGCCGGGCCGCGCTCGGCGACGCCGTCGCTGCTCGTCAGATTGCGCGTCGCGCCTTCCGTCGCGGAGACCGTGAACACGTCGCCGCGCGCTTCGACGGCGACGCGTCGTCCATGGGGTCCCACGTCGACGGCGGCGACGCGATCCTCCACCGCGTGCGTGCTCGGCGCGAGGCGCGGCCTGTCCCCGGGGATCGTGATCTCGACCGCCACGCTGCGTCCGCTCGCGAACTCGTAGCGCATGATCTGGCCGCCGTGCTCGAACACGATGTCGGCGGGACCGACCGACGGAAAACGCACGTCGTCGTCGGTGAAGTTCGTCACCTGGACGAACTTCTGTCCGCGCGCATCGCACTTCCACACGTTCGTGTGTCCGTCGGCGCCGCGATCGGAGAGGAAGTAGATCTCGTTCGCGTGCCACATCGGCAGCGCGTCCGTGCCCGGGAAGTCCGTTAGGCGACGCGACTCGAACGTCTCCAAGTGGAACAGCCAGATGTCCTGCGCCATCCCGCCCTGGTAGCGCTTCCAGGTCCTGAACTCCGACTGCGTGAGCGGCGTGTACGCGAGCCAGGCAGCGCTCTCGTCGAGCGACGCGAAGAGTCCGTACGGCACGGGCAGCGCCGTCGGTTGGCCGCCGTCGGCGGACACGCGGAAGATCTTCGGTGCGCCGTCTTGCCCCGATTGCATCGTCGACGAGAACAAGATCGATCGGCCGTCGGGATGCCAATCGCAGAGCATCTCGCGCTCCGGATGGTGCGTGATCCGCAGCGGTACGCCGCCTGAGACGTCGAGGACGTACAACTCGCGCGCGCCGTCGTAGCTCGCGACGCACGCCACCTTGCGTCCGTCGGGGCTGAACTTCGGCAGCGACTCGGCGCCGGGCGGCGAGGAGAGCGGGCGCGCGGTTCCTCCGTGCTTGTCGACGAGCCACAGATCGTTCGCGTAGCGGAATACGATCTCGCTCTGGCTGACGTCCGGCATGCGCAGCAGCACGGCGTCGGGTTTGACTTGGGCGAAGGCGCTCCCGGACAGCGCAGCGAAGACGGCGAACCAGCGAATCGAGCTCATGTCGGCAGGGTCCTCTCGAAAAACGAGCGCGACGATTCTGACGACGAGTGCGCGCTGCGACCACCCTGCGGTACGCCACGAATGACCGCGACGCCGGTCGCGTAGGCCAGCCGAGAAAGCCCGGTATCGCTGCGCGTCAGTGCCCGCCGGGACTGCGTCCCCCCGCGGGCATGCTCGCCTTCATGAAGTCGAACGGCTGTTCCGTGAAGCCCTTGGGCACGTCGAACGTGCCCTCCGGAGCGTCCTTCTGCTCCACCGCCGTGAGCTCCTCCTTCGACTTCATCTCGGATCCCATCATCGGCTGGCTGCTCAAGGTGAGCACCGGGAAGCCTTCGACCTTCTTCCATTCCGCGGCCATCGCGGACCCGCCCGGCATCAGCGACATCATCGATCCCGCCAGCTCGCAATAGTTGGCGGAGTCGACCGCGAGGTCCTTGGTCGCCCACACTTCCTGACTCGAGCTGCCCATCGGCATCGACATCGTCACCGTGTACTTCGTCGCGTTCCAGTCGCGGATCTTCTTGGTCTCGGTCGTGGGCGTCACCGTCACTTTCATGCCGGAGAACATGCTCTCCATCATCGGCGCCGCCTCGGCGGGGATGTATTTCTTCAGGTCGATCGGCAGATCGAGCGTGCTGTACGTCTTGGCCGCCGCGTCGACGAGGTACATCTTCTTGAGATCGGCGCGCACGATCGTCACCTGACCGCCGGACTCGTGCCGCAGGCGCTGCTTTCCGATCCACGTCGTCTCGGTGACGTCCGTGGCGGGCGACGAGCGGCCCATCATCGAGTAAGCATCGGTGTGCTTCGTCTTGGTGATCATGAGGTCGGCCCCGATGGCCGGTGATGCGAGGACGGCGAACAGCGCGATGCGTGCGAGTTGATTCACGGCGACTTCCTCCCTGGGTTTCTGTGACTTGGCCGGGCACCGGGAGACTAGGAAGTCCGTGCGCGTGAGTCCATCGGATCGGACCCGGCAGAAAGACGCACGGCGTCGCATGTGCGACGCCGTGCGCGAAACAGGAAACCAGGTGAGAGAGTTCAGGGAGCGAAGCTGACGCTGTAGGCGTTCGAGACGTTGATCAAGCCGCCGCATGGACCGTGCGGGTTGCGGTACCACACCTGGAAGTTCCAGGTCGTGCCCGGGGTGATGAGGCCCGACGGTCCGAAGAAGTGCGCGCTGTGGGCGACCGTGCCCGGACCTTGCGTGAGCGTTCCAGTCGGAAAGCTGCTCGCTGCGCGGAAGCGGAACGAGGGATACCCGCCGCCGCCGGCGCACAGGAGCCCGTCACCGAACGGCATGACCGTCTGCTGCGACGACATGTAGAACCGCGCGAGAGTCGCGAGCGGCATGTTCGTCACCTTGAGCACGAGGTCGTCGGCGGCGACGCTCGTCGAACCGGTGCCCGACAGCACGGCGCCGTGGCCCGTCGAGTTCGCGCAGCCGCCCGTCAAATTGTCGTTGCCGCACGGACACGACAGGCCGAAGCAGAAGCCCGTGCCGGGGTGCAGCGTGGGCTCGATCGCCATGCCCTGCACGTCGAAGCTCACGTCGAAGCTCGACACCTGTTGCCCGGTGTTGCGGTTGACGCGCAGGATGATGCCGTTCGAGCCGCCGATGAGCAGATCGCCGCCGTCGACGACGAGCGCGGTCGTGTCGCTCGGCACCGTGAACGAGTACGACACGATCCCGACGTTGAAGTTGTAGTGGTAGATGTTGCCGGCCGTGTCACCCATGAAGAGGTCGTCGCCGTCCGTCGCCATCGATTGGATCGGACCGCAGGCCGCGCACGCGAGCAGGTTGAAGAAGTTCCCTTGCACGAGGTCGCCGACCCATACAGACTGCGACGTGCTGCCCGCGATCAGCGTGCTGCCGCGCAGCGCGAGCGCGTCGACCGTCGTCGGAAGCTGGTGTACGACCGAAGGCACGCCGGTCGCCGGATCGACGACGAAGATCTTGCCGTTCCCTCCGCCGACCACGACGTTCGTCGCATTGCGCGCCATCGCGCGCGCATCGGTGTCGAGCGTGTACGCGTACGCGATGGAGTGCGTCGCGTCGTTGTAGACGTACACGTTGCCGTTGACGTCGCCGACGTGCAGCGTGTCGCCGGAGAGCACCATCGAGTTGACCTGACCGCCGCAGGCCGACACGGGGGTGAAGTTCCCGGCGTCGGCGTCGCCCTTCATGATCACGGTGTTCGAGCTGCCGAAGAACACCTCTTGGGCGAGGGCCGGTGTCGCGCACAGCGGCGCGAGCAGCGCGAGGCCCACGCGCTGCGGTCGAAGGAACGAGGAGAAGTGGATGCGGATCATGGCTGCGCCCTAATTGAAGGAATGGGAGAGATTGGGGGTGGAGGAGTCCACCGACGGCGGGCTCCAAGGTTTCAAGCGTCAGACAACCGCGCGTGTTACGCGGTTCTTGGCGCGATCAGTTCTGAAGCAGCCTCTCGAGCGCGCCCGCCAGATCGCTCTTCGTCGACCCGATCCGGAAAGAAGCCGCCGCACCGAGATCCGCGCACTGCTGCGCGAAGGCGCTCCCCCAGCGGTCGAGATCGCTCGTAGCGCGCAGGCCGACGATCGGTCCTCCACGATCGATCAGAACCGCGACCTTGAGTCCGCGCAGCGCCGCCGTCGCCGATCGCCGTGGTTCGACCACCGCGCCGCGGATGAGGACGCCGCGGAAGAGACCCGGGATGCGCGAGGCGGTTCGAAACGCTTCCTGACCACCGCGACCTTCCCCCGCCAGGAGAATCTGCGACCTGTCGACCTTGTGAGTCGCTCGAAATGCGCGCAGCGCATCGCTGACGCGCTTGGCATCGTCGGCGGCGAGATCGAAGTCCGCGTCGCGCGGATCGCTCCACGACATCCCTTGCGACGGATCGAGCCCTGTCGGCGTGCCGGCGGAAGGAGCGACGAGCGCGAGCCCGAGCTTGTCCGCGAGC
>JANOFY010000064.1:0-1984 GCA_031413895.1 Planctomycetota bacterium | reverse complement strand
GCGAACTGCGCGGCGTGGAGACGCGCGTAGACACCGCCGCGGGCCATGAGCTCGTCGTGCGATCCGATTTCGACGAGCTGCCCTTTGTCGAGGACCGCGATCCGATCCGCGCGACGGATGGTCGACAGTCGGTGCGCGATCACGACCGCGGTCTTGTGCGCCATCAAGCGCTCGAGCGCTTCCTGCACGACGGCCTCCGACTCGCTGTCGAGTGCGCTCGTCGCTTCGTCGAGCAGCAATAGCGGTGCGTCCTTGAGGAACGCGCGCGCGATCGTGATGCGCTGACGTTGGCCTCCCGACAAACGCGAGCCGGCGTCGGCCACGTTGGTCGAATAGCCATCGGGTAGGGCGCGGATGAACTCGTGGATTCCGGCGGCGCGTGCCGCGGCTTCGACCTCTGCCTCCGTCGCATCCGGCTTCCCGTAGCGGATGTTTTCTCCGATCGACGTGTGGAACAGGAACGGCGTCTGTCCGACCATCGCGTACTGCGCCGTCCACGAGTCGAACGACAGGTCGCGCAGGTCGTGACCGTCGACGGTGATGCGTCCGCTTGTCGGATCGATGAAGCGCGCGATGAGGTCGACGATCGTGCTCTTGCCCGACCCCGACGCGCCGACGAGCGCCAGCGTTTCGCCAGGACGGATCGAAAGACTGAGTCCCGAGATCGCGTCGCCGTCTCCGCCGTCGTAAGCGAACGTCACGCCATCGAAGGACACACCCGTTCCAAGCCCGGTCACCGTGCGTGCACCGGGGCGCTCGACGACGTCCGCGCGCTCGTCGAGCAGCGTCTGAATGCGCTCCGATGCGCCGACGGATTCTTGGACCTGCGTCACGGCCTTGGTCATGTCCTTCACGCTCGCGTACGCCGCTGAGACGGCCAGGAAGAACCCGGCCAGGTCCTTCTCGTTGGTGAAGATCCCGGCACGCAACGTCAAGTATCCGACGATCACGACGAGCGCTGCCATGCCGATGTGGCTGACGAGCAGCGTCGAGGACGCCGAAAGCGCCTGTGCGCGGACCATGCGCATCGTCGAATGCACGTAGCTCTCGTTGATCTCGCGGTAGCGCTCCATCTCGCGCTCCTCGGCGCGGAAGGCCTTCACGGTGCGGATGCCTTGGAACATCTGCGAGAGCGCTTGCACGGACGAGCCGAGCGTCGACATCGACTTCGAGCTCCCGCGTCGCACGCGTCGCGAGAGCCGCGCGACCGGGAACACGATGAACGCGAGCCCGAGCGCGACGAACAGCGTCGGCAGCGGGGCGATGTACGCCGCGAAGACGAGCGACGTCAGCGCCATCAGCGGCTCCTGCACCAAGTCCTTGATCGCCACGCTGAGCGTTTGCAGCGTCGTCGTCACGTCGCTGCTGATGCGGCTCAGGAGATCGCCGAAGTGCCGGCGACCGTGGTACACCATCGAAAGGCCCATCAGGTGGCGCGCGATGCGCGTGCGCAGGTCGACCACCATGCGCAGCGCGACCCAGCGCGCGGTGGTCAGGAACAGGTACTGCGCAACTGACGCGACCAGCGCCATCGCTGCCATCACGATCGCCAGACGACCGAGGCCGGCCATGCGATCGGCGATCGAGATCGAGTCACCGATGAGCCACGCGTGAACTTCGGCGACGCGCGATTGCACGAAGCGCGAGATTCCGGCGAACACGCCCGGCAAATTCGAATCCGCGGCGACCTGCGCCGGTTCGGCGGCCCCCGCTGCGGCCGGGAACAGGATGTCGATCGCGGGATAGACGAGCAGGACGATCGATCGCTGGCCGAGAGCCGTCAGCCATCCGAGCACGACGAGCCCGCCGAATGCGAGCACGTGCGGACGCGCGTGGGGCTTCAGGAGTCGGAAGGTCGTGCGGAAGTCAGCGGCCACGAAGTCATCATTCCGGGGGGGTGGAGTGGTGTCAAAACGTGCGTACGGAGATGGGATGAGCAGGCCGTCCACCGCCGCGGCTTGCTGAGCTGTTAGCTCTGCTCGCT
>JANOFY010000063.1:0-2467 GCA_031413895.1 Planctomycetota bacterium | reverse complement strand
CGTAGTACACTAACAGCTCCTCCGAGTACGGATCGCTGAGGAGGTCTTGGTACGTGCGGATCGGAGTCGACTTGCCGGACGTCTCTAGGATCGCGGGGCCGCGCGGCACTTCCGGCGTACGCGGCGCCGCGAGGCCTTTCGGCGAAACCTTCACGAGCAGGTTGTCGCCGTCGGGCAGGAACTCGAATGCACTGCCGAGCACGCCGCACAAGTTCTCCGCAACGCGAACGGGCTGCGGGTCGTCGACGCTCGCCGACCACAGCTCCATGCCGTCCACGGTTGCGAGCGTGAACGCGAAGCGCCGGCTGTTGTGCGACCAGCGCATCTCGCCGACACGCGCGCCTTTCGGCAAGTCGATGCGCTGCGGCTCGCTGCCGGGCGGCACCGCGAGCAAGAGCCCGGTGATGAACACGGTCTGACGTTCGGTACGCAGCTCGGTGTCGACGCGTGTGCCGGCGAGACCGACCCACGGCCGCACGATGTCCTCGATCGAAGGCATCACGGGCCGCTCGACGAAGAGCATCGCGCTCGCGTCGGGACTGAAGTCGACCGACGGGGGATTGGGAGCGTCGAGGAGGTCGACGACCGCGCGCGGCGGCAGGCGGTAGCCCGCGTCCTGCGCGCGGAGATCCGTCGTGACGAGAAGTGGAAGGAAGAGCGACGCTGCGAAGCGAAAGTGCGACATGCGGCCCAGCATGAACGCGCCCCGCGCAAAACGCGAGAGGGCGGCCGGGCCGAAATCAGCCGTTCACCGCGCGACCTCGCCCTGCGCCGCGATCCACGCGTTCCAGCCGCCTTCGAGGTCGGTGAGCTGGTCGAAACCGGCTTGCTCGAGCAGCGAGCAGGCGATCGACGAGCGGTAGCCGCCCAGACAATGCACGACGAGTGGACGATCGCGCGGGATCTTCTTGGCGAGCTCGCGCAGATCCGGCAGCGGCTCGTTCTGCGATCCGTGCACGTGTCCCGCTTGCCACTCGCTGATCGCGCGCACGTCGACGACGTGCGGCGGCGTCTTGCTCGCGAGCAGTCGCTGCAACTCGGCGGCGTCGATTCGCGGGTGCGAGCGCACGAGCTCCGGCCTCTCCGCGAAGGCCGCCGGACCGCCGTCGAGATAACCGACGACGCGATCGAATCCGATGCGAGCGAGTCGCGTCGCGGATTCGCGCTCGCGCCCGGGCTCTGCGACGAGCACGATCGATTGGCTGCTGCGCAGGAGTTCGCCCGCCCAGCGCGCGTACTGTCCACCGAGGCCGATGTTCGTGCTGAGCGCGAGGTGCTGCTTCGCGTAATCGTTCGGATCGCGCGTGTCGAGCACGACGGCGCCTGCGTTCGCGAGGCGGAGGAGCTCCGCAAGCGGGATCGGACGCAAGCTCGCGTCGAGCACTTCGTCGATCGTCGCCCGCGTGCGGCGATTGAGATCGGCGTCGAACGCGAAGTAGGCGGGAGCTGCAGGCTGCGCGGCCGTGAGCTCGGCGATGAACCGCTCGCGCGTCATCGGCTGCAGCGCCCAGTTGGATGCCTTCTGCACGCCGAGCGTCGAGCTTCGATCCGCGCTGATGTTCTTGCCGCACGCCGAGCCTGCACCATGAGCCGGATAAACGACCGTTGCATCCGGGAGCGGCAGGATCTTCTCGCGCAGCGAGTCGTACATCATCGACGCGAGCTCATTCGCGCTCACGCCGACCGATGCCAGGAGATCCGGCCGACCGACGTCGCCGATGAACAGCGTGTCGCCCGTGAACATCGCGACGGGGGAGCTCGCAGGGCCCTCGAAGAGGAGCAGCGTGATCGACTCGGGCGTGTGTCCGGGTGTTTCGAGCACTCGCAAGCGCACGCGGCCGAGGTCGATCTCGTCGCCGCTTCGGTGCGCTTGGAAGGCAAACTCGGCCTCCGCTCGCGCGCCCATGTGGATCTTCGCGCCACAACGAGCGGCGAGTTCCAAATGGCCCGCCACGAAGTCCGCATGGAAATGCGTCAGGAACACATCGCGGATCGACAAGCCGGCGCGCGCGGCGTCTTCGACGTATTGATCGACGTCACGTTGCGGATCGATCACGACGGCGTGCTTCGTCAATTCGTCGCCGACGAGATACGAAGCGTGCGCCAGACAGCCGAGGTAGTACTGCTTCAGGATCATTTCGTCACCGCGCCGATCTCTTCGCCTGAATGGTAGCGTCCATGAGGTAGGACTCTAGAATTCGCCGCCCAATGGCCCCTCTGGGATCGGCAGCCTCGGGCGATGCGCGCGAAGCTGCGCCGCGAACGGCGATCCTCGCCGTTCTGATCGGCCTGTGCGTGCTTGCGGCGGTCCTGCGCCTGGCCGGCGTCGACCGGCTGCTCCCGCATCTGCCCGAGCCCGACACCTTCATCGTGCTCCAGCTGCAATCGCTGCGTCACGACCCGGCGATGATCCCGCACGAGGAGTTCTACGAGCGCTATCCGCTGCTCATCGCGCGGTCGCTGGCGC
>JANOFY010000062.1:0-12606 GCA_031413895.1 Planctomycetota bacterium | reverse complement strand
TCGCGGGCGACATCGGAGGCACGAAGACGCGCGTCGCGTTGCTCGAGTCGCGCGGTCGTTCCTTCTCCACCGCCGTCGAGGAGACGTACGTCAGCCGCGATCACGCGGGCCTCGAGGACATCCTGCGCGTCTTTTGTGCGCAGCACGCAGTGCGTTACGACCTGGCCGGGTTCGGGATCGCGGGCCCGGTGCGCGACGGACGATGTTCCGCGACGAACCTCGCCTGGCGCGTCGATTCACGGAGCCTCGCGCGAACGCTCGCGCTCGAGTCGGTCGCGCTGATCAACGACCTCGAAGCAACCGCGCTCGGCGTGTCGCTCGTCGATGCGAAGCAGCTCGTGTGTCTCAACGCCGGTGATCCGGATCCGTCGGGCCACCGCGCGGTGATCGCGGCCGGGACGGGCCTTGGACAAGCGGGACTTTTCTGGAATGGACGCGAGCACGTGCCCTTCGGATCCGAAGGGGGACACGCGGACTACGCGCCTTCGTCCACGCTCGAGGATCGACTGCTCGTGTTCCTGCGCGCGGAGTTCGGACGCGTGACGCTCGAGCGCGTGCTCTCCGGCCGCGGGCTCCACAACGTCTACCGCTTCTTGAAGAGCGAAGGGCCCACGGACGAGCCGGCTTGGCTCGCGGACGAGATCGCGCGGAAAGATCCGGCGAGCGCGATCTCCGCCGCGGCGTTGTCGGGTCGATCCGAGCTCGCGAGCCGCGCGCTCGATCTCTTCGTGTCGATCTACGGCGCGCAGGCCGGCAACTTCGCACTGCACTTGATGGCGACCGGCGGCGTGTACCTCGGCGGGGGAATCGCGCCGAAGATCGCGAGCCGCTTGCAAGGGCCGCTGTTCCTCGCGGCGTTCTGTGCGAAGAAGCCGCTCGAGGCGCTCGTGCAGAAGATCCCGGTGCACATCGTGATGGACGATCGCGCCGCGCTGCTCGGCGCGGCGCACGCGGCGCGGGCGGCCGCCGGTACGGAGGCGACGACGATCTAGCGATGCCGGACGTTCGACGATCCGCGACGGTGGAGGAATTGATCGACGCGTCGGCGCGCCAGTTTGCCGATATCGCGCGCGCGACCGTCCACGAGCGTGACGTCTGCACGGTCGTGCTGTCGGGAGGCAGCACGCCGCGCCGGCTGTACGAAGCGCTCGCCCGCGAAGACCTGCCTTGGAGTCGAATGCTCTTCTTCTTCGGCGACGAGCGGCTCGTACCTCCGCTGGACGCCCAGAGCAACTACCGCATGGCTTACGAGAGCCTGTTCGCGCGCGCCCCGATTCCGCCGCGGAGCATCCTCCGCGTTCCCACCGAGATTTCCGATCCCGCGCTCGTCGCAGAGACGTACGAGACGACGATCGCGACCAAGTTCGAGCTCCGCCGCCGGCGTTGGCCGCGATTCGATCTCGTGCTCCTCGGACTGGGAGCCGATGGGCACACCGCTTCGCTCTTCCCGGGCACGCCCGCGCTCGAGGAGCGCGAGCGGATCGTGACCGCCACGTACGTGGAAGCGTTGAAATCGGCACGGGTCACGTTGACCTATCCCGTGTTCAACGCGGCGGCGTTCGTGATGTTCCTCGTCTCCGGCGCCGAGAAAGCGGAAGCGCTGAAGGCGACGCTCGAGGGCGAGAGCGCGCTCGAACCCACGCCCGCGCGCCGCATCAAGCCGATTACGGGCCGCGTCGTGTGGATGGTCGACGAGGCAGCGGCGTCGATGCTCAGCGCGTGAGGATCGGGAGGTAGGCCTTCCACGGACCGACGGCCACGGAGTAGTGCTTCGACATCACGCGGACAATCTGGCCGATGTGATTGAGATCGTGCACGGCCCACGTTGCGATCAACTGCCGCAACGTGACGGTGCCGAGCGCGGGGTGCATTCCGCGCCTGTCCCACTGCGCGGGAGTGAGTCGCATCGCTCGCAGAGTGGCCACATTCTCTCGTCGCAGTCGCTCGAAGGTGGTCAACAAGTCTTCGATCGACTGCTCCTTGAATCGATCGAGTTGCGCGAGGCGATCGAAGGGCTCGAACGGACGCGACTCACCGTGCTCGAGAATGATCTTCGCGCGCGGGATCCAGTCGGTCTCTTCGCCGTGGATCAGGTGGCCGACGATCACGTGAGGACTCCACGAGTCCGGCTCACCGCTCGTGTGCGTCCACGTTGTCGATAGGCCCGCGAGCAGCGCTCGCAGCGTCGCGGGCGTGCGCTCCAAGACTTCCACGGCGTGATCGAGCTCGAGATCCATGGCAAGTGCCTCCTCGCGCCGCCGCTGAGGGACGGCGCGTGGTGCGGATCTTGCCGAAATCGCGGGCGCTCTGCGATCAGCGGGGATACAGCGCCGCGTACGCGTCCTCGCTCGTCGCGGGAAGCGTGCGGCCCGTGATGTCTTCGAGCGACGTCCTCGCAGCGGCCACGATGCTCGGGTTGACGCTGTCGATCAGCGGCAGCATCGATTCGACGGCGATCGCACTGTTCAGGCACGCCAGCACTTCGCAAGTGCGTACGACGACGTCGTGCTCCGGCCGCTTGAGGAGCGGGAGCAGATCGAGCGCGAGCTCGTCGCGAAACGTCCGGCGCTCCGCGTACTGCCTCAGAGCCGCCGTCACTTTGCCGCGGTCAGACGACGAGAGGCTGTCGCACAACTTCGGCCTCTCGCGCAGCATCCAGCGCTGCTCCAGCGCATACCATGCCTTCCACAACGCCGGATCGGTCGGATAGGACGCACCGGTGATCTTGCGCAGCGCCCACGCTGCGGCTTCGCGCGTGTTCTGGTTCTCGTCGGCCAGGTACTCGATCAGCTGCGGGACGTGCGTGCCGTCGTCGAGCACGCCGATCGTCTGGAGCATCGTGCGCACGAATTCCGGACGTCCGTTCCGCAATTCGGCGGCGAGCCAGCTCGAGCACTCGCGGCGATCCTCGGCCCCGACGTCTCGAGCGACCGAACGGAGCAGCGACACCGCCTGTTCCTCGAGGCGTCGGCTCGCGCGCGCGGCATCGAACAGCACATCGAACGCGCGCGCGCCTCCCGCGTCGCCCACGGCATTCAGGATCGGAGATTGGATCTCGGAACGCTGCGACCGAAGCACGCCACTGACCGCCATCCACGCGCTTCCATCGCGTTGAAGGATCGAACAGATCGCTCCGCGCAGCGCGTCCCGTCCGGATTCAGTGGGCCGGCCCTCGGCGTCGCGCGGAGTGAGCTTGCACACCTCCGCGATGTCCGCCGCCGTGCCGATCACGCCCAGGACGTGAACGGCGGCGAGTCGGACGGTGTCGCTGTTCGCGTCCTCGAGACGCGCGCGGACCAGCGGGCGGACGCGCTCGGGCGGCAGCGCGGCCAACGCCGCGAGCACCATCTCGCGTTGCGGCGTGCTCAGGATCTGCGGCGCGTCCGTCTCCGCCGTCTCCGGCACGCGCGCGCGCACGAGAATCTCCATCAGCGCGTTCGGATCCCCTTTGCCGATGGCCCACAGACGCTGTCCGAGTTTCGCGCGCGCGCCGTCGTCCTGTTCCCTGCGCGAAGCGCGCAGGACTTCAGCGGCGTTGCGTTCGCTCTCGCTGATCGTCCCGGACCAACGCTCGAAGCGCGGACGCTCATCGCCTTGGTCCTGCCGGGCGGTGGGCGCGGCGCTCGCCGGAGCGAGCGAACAGATCAGCAGCGCGAGATACGCTCGAAGGATGTGCATGGGGAGTGTCGTTTCCGGTTTTCGTTACGGATTGACGGGTAATTCGCGCCAGCACAGGACCTCGAGCTTGATCGTGGCGCTGGCGGTCGAATTCAGCAGATCCTCGTCGAAGTGGATAAAGCAGTTGCTGTCCAGATCGACCTCGCGCGCGAGCATCGAGCCGAAGAGCTCGAAGTTGCTGTCGATCGTGATCTTCGCGTTGGGAGCGTAGATCGTCCCGAAGAGCTTGCTGTTGGAGTCGAAGTCCACGTCGTCCAAGTCGACGATCACCTCGGGGTTGATCACGTTGTCGCTCAGCAGATTGAGCTTCACGTTCTTCGGCAGGAAGTCGGTGGACGCGATCTGCGAGTTGGAGCTCATCTTGAAGTCGTCGATCACCCAGAACTCGACTGGACCCGCGGTCGCATTGATGACGACCTGCGAGCCGCTCTTCAGCGTGAAGTTCGTCATCACGATCCTGGCCGGACCGGTGATGTTCAGCGTCTTGTTGGCGTTGATGGTGAGATTGGCGTACGTTCGATCTCCCGACGGGATGGTGGTCGCTCCCGTGACGGTGAGTGATCCAAAGTTCGTGTAGCTCGGTACAACGAGCGGCGGAAACTCGATCTCCGCATCCATCGGGAGCGTAGTGCCCGTCACCTCGGCGTTGCTGAGGACCGTCGTGCCGTGTTCGGGGCCCGCCGTGGCATCGCCCCAGACCTGAGAGTTCTGATCCATCGCTACATCGCCGTTCGATCCGACGTCGCCGTTCGTCAAGGCGTGCTGTTCCACGCCGGCCCCCGAGGACTGGGCGCCCCACGAGCCGAGCGTCGAGTTGTAGCTGTCCGTTCGCGCGTTCGAATCCATGTGCAGCTCTTCCCGGCCGAACGCCGCGAACCGCCAGATGGTGTTCGGAACTTCGCGCACGGTGAGCTCCATGCGCGCGCTGCTGCGATCGTCGAGCGCGGTCGACGTCAGTCGTGAGACATCGGCGGTCAGCGCCGTGGCCGTCACCCAGAAGCTCGACGCACCCCAGACGCTCGGTGCGTTCGGCGTCGCGACGGCGCCGCTGTTTCCGCGCCGCAGTTCGTACATGCCTTGCGCGAGGCCGGCTTGGCACACGTAGCGCGCGTGCATCTGACCGCTCTCTTGGCGCTGCTGCATCGCGCTTCCGACGTTCACGGTCACGAGCGCGGTCGCAAGCCCCGCCACTGCGACCGTAGCCATCGCCATCACCACCAGCGCGCTGCCTTGCTCTCGTCCGTTGGCTGCTTTTCTTTCGAACCCTCGCATTTTGTGCTCCCCCTGTTCGCTCTCGTCAGTTTCGTAGCACGAGCGACGTGCTCATCGTGGACTCGACCAAAGTGCCGTCACTCAGCGCACGCGCGACAGTCAAGCTGATCCTGAGCAGGTCGCTGGTTCGCCGAATATTGAATCCCGCTTCGTCGACGATCCCGTCGAGGTCGTCGTCGATGTTGTTGTCGAGCTCGCCTGGGGCCAGCTCGGGGACGTTGTTGCATATGACGGTCGTCGTCTCCGCGGCGGTGCCGACGCCGCGCACGAGCGCCAGGCGGAACTCGTCGATCAACCCGTCGCCGTCGTTGTCGATGTCGTCGCTCGCCTCGTCATTTTGGAGCTCGAGGCGTGACGGGGTACCCCACGTCACGACGCCGACGTTCGAGACCGCGGCCGGTTTCTGGTACACGAGCGAGCTCGTGCCGAAATTGGACGTGGGATCGGGCACGAGCGTGTTCGTGCCGACGCCGGTGAGCTCGGCCATGATGCGCACGGATGCCTGGCGCGCTCTCATGTCGGCCTCCGCTCGAGCTGCGGTCTGTCGATACGACGCCTGACTGCTGATCTGGAACCAGCCGAGGGCCGTCAGAATCGACGCGAGGATCGTCAGGCACACAGCGAGCTCCACCAAGCTGAAACCGCGCCGGCCCTTCGATCGAAGCGTGCGTTGTCGGTGCATCTCAGTAGTTCCCGATCACGCTCTTGAGCTCGTACAAACCCGGTCCGCTCGCGCTGCGCCAGCGAACGCGCACGAGCACAGGCAAGATCCAGTAGTCCGTCGCATGGTTGGCTGCGTCGGTGGCGTTGTCGCCGTTCAGATCGCGCGGCATGCCGAGCGCGGCGTCAGCGACGTCCTCGCGCAACGCTTCCGGTGCGTTGGGCAACGTGGGGAAAATCACTTCGCCGGGAAAGCCATCCGCGTCGCTCGGGAAGGCCGAGAGACCTGCGACCGCGAAGTCTGCGCCCGGCGCCGTGTTCGCTCCACCCGGATCGTCGGCGCCGGTGTCGTTGAAGCGCCGGAACGCCTGGGCGAACGCCTCGGCATCGATGCTCTCCAATATCTGCCGGGCCGCCTGCGTGGCACGCGCGAGCTCGTTGTTCTTTCGCTCTGCGCGGCTCGACGCGACGAGCACCTGAATGAAGCTCAATACGCCGACCGTCAGAACGGCCATCCCGACCGCCAGCTCGACAAGCGTCAAGCCGCGGCGATTCATACGCCTGCACTGCCCCATTGCCCTGCCTCCAAACGTCGGGGCCTGCTTTTCCCCGAACGTCCGTGCTGTGCTTCGGGTCGGCCGGCGACGGATCTTGAGAACAAGTGGGTATTCGCGAAGAGCGAACGCATCACAGAACGGCCCTTCAGACGAGAGCGCGGTCGGATCGACACGGAGAGGCGCGTTTCGCGCCGGGAGAGCTCGATGATCCGCACTCAAGAACGGCCCAAGACCACCCCCTCGCGCCGCGTCGACCGGCCCATCTTCGTCGTCGGCGCCGAGCGGTCGGGCACGACGCTGCTCGAGCTCATGCTCCACGGGCACTCGCAGGTCGCGTGGGCCGGCGAGTTCGAATACGCCGTCGACTTCGTCGCTGAACAGAATTCGTGGCCGCCGCTCGCGATCTACCACGCGTTCCTCGCGACCGACCGCATGTTCCTCGCGCCGGGCTTCTTCGTGAACAAGAAGCTCGACTATCCCGATCTCGTCAACAGCTTCCTGATCCAAGCGCGCGATCGCGCCAAGCGGCCGATCGTCGGCGCGACGGTGCACCGCAACTTCGATCGCTTGCAGCGACTCTGGCCGCAGGCTTCGTTCATCCACCTCGTGCGCGACGGCCGCGACGCAGCGCGCTCGCGCATCGAGATGGGTTGGGCCGGCAACGTGTGGACGGCGAGCCATGCGTGGCTCAAGGTCGAGCAGCTGTGGGACGGGATGAAGGAGTCGATCCCGGCCGAGCGCCGCTTGGAGATCCGCTACGAAGACTTGGCGCGCTCGCCGGTCGAGACGCTGACCGCGATCTGCAAGTTCATCGGCGTCGAGTACGAGAGCTCGATGCTCGACTACCCGAATCACTCGACGTACGCGCACCCCGACCCGAAGTTCACCGAGCAGTGGCGCAAGAAGCTGTCGGGGCGAGAGCTCGGTCTCCTCGAATCGTCGATCGGGCCGATGCTTGCCACGCGCGGCTATCCGCCCAGTGAAGTCGCCGCTGTGACGATCTCACCGGTGCTCCGGAGGAGACTCTGGATGCAGGATGCCTGGGCGCGGATGCGCTTTCGCCAGCAGCGATACGGCTGGCGCCTGTGGCTCGGAGACGTCGTCCTGCGCCGCATCGGAGCGACGCAGATGCATCGCGGGTTGCAGCTCGAGATGAATGCGATCGAGACGCAGCACCTCAAGTGAGTGCTCGACGGGTTGACCAAGCGCCCTCTCGAGGGTTACCTGTGCGCGGTCGCGTTCGTGCGGCTGGGAGGAGCCCGATGGATCCGGTTGCAGTCGTGGAAAATTTCGTGGCGCGCATCAACGCGCAGGACGTCGCGGGGTTGTGCGACCTGATGACGGAGGATCACTGCTTCGTCGATTCGATGGGGGGCGAGCTCGACGGGCTCGACGCGCTGCGCCAAGCGTGGACGAAGTACTTCGCGATGGTGCCCGACTACGAGGTGATCCTCGAGGAAGTGTTCCAGGACGGCGAGCAGATCGGCGCGTTCGGCGTCGCGCGCGGAACCTACGCGCCGACCGGCGAGCTGCACGAGGCGAATCGCTGGTCGACGCCCGCCGCGTGGCGCGCGCTGGTGCGCGGCGAGAAGGTCGCGCTGTGGCGCGTGTACGGCGACAACGAGCCGATCCGTCGACTCATCGCAGCCGCAGCGACGACCTGATGGGCTAGGCGCGCGACGCGCGCCTAGGCCTTGCCGATCTTCGCGAGGATCTCGGCCTCGCGCTCCGCCGCGAGCCCCGCGCGCAGCTTGCTGCGCCGTTCCTCAGGTTGCGCCTCGAACCACGCGAGCGTGTCTTTGACGACCGTCTCGATCGAACGGCTCTTGAGACCGGCCTTCGTCGCGCGTGCGTTGCTGGCATTGTGGAAGCCCTTGTACGCGCCGTCGTACGGCGCCCAGATCGGCATCTCTTCGACCGACATGTGCTGGGCGAGCGTCGCCGCGGGAACCCAGCGAGTTTCGACGGGCTTGCCCGCCGCTTTCTTGCATGCCTCGATCGTCTCGCCCCACGTCAGGGGCTTCATCGGACCGACCGCGTTGAACACGCCCGTCGTGCCGTCTTCGGCCATCTTGACGAGCCATTCCGCGAGATCGCGCACGTCGATGACTTGAAGGGGATCGGACGGAGTTCCGGGGACGAGCACCGTGCCGCCGCGCGCGAAACGCACGGGCCAGTACGTGAATCGATCGGTCGGGTCGCCCGGGCCGACGATGTATCCGGGCCGCACGTTCGCGACGCGACCGGGAGCCGCGGCTTCCGCCGCTTGCTCGCACAGCGCCTTGAGCGGGCCGTAGAACTCGTAGTTGTCGCCCATCGTCTCGAGCGTCGGATCCGGCATCGTTCCGACGGGCGCGGTTTCATCGGCGCCTTCCTTCTCGAAGTTCGCGTAGGCCGACACGCTCGAGATGTAGATGTAGTTCTTCACGTTCGGCGCGAGCAGCTTCGCCGACGCCTCGACTTGGCGCGGGTAGTAGCCGCAGTCGTCGAACACGACGTCCCACTGACGGCCTTCGAGAGCCTTGAGCCCCTCGTCCTTGTCGGGATAACGATTGCCGCGCAGCTTCTCGATGTCGGGGAACATGCCCGGATTCGTCTTGCCGCGATTGAAGAGCGTGAGCGTGTGTCCGCGCGCGGTCGCAGCCTCGACGATGGCTGGCCCGAGGAATCCAGTGCCTCCGAGGATCAAGAACTTCTTGCCCGGCTGCCGCTTTGACGCGGCGTCGGCGCTCTGTGCGGCGTATGCGCGAGCTTGTGCGCTCGTCGCGAGCACGGCGCCCGCGGCACCCGCTGCGATAGTGGACTGGAGGAATCTGCGGCGCGTAGTGTTCATAGGGTTTGCCTTTCGCTGCGAGCCAGCATGACGCAGGGCTTCGTCACCCGCTGTTCGCGGTGGGTAATTCGATCGCGGCGCGGGTAAGGGGTGTGTCGACGGCGACGCGCGAGTGCAATCCACCGAGCGCGACTACTGAAGCTGCGCCATCAGCTGCGCCGGATCCCAATAGGCGAGCAGTCGTTTGATCTTCCCGCGCTCGTCGATCTCGAAGACGTCGATGCCCTCGAACACGAACGGCTTGCCGTTCTTGCCGATGCCGCGGCCGGTCCACTTCACGGCCGCCCCGGAGCCGCAGATGTACGCGTGGTCCTCGTGGAGTCCGATCGAGTTCGTCATCCCGACGATGCCGTCGAAGAACGCGCCGAGCGCCGCGTGACCGCGGTTGGGCGGCGTGCCGACCGGATCGTGGTTCTCGCCGTCCTCGGCGAACGTGCCGACCCACGCCTTCTTGTCCATCGCGCGAATGGCGGCGAAGTACGCGGCGACGGTCGTCTCGGTGGTCGAGTTGCGAGCCATGTGAGCAGCCAATCATTATGATCGTGCGACTTCAATCCTCGAGGAGGCCATGAAAGACACGTTCCAGAGCCGCTCCACGCTCACGGTGGGTGGCAAGCAGTATTCGATCGCCCGCATCCCGGCTCTCGCGAAGCGCTTCCCGGGCATCGCGCGCCTTCCGTTCTCGATACGGATCCTGCTCGAGAACCTCCTGCGCACCGAGGACGGCGAGACGGTCACCGCCGCCGACATCGAGTCGGTCGCGACCTGGAACCCCAAGGCCAAGCCGTCGAAGGAGATCCAGTTCACGCCTGCGCGCGTCCTGCTCCAGGACTTCACCGGCGTGCCCGCCGTCGTCGACCTGGCCGCGATGCGCGACGCGATGCGGCGCATGGGTGGCGATCCGAAGAAGATCAACCCGCTGCAGCCGGCCGAGCTCGTGATCGACCACTCGGTGCAAGTCGATCACTTCGGCGATGCGCACGCGTTCGGTCGGAACGCCGAGATCGAGTTCGACCGCAACCGCGAGCGCTACGCGTTCCTGCGCTGGGGCGCGACCGCGTTCCGGAACTTCAAGGTCGTACCGCCTGACACGGGCATCGTGCACCAGGTCAACCTCGAGTACCTGGCGCGTGTCGTGATGGAGTCGACGAGCGGCGAGCTGTGGGCCTATCCCGACACGGTCGTCGGCACGGATTCGCACACGACGATGATCAACGGCTTGGGCGTCCTCGGTTGGGGCGTCGGCGGGATCGAAGCTGAAGCGTCGATGCTCGGTCAGCCGGTGTCGATGCTCATTCCCGAAGTCGTCGGCGTGCGTCTCTCGGGACGGATCCCCGAAGGCGCGACCGCGACCGACCTCGTGCTGCGCGTGACGGAGATGCTTCGCAAGCACGGCGTCGTCGGCAAGTTCGTCGAGTTCACGGGGCCGGGTCTCGCCGAGCTCCCGCTCGCCGACCGCGCGACGATCGCCAACATGGCGCCCGAGTACGGCGCGACGTGCGGCATCTTCCCGGTCGACGCGAGCACGCTCGAGTACCTGCGTCTCTCGGGCCGCTCGCCGGAGCGCGTAGCGCTCGTTAGTGCGTACATGAAGGAGCAGGGCATGTTCCACACGAGCGCGAGCCCGGAAGCGGAGTACTCCGAGCTCCTGACGCTCGACCTCGCGACGATCGAGCCGAGCCTCGCTGGTCCGAAGCGCCCGCAGGATCGCGTGCGACTGTCGGACATGAAGCGCGGCTTCGAGGAGGCGCTGGAATCGCTCGGCGGCAAGAAGCCGCCCAAGCCGGCCGTCAGCCCGCAATCCGTCGGTCGCTTGGAAAGCGAAGGCGGCGCGGCGACGGCGGTGGAGCTCGCGCAGCACGAGCCGTACGCGCTCGTCAACATCGACGGTGAGGAGTGCGCGCTCGAGCACGGCTCGGTCGTCATCGCGGCGATCACGAGCTGCACGAACACTTCGAACCCGTCGGTGATGGTGGCCGCGGGACTGCTCGCGCAGCGCGCCGTCGAAAAAGGACTCACGCGCAAGCCGTGGGTGAAGACGAGCCTCGCGCCGGGCTCGAAGGTCGTCACCGAGTACTTGAAGCATGCGGGGCTCGACAAAGCGCTCGACGCGCTCGGCTTCAACCTCGTCGGCTACGGCTGTACCACGTGCATCGGCAACAGCGGACCGCTGCCGAAGAACGTGTCGGTCGCGATCGACGAGTGCGGCCTGGTCGCGGCCGCGGTGCTTTCCGGTAATCGCAATTTCGAGGGCCGCGTGCACGCGCAAGTGCGCGCGAACTACTTGGCGTCACCGCCGCTCGTCGTCGCGTTCGCGCTCGCCGGTCACGTCGACATCGATCTCACGACGGAGCCGCTCGGCACCGGCAAGGACGGAAAGCCCGTGTATCTCAAGGACGTGTGGCCGAGCGCCAAGGAAGTGGGCGACGTGATGGCCAAGCACGTGCGCTCGGAGATGTTCGAGAGCTCGTACGCCGGCGTGTTCGCGGGCGACGAGCGTTGGCGCGGCATGCAGGTGCCGCAGGGCGACACGTACGCCTGGGACGAGAAGTCGACGTACGTGAAGCATCCGCCGTACTTCGTCGACATGCCGGCGCAGCCCGGCCAAGTGTCCGATCTCAGCGGCGCGCGCGTCCTGTGCTACTTCGGCGACAGCATCACGACCGACCACATCTCGCCGGCGGGTTCGATCAAGCCGCAGAGCCCGGCCGGACGCTACCTGCAAGAGCTCGGCGTCACGCCCGCGGATTTCAATTCGTACGGCGCGCGCCGCGGCAACCACGAGGTGATGGTGCGCGGCACGTTTGCGAACACCCGCATCAAGAACAAGCTCGTCCCCGGCGTCGAAGGCGGCGAGACCGTCCACGTCCCCGACGGCGAGCGCATGTCGATCTACGACGCGGCGATGAAGTACGCGCAGAAAGGCACGCCGCTCGTCGTGATCGCCGGCAAGGAATACGGCACCGGCTCGTCGCGCGACTGGGCCGCGAAGGGGCCGTTCTTGCTCGGCGTGCGCGCGGTCATCGCCGAGAGCTTCGAGCGCATCCACCGCTCGAACTTGGTCGGCATGGGCATTCTGCCGCTGCAGTTCGTCGGCGGCCAAAGCGGCGAAACGCTCGGCCTCACCGGCCACGAGACGATCGCGATCGACGGCATCACGAAGGCGATCGAAGGCGGATTCGAGCCGGGGACGAGGCTCTCGATCCGCGCGCGCAGTGACGACGGCAAGGAGAAGAAGTTCGAGGCCCTGCTGCGCATCGACACGCCGAACGAGGTGCAGTACTACCGGCACGGCGGCATCCTGCAGTTCGTCTTGCGGCGGCTCGTGCGCGCTTGAGCCCGAGCCCGATCCGCGGATGAACACCGATCCGAACGCGCTGTCGCCCGAATCCGTGCCAGCCGCCGTGCACGTGCGCGCCGGCTCCGCGAAGCGCGAGCTCACGATCGTGCTCGCGGTGATGCTCGGGGTCCTGGCGCTCTTCTGCACGAAGGCGTTCACGATCGACGATCCGCTCTTCCTGTGGCTCGGGAAGCACCTGCAGTCGCACCCGCTCGACTTCTACGGCTTCGCGGTGGATTGGGACTTCAGCTCGCGGCCGATGCACG
>JANOFY010000061.1:0-33402 GCA_031413895.1 Planctomycetota bacterium | reverse complement strand
GACCACGCCAAGTCGGCAGAGAAGAGCTCGGGCGACTCGTCACCGACCGCAGCCGCGAGCGCCAGGATCTGACGGTTGGAATACGCCAGCCACGCGTCGAAGCCGGCCGGCTCGACCGAGCTCGGTGAGCCCTCGAACATCCGCGTCGCCACCAGTCCAGCGAAGCCTTTCGAGCTGGCGCGCAGGAGCGATGCAGCGAACGCGTGAGAGCCCATGGGTTTCGTCAACCTGACGCTCTTCGCAGAGTTCGTCAACCGGATGCAGGCCGCGCGCTTGTTTTTCGCATCGGCTTGCCGCGGGATTCGAAGTCCCCCCGACCAGGGGATGCAGTTCATGGGCGGTCTCATCCTGATCGCCGGTGCCACGGGATACGTGGGCGGCCGACTGCGCGGGCGCCTGGAAGAGAGCGGGCGCCCCTTGCGTTGTCTCGCGCGACGGCCGCAGGAGCTGGCGGCGTGCGTCGGACCTGCGCTGGAGGTCTTCTCCGTGCGGCCGCGCGGCATGCGCGCTGCGGTAGAAGCCGCGATGCACAACGAGGAACGCGAGTTGGCCGAGAGCCGCTGGTACGACGCCTTCTCTTCGGGAGGCGATGCGCGCAGCTGGGCCGGCGTGCGCTTCGGCAACCGGATGATGGACTCGCGCGAGGGCGGAGCGACGATTCGCCAGACGGCGCTGTTCGATCCGGTGGGGCTGGCGGGCTTGGCGTACTGGTATCTCGTCTATCCGCTGCACCGCCTGATCTTCGCAACGATGCTCGCCAACATCGCGCGCGCGGCGTGTGACGAAGAGCGCTGAGATGTGAAAAAGCCCCGGCTTCCTTGAGAGGAAGCCGGGGTCCCCAATGACGCGCGATTTTCAGGAACTGGGAATCAGCACGCGGTCGATCACGTGGATGACACCGTTGGTCGTCTCCACGTCTGCCTTCGACACGCCCGCGCCGCCGACCTTCGGCCCGCTGTTGCCCACTTCGATCGGCAGCTTGCCAGTGCCGAGCGTAGTGACCGACATCGTGGACAGTTGGTCGGCGTACACACGCCCTGCCACCACGTGATACTTCAAGATCGCGACGAGCTTGTCCTTGTTCTCAGGCTTGAGCAGCTCGTCGAGAGTGCCCTTCGGAAGTTGCGCGAAGGCTTCGTCGGTCGGCGCGAATACCGTGAACGGCCCTTTGCCTGAGAGCGCGTCCACGAGACCCGCGGCGCCGAGTGCCTTGGCGAGGATCGTGAACTGACCGGCGTCGACCGCTGTCGCGACGATGTTCTTCGTCGCCGGCATCATCACTTGATCGACGACGTGGATCACGCCGTTGTTGCACGCGATGTCGGTCTTCACGACCATCGAACCGGCCACGCGCACGCCGTCCTTGCCGGCGTTCACGCTGATGCGTTGTCCGTTGATCGACGCAGCGGACTTCAGTCCGACCACTTTTTCGGCCCGCACGTCGCCCGCGACGACGTGGTACGTGAGGATCAGTTTCAGAGTCTCGGCATTCTCCGGCTTGAGCAGGCTCTCGAGCGTGCCCGCGGGCAGCTTGGCGAAGGCCTCGTCAGTGGGCGCGAAGACGGTGAACGGTCCGGCGCCCTTGAGCGTGTCGACCAGCTTGGCGGCCTCGAGCGCCTTGACGAGCGTCTTGAAGCTGCCTGCACCGACCGCGGTGTCGACGATGCTCTGCCCTTCCCGCGCGGACTCCGCGGCGTACGCCGTGGCGCTGCAGGTGGACTTGGAGTTGCCTCCGTTATGAGCCAAGCCCAGGGTCGTGAGCGAGGCGATTGCGATGCCGCAGGGAATGAGGAACTGCATGGGTGAGTCTCCTTGAGGTTCGATGTGATTGCGAAGTGCATACGAGTTCGCCGCAACGCTGGCAGCGGATGCAGGACTCCGCGGAACTTCGCTGCAACTGCAAGCGGGTCGCGGGCGAAGGCATTGCCGTGACCAAATCACTTCAAGTGCTCGTTTCGGGCGCCTCCGGTCTGATCGGCACTGCACTACAGCAGCGCCTCCAATCGGAGGGTCACCAGGTTCGTAGGCTCGTGCGACGCCCCGCGCGCTCCACCGAGGAGATCTCGTGGGATCCAGAGCGAGACATCCTCCCCGCGCTCGAGCTCGAGGGTCTCGACGCGGTCGTTCACCTCGCCGGTGAGAACGTGGCCGCAGGGCGCTGGACGAACGCGCGCATGACCGCGATCCGCGACAGCCGCATCAAAGGGACGGGACTCCTGGCGACGCGGCTCGCCGGTCTCGCCCGGCCGCCGCGAGTGCTCGTCGGCGCTTCGGCGATCGGAACCTACGGCGACCGCGGCGAGGAGCTGCTCGACGAGCGCTCCGCGCGCGGCGACGGTTTCCTGGCGCGCGTCTGTTCGGAGTGGGAGGCGTGCACCGATCCCGCGCGCGCCGCGGGCATCCGCGTCGTGCAGCCGCGCATCGGCCTCGTCTTGGCGGAAAACGGCGGAGCGCTCGCGAAGATGCTCACGCCGTTTCGCCTCGGCGTCGGGGGCCGGCTCGGCTCGGGTCGCCAATGGATGAGCTGGATCTCGCTTCACGACGTCGTCTCGATCCTGGAGACCGCCGTGATCGACGAGCGCCTGGCGGGTCCCGTGAACGCCGTCGCGCCTGAGCCCGTGCGCAACGCCGATTTCACACGCGCACTCGCTCGCGCGCTCGGCCGGCCGGCGATCGCACACGTACCGGCGTTCGCATTGCGCGCGCTGGCCGGACAGCTGGCCGACGAGCTCTTGCTCGCCAGCATCCGCGTCGCACCGCGTGCGCTCGAGCGCTGCGACTTCCGCTTCCGTCATCCGACGCTGGACGAAGCGTTGAACTGCGTCTTGCGGCGCGCGGCATGAGCGCGGAGCAAGGGCCATGAGAACGCATCACCTGCACACCGAGCTCAGGATCGAACGCGCGCTCGAGGAAGTGTTTCCGTTCTTCTCCGATCCGCGCAATCTCGAGGCGATCACGCCGCCGTGGCTGCACTTTCGGATCGAGGGCATGAGCACGGAGCGCATCGGCGCCGGCACCGAGATCGACTACCGGCTGCGAGTTCGCGGCGTCCCGATGCGCTGGCGCAGTCGGATCTCGGTGTGGCAACCGCCGTTGCGTTTCGTCGACGAGCAGGTGATCGGCCCGTACAGGCTGTGGCGCCACCTACACTCGTTCGAGCCGGTTGGGCGCGCGACACTCGCGCGCGACTGGGTGGAGTACGCCGCCCTGGGCGGGCCGCTCCTGAATCAGTTGCTGCTCGCCCCCGACCTGGCGCGTATCTTCGCGTACCGCTCGCGGGCGCTGATCGAGCTCTTCCAGGTTCGAAGCGCCTGATCGCCGCATCCGCAACCGCTCGGCGTGCGAGTCGCGCGACGTGACCGTCGCAGTCTGGCTTGTGCTCGACGGGCTCGCCGGCATTAACGTCGCGAGGTTGGGCGGTTGGCTCCCGGCTGGTCGGCGAATGCCATCACGCGCGCCCGGGTCGAACAGCGACGGTCTTATCGCCGTCCGTGAAAGTGATGAGACCGTGGCCGGTTCTACCGAACTCCGTGCGTACCGCTGGTCGTCAGTTCGCGATCGCTACGCTCGCGACGGTCGCCATCAGGTTCGATGCCAGGTCGCGCACGTTCGAGATCGCGATCGTCGTCGTGCCCGGCGTGATCGCTGCGGTGGTGTAGAGGCGCACGGTACGGCCGTCGAGCAGAAGTGTGGCGCTCTGCGTATTGGGCGTACCCGAGACGTCGAAGTTCGCGGCAATCTGGGAGGTCGCGGCCGTGACCGCCTCGGAGAACGTCACGTCCACGGTGCGGTTGCCCGGATCCGCGGTCTGGTTGCGGTCGGCTACAACGACGGTCGGGATCGTCGAGTCGCCGGTCACCGTGCCCGACACGCTCGGGGTCGCCCCGAGCGGATTGCCCGAGACGTCGTGGATATCGTTCGCGACGAGTAGGAAGGTCGCGCCCGTTGTCAGGTCGGCGTTCAGCGGCAGCGTCATCGTGACCGTGCGTGTCGCGGGATCGTGGACGAAGGCCGCGCTCGCGAGCGGGACAGCGGTCCCGATCGGACTTTCCAGCGTCCAATGGGATGCATCGACGGCCTCTGAGCCGGATACTTGCTGGTCGAACGTGGCGATGACGCGGTCGTTGGCCACACCGGAGAGGGTCGTCGCGCTGGCCGCGCTCAGACTCGGTCCTGTCACGTCGGTCGAGGTGATCGCGGTCGTAGCCGTACTGGCGGCGTTGCCGGCCGGATCGCGCAACCCGGCGATCTGGATCGCGCTCGAGCCTGGGACGAGTTGGACGGCGAAGACGAGTCGAATGCCGGTCGAGTCGCCGATCACTTGGCTGGCGATCGGCGTGATCCCTCCGCTCGCGGTGAACGTCGGCGCAGGATCGAGCACGACAGGCTCGTCGAACGCGATGTCGATCGTATACCCGAACGGGTCGAAGAGCGTGTTTTGCTGGGCCGTGACCGTGGTCGGCGCGACGGAGTCGCCCGCGACGACGACGAACTGCCCAGAACCGGCAGCGACTGGGTTACCGGCGATGTCGCGCACACTGTCACAGAGCAGAGCGCAGATGCTGCCGGTCGCGAGATCGACTTCGACCAGCGTGATCGTGACGGTGCGTAGACCCGCGTCGTAGCTGATGATGGATCCAGCCAAATCCACCTCCGTCCCCTGGAACAGAGAAAACTTCGCTAGATCCGTGGCATCGGACAGCATGACGGGCTCGCTGAATCGGCACGTGAGCACGTCGTTCTCGAATCCGCTCACCGCCGTGGCGGTCGCTGCAAGAATTGTGGGCGCCATAACGTCGGCGGGCGTGATCTCCTGCGCGGGCACGGCCACGAGCTGGTTGCCGGCCAGGTCGAACACGTTTTCGAGGGCGAGCGTGTCGTCGCCGGGGACGAGAGCCCCGTCAAACCTCAGGCGCACGACGTCACCGGGCCACAGCAGGGTCGCATCGAGAATGGACTGCCCGCTCGACGCCGTCCAGACGGCCATCGCATCCGCGAAGTCCGCGCCCAGCATCTCGCTGAAGGACACGTCCACGACATGTCCGCCGGGGTCGACCCCCAGGTTTTGCGTGGTGCCGAGGATCACTGGCGCGTCGGAGTCACCCGTCACGATGCCCGTCATGTCGGCCCCTGGTGCAAGTTCGTTGCCGCCGAGATCACGCAGCTCGTCGATGGAGAGCGACCATGCGACGCCGGTCTGCAGATGGATTCCATCGAGGTCATCGCAGGGAAAGGTGATCACGATCGTGCGCCGCTCGGGCTCGTACTCGATGGAAGCGTCGTCGAGTTGGACGAACGTGCCCAGCGGGTGCTCGAAGTAGAAGCGCGACAAGTCCGTGGCGTCTTCGGGTACCAGATCGTCGTCGAACGCGAGTTCGATGCTGTCGTTCGACGCGCCAGGCAGCGCGGTCGCCGCAGCAGTGACGACCAGCGGCGGTTCGAGGTCGTCGGACGTGATCGGGAAGTACGCGACCGGCGCGGACGGATTCCCGGCGAGGTCGAGCACGCCGTCGACCTCCAGGGTCGTAACGCCCGGCAGGACGGCCGCGTCGAAGGAGACGCGCAGCTGCATGCCGTTCGCGAGCAGGGCGGCCCAGAGCGGCAACGCGCCGTTGCTGGCCGTGTAGTGAGCAACGTCTTCGACGGACGCGGCATCCATCGGTTCATCGAACACGAGGTCGATCGTCGCGCCCTGCGGGTCGACGGCACGGTTCTGGACCGCCGCGGTCAGCCGCGGCGGAAGCAGGTCTCCAACGAACACGGGCGAGTTGCCGCCGGAACCGGAGCCCGAGCAGGCCGCGAACAGGGCCAAGAGGGCGAAGGCGAAGGGCGATCGGGCGCTGGGGTTGGATCGAGACGCCGACGAGATGTCGGTGTGACTGGCGGACATGGATACCCGTTCGGAAGTGATTGTCGCGGGAGAGAAAGCGAGACGAGGTTCGGCCGTGTCCGGCCCCGTGCGCGGTTGGGGAAGCGTGTGCCGCGCAAAGGGGAGCGTGCCCGCCCTATCGGTCGTGCGCGGGAATCGCTTGACCGCGATTCCAAGGAACCCGGAAAGGTGCGGACGCGCCAGAAATTCGGGCATCCGCCAGCGCTCGGCGTGCGAACGCAGCGTCGTGACTCCGGCACTCTGGCTTCCGATCTGCGGGCTCGCCGGCACGAGCGTCGCGCTGGCGGTCGGCTGGCTGCGCCAGCGCGGCACGCGGAACGCCGGAATCGTGGACGTGCTCTGGGCCGCGAGCCTGGGCGTGCTGGCCCTCGCCTACGCGGCCTTCGGCGATGGTTGGGCGCCGCGCCGCGCGCTGGTCGCCGTTCTCGCCGGTGCCTGGTCGGCGCGACTGACGCTGCACCTCGCTCGCCGCGTTGGCAGTGAGCGCGAAGACGGTCGGTACGCAGAGTTGCGGCGCAAACTCGGCGGCCGCTTCGACCGCTGGATGTTCGTGTTCTTTCAAGCGCAAGCCGTGCTGGCGAGCGCGCTCGCGCTCGTCTTCCTCGTGCCGTCCTTCGCCGAGCACGCGTCCTGGCGAATCTGGGATGCGCTGGCCGTCGTGCTGTGGGTCGTCGCGTTGACCGGTGAAAGCCTTGCGGATCGTCAGCTGCGCGCGTGGCGTGTCGATCCCGCCAACCGCGGGCGAACGTGCCGCACGGGACTGTGGCGCTTCTCTCGCCATCCCAACTTCTTCTTCGAGTGGCTAAACTGGATCGCCTACGCGCTCCTCGGCATCGGCCTGTCGTTCGGCTGGGCCCTGTGGCTCGCGCCCGCTCTGATGCTGTTCCTGATCGTGCGTGTCACGGGGATTCCGCCCACCGAGGAACAGGCGCTGCGCTCGCGCGGTGACGACTACCGCGCCTATCAGCGCACCACCAGCGCGTTCTTCCCGTGGCCGCCGAGGCGCGTGTCGCAAGTTGCCATGGAGGCGCCGTGAAAACCGCACTACGATTGCTCGAGCGTGGCTTGGTTCCCGATGTCCTGACACGCCGCGGCATCCGCGCGCTTCTGCGTGAGCGCTTGCGCGAGCAGGAGTCGCGCTACGCGGTCGGGCGCGAAGAAGTGCTGCGCGAGTGGTCGCACGAGATGCGTTCGAGTCCGATCGCGCTCGTCCCAAAGACGGCCAACGAGCAGCACTACGAGTTGCCGCCGGACTTCTTCCGCGTCGTGCTCGGCCCGCGTCTCAAGTACAGCAGCTGCTTCTACGCCGATGCGCGGACCACGCTCGCCGAGGCCGAAGACGCGATGCTCGCGCTGACGTGCGAGCGCGCCGCGCTGGCCGATGGTCAACACGTCCTCGAACTCGGTTGCGGCTGGGGCTCGTTGACCCTGTGGATGGCGGCCGCGTATCCGCGCAGCCGAATCTTGGCGGTGTCGAACTCCGCGCCGCAACGCCTCTTCATCGAGCAGCGCGCGCGCGCAGCGGGACTCACCAACGTCGACGTGCGCACCTGCGACATGAACTCCTTCGACACCGAGCGGCGCTTCGACCGCGTCGTGTCGGTCGAGATGTTCGAGCACATGCGCAACTGGGAGGCGCTGCTTCGTCGCGCGCGCACATGGCTGCAGCCCGATGGGCGCCTGTTCCTCCATGTGTTCGCGCACAAGAGCTACGCCTACCCGTTCGAAGTGCGCGACGAGTCGGACTGGATGAGCCAGCACTTCTTCACGGGCGGGATGATGCCGTGCCCCGATCTGATCGATCACCTCGACATTCCGTTCGAGGTCGAAGAGCGCTGGACTGTTCCGGGCACGCACTACGCGCGCACGGCGGAAGATTGGCTCGTGAACCTGGATCGCAACCGCGCCGCGTTGCGCGCGACGCTCGCTTCCGTGTACGGCGCGCAAAACGCCGGGATGTGGCACGAGCGCTGGCGCGCGTTCTTCCTCGCCTGCGCCGAGTCGTTTGCTTACGGCGGCGGGAAAGAGTGGGTCGTGAGTCACGTGCGGCTGGCAGGGAGGCCGCAGTGAAGATCGCCGTCGTCGGCACCGGGATCGCGGGCATGGTCGCCGCGCGCCGGCTGCACGCCGAGCACGACTTGACCGTGTTCGAAGCAGGGGATTGGATCGGCGGCCACACGAACACGGTCGATGTCGACACCGCTGGTGGAAAGCTCGCCATCGACACGGGCTTCATCGTCTTCAACGAGCGCACCTACCCGCGCTTCTGCGCGCTCTTGCGCGCGATCGGCGTCGAGTGGCAAGCGAGCGAGATGAGTTTCTCCGTGAGCTCGCGTGCCAGCGGGCTCGAGTACAACGGCTCGTCGCTCGGCGGAATGCTCGCGCGGCGATCGAACGCGCTGCGGCCTTCGTTCTGGCGCATGATGCGCGACATCTTCCGCTTCTACCGCGAGGCGCCGCGCCTGCTCGAGAATCCGGACGACGAGACCACGCTGGGTGAGTACCTCGCACGCGGTGGCTATTCGCAGATCTTCGTCGAGCAGCACCTCATCCCGATGGGCGCCGCGGTGTGGTCGGCCCGGCCCGAGCGCATGCTGGCGTTCCCCGCGCGCTTCCTGGTCGAGTTCTTCCGCAATCACGGGTTCTTGGAAGTCGACAACAGGCCGCAGTGGCTGGTCGTCCGCGGCGGCTCGCGCGAGTACGTGAAGCGCCTCGTCGCGCCGTATCGAGACCGCATTCGCTTGCGGACGCCGGTGGTGGCGGTTCGACGGACATCGACGGGCGTCAGCGTGCGTACGGCTGCGGGCGAGGAGACGCTCTTCGATCGCGTCGTGCTCGCGACGCACGCCGACACGAGCCTCGCCATGCTGCGCGACGCGACGCCGGCG
Source organism: Planctomycetota bacterium (assembly GCA_031413895.1). Classification (GTDB taxonomy): domain Bacteria; phylum Planctomycetota; class UBA1135; order UBA1135; genus JANLUN01. Next base: position 24,624 of record JANOFY010000061.1, on the reverse strand, counting down.
GAGCACGACGTGCTCGGCGCGTTCGAGTACCAACGCAACGAAGCCGTGCTGCACACGGACGTCGCGGTGATGCCGCGGCGGCGCCGCGCGTGGGCGAGCTGGAACTACTACGTCGCCGATCCACCGGCCGAGCTCCCGACGGTGACGTACTGGATGAATCGGCTGCAAGGGCTCGACACGCGCACGGATTACTTCGTGACGCTCAATCGAACGGCAGCGATCGCCGAGGACGCCGTCGTGCGCCGCTTCGTCTATCACCACCCGATCTACTCGCTCGACGCCGTGCGCGCGCAAAAGCGCCACGCCGAGATCGACGGTGAAAACGGTGTTCACTTCTGCGGTGCGTACTGGGGGTTCGGCTTCCACGAGGACGGCGTCGCGAGCGCGCTGCGAGTCGTCGAGAGACTGGGCGCGGGGGTGCTGGTGTGAGCGCGAGCGCCATCTGCGAGGGTGCGGTCTGGCACCAGCGGTCCGTGCCGCGTCCGCACGCGTTCCGCTACCGCCTCTTCCTCATGTATTTAGACCTCGAGGAGCTGCCCGCGTTGTTCCGCGGACGCTGGCTGTGGTCGCCCTGCCGGCCGAACCTCGCCTGGTTCAGGCGTGCGGATTACCTGGGACCGGCGAACCGTCCGCTGCGTGAAGCGGTGCTCGACCGGGTCGAAGCGCAGTTGCAGCACCGTCCGACAGGTGCCGTGCGCGTGCTGACGCACATGCGCACGTTCGGCTACGCGTTCAACCCCGTCACCTTCTACTTCTGTCACGGCACGGACGGCGCGCTCGAGGCGGTCGTGGCGGAGATCACGAACACGCCGTGGCGTGAGCGGCACGCCTACGTCCTCGACGCTCGCGCGGCTCAGCCGGCAAGTGATCGATCCGTGGATGTGCGCTGGCGTTTCGCGAAGGCGTTCCACGTCTCGCCGTTCTTCGGCATGCATCAGTTCTACGAGTGGCGCCTCTGCCTCTCCGATGAGCGCATCGACGTGCACATGGCGAACTTCGAGGGCGGCAGCGAAGTGTTCCGCGCCGGGCTGTCGTGCGATCGCCGTCCGATCACGAGCGCGAGCCTGGCGCGTGCGCTCGTGCGCCATCCGCTGCTCACGTTGCGCATCCATGCCGCCATCTATTGGCAAGCGGCGCGCTTGTGGGCCAAGCGCGCGCCGTTCTTCGTGCACCCCAAGAATCACGTCGCCGCACGCGACGCGCTCGTCTCCCGATGAAGAACCAGATCTCCGTCGCCGATGCCGCGCAGATACGAGCAACGCCCAGTGCGAAGCGGCAAGTTCCGCTGAGCGCGCGCCTCGTCCTGCAACGGCTCGAACGCATCGAGAGCGGATCGCTGACCGTGATCGAAGCCAGCTCGCGCCACGAGTTCGGCCAGCCGGCGGACGATCTGCCCCGCGCGGTGATCCACGTGCGCGATGCGCGCTTCTGGAACGCAGTGCTCCTGCGCGGCAGCGTCGGCGCCGGCGAAGCCTACGCGCGCGGCTGGTGGACCAGCGAGGATCCCACCGCGGTCGTGCGCATCTTCGTGCGCAACCGCGACGCGCTGTCAGGAGTCGAAAGCGGATTGGCGCGCGTCTCGCGTCCGTTCTTGGCGGCCTTCCACGCGCTGCGGCGCAACACGCTGCGCGGCAGCCGCGAGAACGTGCGCGCGCACTACGATCTCTCGAACGAGTTCTTCGCGTTGTTCCTCGACGACACGCTGACCTACTCGTGCGGGATCTTCGAGCACGCGGACGCTTCGTTGCGCGAGGCTTCGGTCGCCAAGATCGATCGACTGTGCCAGAAGCTCGAGCTGTCCGCGGGCGATCACCTGCTCGAGATCGGGACCGGATGGGGAGCGCTGGCGCTTCACGCGGCGCGCGAGTACGGCTGCCGCGTCACGACGACCACGCTTTCCGCGCAGCAGCTCGCGCTGGCCTCTGAACGCGTGCGCGCGGCCGGCATGCAGCACCGGATCGAGCTCCTGAACCTCGACTACCGCGCGTTGCGAGGCACGTACGACAAGCTCGTCTCCGTGGAGATGATCGAAGCCATCGGCCACGCGAACCTGCCCGACTTCTTCCGCCGCTGTTCGTCGCTGCTCGCACCGGGCGGGCAGATGGCGCTGCAATCGATCACGATCGCCGACCAGCACTACGAAGAAGCGCGGAATTCGGTCGACTTCATCCAGCGGCACATCTTTCCCGGATCGTGCATCCCGTCGGTGACGGCGCTGTGCAAAGCGATGGCGAGTGCCGATGACTTGCGACTGGCGCACCTCGAAGACTTTGGCCTGCACTACGCTCGAACGCTTGCACTCTGGCGCCAGAATCTGCTGGCACGCTGGCCGGAAGCGCGGCGCCTGGGCCTCTCGGAAGAGTTCCTGCGCCTGTGGGAGTTCTACTTCTGCTACTGCGCGGGCGGCTTCGCCGAGCGCCACATCGGCACCGTGCAGATGATGTTTTCGCGTCGTTCCGCTCACCGCTCCGCGCCTGGATGAAGTCCGCCGTCCAGTTCGTCGCTTTCCAGATTCTGTGGTTCGTCGCGGTCGCCGGCGCTGCGCGCGGGAATCTTTGGCCCGGGTTGCTGGGATTGCTCCCGTACCTCCTGCTGCACTTGGCGCTCGTGCCGAAGACCGAACGCAAGCGCGAGCTAGTCTTCGTCCTAGCCGTCGGCGCGCTCGGCACGACGCTCGATTCGGTGTTGAAGGCGCTCGCGATCACGAGCTATCCCAGTTCGGACGCCGATTGGCCCTGGGCTGTCGTCCCGCCGTTCATCGCAGTCCTGTGGATGGCGTTCGCCACGCTGCCGCGTTTCTCGATGCGCTGGCTCGCGGCGCGACCCGCGCTCGCGGTGCTACTCGGAGCGGTGGCCGGACCGCTCTCGTACTACGCCGGCGTGCGTATGGGAGCGACGGCGTTCGGTGCGGAGTCGACGCTGACGTGGACTGCGCTGGCGCTCGAGTACGCGCTCGTGACGCCGCTGCTCCTGCGCCTGGCGCCCGGAATCACGCGCGCGCAATCCATCGGTCAGTAGGATCGGCGAACGGAGGATTTGTATGCAAACCCGCACCGACGAGATCGTGGACGGTATCTACCGCATTTCCACGTTGGTTCCCGAGGGCGAGAGAGCACGTCAATCATGCCGCTTGCTGACGGCATGCGACCGATGCATGACCTCTAGAGTACAATACGCGCCCGTGTCGCTGCTCCAGCGGGACAGCCTCGTCGACAGCCCGACCGAAAGGGCTCGTCACCGAGAAGCTGTTCCAGGACAAGTCGAAGACGGTTCACGATGGTCCTGCGGTTCTCTCACGACGATCTCCGGCGGGTGCCGCGGAGGGATTCATGACCTCCGAGGGGACACGGAGTGGTCACTCCTCGGAGAGCCAGCGCAACGTCGAGCGGATTCGTGAGTCCGAGGCTCGGAAGACCGCGATCCTCGAAGCATCGCTGGATGCGGTGATCACGATCGATTGCGAGGGGCGCGCGGTCGAGTTCAACTCTGCCGCCGAGAACATGTTCGGCTATCGCCGCGTGGACATCGTCGGGCGCGAACTCTTGGATCGAATCGTTCCTTCCCGCCTGCGGGAGCAGGCCCGCGCAGGTTTCGCCGACTACCGGGCCGCGGGGCGGAGCGCACCGCACGGCCAGCAGTTCGACGCGTTCGCGATGAAGTCGGACGAATCGGAGTTCCCGGTCGAGGTCGCGATCGCACCCATTGAAATCGGAGACTCGACGTTGATCACGATGTACGTGCGCGATGCCAGCGCCCGCAAGAATGCGGAGCAGCAGGTCAAGCTCTACCAGGAGCGCGTGCGATCTTTGATGGCGGACCTGCTCGTGACCGAGGAGCACGAGCGGCGGCGGCTGGCGGTCGACCTTCACGACGGGCTCAGCCAGACGATCGCGCTCGCGCACATGAAGCTCTCGGTGCTGCGGGTTTCCGCGGACGAAAGGCTCGCGAAGTCGCTCGACGAGATTCAGGAGCTCATCGCGCAGGCCAATCGAACGGCCCGATCGATCAGCTTCGAGCTCAGTCCGCCGGTGCTACACGATCTGGGATTGGAGCCAGCCGTGCAGTGGCTGGTTGAGAACATCCAGTCGCGCTACGGCATCGAGATCGTTCTCGAAGACGATGGAGCGCCGAAGCCTGCCGACGAGAAGACTCGCGTGATCCTATTTCGCTCGATCCGCGAGCTCTTGATCAACGCGGCGAAACACGCGGGCGCGTGCCATGTGAACGTGCGCTTGCGACTCGAGAAGGACCTTTTGAACGCGGTCATCGAAGACGACGGAGTCGGCATGGAGCCGGATGTCGTCGGCGTGAGAGGTTCCGGTCTGTTCAGCATTCACGAGCGCTTGCGCCACGTGGGTGGAAGCATGCGTATCGAATCGACGCTCGGGCAAGGGACGAAGATCCACCTGTGCGCGCCGATCACGAACAATCGTCCAACGAAAGTGGGGGTGGAAGCATGACTGTGCGAGTGCTCTTGGTCGACGACCACCGGATCATGCGTGATGGCCTGCGCGCCCTCTTGGCCGCCGCGCCCGACATCGAGATCGTGGGCGAGGCCGCCGACGGGCGGACGGCGCTCGATCTCGTTCGAACCCTTGTGCCCGATGTGGTCGTCATGGACATCGGGATGCCGGAGCTGAACGGCGTCGATGCGACGCGCCAGATTTGCACCGCGAACGAGCGCGTGAAGGTGATCGCGCTGTCCACGCACACCGACCGCCGCTACGTGCATCACATGCTCGAAGCCGGAGCCTGCGGTTACGTGGTCAAGATCGCGGCCCACGAGCAACTCCTGCAGGCCGTCCGGGCAGCGGCCGTCGGCCGGACCTATCTGAGCCCGGAGATCGCCGGTCTCGTCGTCGATCGCAGCACGCGCGCGCACACGGGAGGCGAGGTGTCCGCCTACTCCACGCTTGGACCGCGTGAGCGCGAGGTTCTCCAACTCGTCGCCGAAGGCAAGACGTCCGCCGAGACAGGGCAGCAGATGCACATCTCGATCAAGACGGTCGAGACCCACCGGCGCAACATCGCTCAAAAGCTCGGACTGCACGGCACCGCCGAGCTGACCAAGTACGCGATACGCGAGGGCCTGACCTCGCTCGACGGCTGAGCGTCACGCCTTCGGCGAGCGCTCTCGTCGTCGTGGCCGATACTTGCGCGACGGACTAGGTGGATCTGTCGATCGCCGGCGGCTACCGCCTGATCTCCAATGGTTCTCTGGGCAGCAACTGCTGGCCGAGGACGTGTGCGTTCCAGGAGAGGACGCGGGTGTGGGCGCTGCGGAGATCCCGTATGCGCCCGTTCGGGCGCGGACTTGAAGAAACCATGAGCGAGCAGGAGCTCCTTGACGGTGTGGGTCGAACGCGCGATCGGCTGATCGCGCTTTGCGCTCGTTTGGAGCAAGGGAACGCGGCGCCCGACTCGCGAGAGTTCGCGAGCGCGCTGAGTGAGCTCTGGAAACTGTGGGACAGGCTGCACGCTCGCTACGGACTCTTGCACGAGATCCTCGACCTGACGAACGACGTGGTGTTCGCCAAGGATGGCGAGGGCCTCTACGCGATGATCAATTCCCGAGGCGCAGCCATCATCGGCAAGCCCATGGCCGAAGTTCTGGGCGCGGACGACCGCGTGCTGTTCGAGCAGGCCGACGCGGAACGAATCATGGCCGGGGACCGAGAGGTGATGACCACCGGAGTGTCGCGGACGCAGGAAGAGATCCGCGACGTCCATGGCATGCCGACGACGCTGCTCACCACGACGAGCGCTCGATACGACGGCGAGCGCAAAGTGTGCGGAGTCATCGGCATCGCCCAGGACGTCACCGAGCGAAGGCGCAGCGAGTGTGAGTTCGAGCGCCGACACGATCGCATGCGCTCCATGTCTGCACAGATCGTGTTCAGCGAAGAGCGCCTCAGGCGCGCGCTCGCGTCCGAGCTGCACAACGGGCTCGGCCAAGACATTGCGCTCGCCAAGATGAAGCTCGCCACGTTGCGCAGTTCGGCGAGCATCGAGCTGCACGACGCTCTGAGCGGGATCGAGCAATTCGTCGAGCGGGCCGACCGCTCGCTGCGCACTATCACGTTCCAGATCAGTCCGCCCTCGCTGCACGACCTGGGCCTCGTCGCGGCGCTCCAGTGGCTCGGCGAGGACATCCGTGAGAAGTATGCGATCGACGTGCGCGTCGAAGACGACGCTTCACCTGGAGTCGCCGACGAACGGATCCGTGTCATTCTGTTCCGCGCGGTGCGCGAGCTCCTGATCAACGCAGCGACGCACTCCGGTGTGCGTGAAGCGATCGTCCGGCTCGAGATCCAAGGCGAACGCATTCGGATCAAGGTCACGGACGCTGGGAGCGGGTTCGACACGACGGGCGTCGATTGGCGCGGTTATGGACTGCTCGGCATCAGCGAGCAGCTGAAGTACGTCGGCGGCAGCATGAAGATCGCCTCGGTTCCCGGTCGCGGCACGACGGTCACGCTGACCGCGCCGATCTCGGAGCCCGTCGCAGGCCCCACTCAGTAGTTCTGCGCCTGAGATGGGTAGGTCTGTCGATGATCGCGCGTCTGCGCGTTCCCTACCGTGGTCCAATCGCGACGACTGATCTTGGTCACCAGCGTCCATACGCGGTGACGAAGGGTGCGCAACGCACCGAAGGCTTCGAGCCGAAGACCGTCACGGGGCGTCGCGTTCAATCCCTCGAAATGGAGCTCAAGCGCATGATTTCTCTGTTCCTACTCCTGCCCATCTCCGGCGCATTCGTTGGCATGTCGGTTTTCGCGGGCACGCCGCCGAGCCTGAAGGAAGCGCCCTGTGTCTGGCTCACGAACGACCTGATCGGCATGAAGGTCGTCTCCGAACAGGGCGAAAGTCTCGGCAAGATCGAAGACGTCGTCGTGCATCCGGGTGGCGAGTCGTCTTATGCCGTCCTCTCCTTCGAAGGCATGTTGCTGTTGAAGGACAAGTTCTTCGCGATGCCTTGGACCGTGCTGCGCACGGTCGAACCGGACACGGCCAAGAAGGACAGCGCGCTCTCTCTCGTGCTGCCGCTGGACAAGGCACGCTTCGCTGCGGCGCCTGGTTTCGACAAGAAGAGCTGGCCGGTCATGGCCAATCCTGATTGGACCAAGGATGTCGACGAGTTCTATGCGGGCGACGTCAACCCCAATGCGACGAAGCCGGTCGATGCCGCGGCGCGCACGTCGGTGATCACGTGGCGAGCCACCGAGCTGAAGGGCACGGACGTCAAGACTCCGACCGGCGAGAAGCTGGGCGATATCAAACAGGTCGCGATCGATGCGAACGGACGCGTCAGCTACGTGGCGGTGTCCATGGGCGGATTCCTCGGACTCGGCGACAGGCTCGTCGCGGTGCCGTGGGACGCGCTGACGTTCTCGCTGGGTGGAGACAAGGGCGACAAGCGACTGATCACGCTGGCGAGCACCAAGAAGCAGCTCGAGCAAGCGCCCCAGTTCAAGGATGGCAAGGAGAACAGCGCCGAGATGTGCGATCCGAAGTGGATCCACCGCGTCTACGACTACTACTCCTGCCCCGTGTACTGGAGCAGCGCGAAGGATCTCGAGGACAAGCAGGCCTTGAAGAACTGAAGTGACTCGATTGTGAAGTCGGTTTCACGGAGCGCGTGCACGGCGCGCGCTCCATTTCTAGCTCGATGACATGGAGTGAGGTCGGAGCGATGAGAAACAACACACTTGCCTGCCGTGGTAGCTGGGCCGCGATGGCCTTGGCGAACGCGATTGCACTCAGCTTCTTGCTCATCACCGGCGCCGGATGTCGCACGACGCCGGTTCCGCCGGCGCCGCTCTCGGAGAGCGCCGTGCGACTCGATCTGCCGCTCGTCCGTCAAGACGCTCTCTACGACTGCGGACTCGCTTCGATCTCGGCGCTGTGCCAGTACTGGGGTGTCGAGATGCCGGCCGAGGAACGCGTGGCTTTGGCGCGCACGGCCGCGGACAACGCCGGGCTTTCGGGCGACGAACTGCGCACCGCGTTGGAGCAGCTCGGTCTCGAAGTTTACCTGTTTCGCGGCGGCCTCGATCGCACGCCGACCGGCCTCTACGGGCAGGTCGACGCGGGACGGCCGCCGCTCGTGATGCTCTCCGCCGACGGAGCGGGACATCACTATGGCCTCGTACTCGGATACGACGAGCCGCGCGGCAATCTGATCGTGCTCGACCCCATGAAGGGCGAAATCCTCGTCTCCGCACCAGTGTTCGATCGCAACTGGGCGCGCTGTCAGCGATTCACTTTGCTGGCGTGTCGCAGAGGAGAAGCGCAGGTCGCCTCTCGCCAGCCCGATGCGAAAGACGCACACACCGAATTCTCAACCATCCCGACTCGAACCAAGGATTGAACCCATGACGATGCCTTTGTCTACACGCGCTTTCGCTCTTACCTTCATCGCTCCCGCCGCCGCCCTGTTGCCGGTTGTGTTGCCTCCGCAAGCGACGGGGCTCTCGCCGGTCGAGGTCGTCGCACTGCATGCGCAATTCGACCCGAGCTTAGGTTCGTTGCGCGCAGGGCGCGTCGACGCGCCGGCTTCGTTCGGAGCGCACGAGCGCGCCGAGCTCAGCGCCGCGCAGCAGCACAGCACGTCGCTAGACGCGCTGCGTGCAGGCTCCGCACCGTCAGATCACGAGTTGACGTGGCTCTTGATCGGGGCTGCGATCGTGCTGCTGATCGTCTTGCTCTGAGCCGCGGGTCGCGCGTACACGCACGGCTCGAGACCGCGCATGCCTACTTCTGCGCATCGAGCCGGGTACATCTGCGGATGGTTGTGACCGGCGGCCCTCCGTAGCTTGTGCTCGCATCCTTCGAACGACGTTTCACAACAAAGGCAGTCATGACAAATCAAAGCACGGTGTTCCCCGAATCGAATGTCCCGCTGACACGCAAGGCCGCTACGGACGTTCGCTCCGCGATGGAATCGGTCGAAGCTGCGGCTCCGGAGATGAAGGAGAAGCTGCGGCACATGGTCGACGTCAGCCGGACCCGCGTCACGGAATGGAAGGGTGGGTTCCAAGAAGGCATTCGCGAGAAGCCCATCCAGTCCGTCCTCATCGCCGCGGCGGTTGGCGCCGTCATTGGTGCGCTCGTCGGCCGACGTAGCCGCTGAGTCAACGACCGAAACAAGAGACGCTACGCTTGAGAATCTGGAACGACTTCGCAGCAGGATCTCCGAGCCAAGCACGGACATCTCCGCTCGATTCGCCATCCTCCGATACCGAATCGGAGCAGGGCGACGGTCGGGGTGATCCATCCGAGAGACACGCGGACGAAGTCAATCGAACCGAAGGTTCTGGATCGGCTCCGGGACTGATCCAGATCCTTCTCGGGTTCGTCGAGGAAATCCTCGGATCCGCGAATGGTCTCAAAGAGGTCTACGCAGATCGCATTCGACTGTCCGTGCGGCGCACGATCGTGCAAGCCGTCATCGGCGCAGGCGTTGCGGTCTGCGCAGCCGTCTGGCTCGGTGCGGCTGCGCTGGCGACGTTCCGGGGAGTCTGCGGGGGACTCACTGCATGGATGGGTGGACGCGAGTGGCTGGGGGATCTCGCGGGCGGGCTCTCCGCGTTGGCGCTCGCGGCAGTCGCCGTCGCGCTCTACCTCCGTTTGTACGCGCGGCGAGAGCTCACGCGATTGAGGGCCAAGTATGAACGCATCCGAAATGCTCACAGTACGAACCACGACGCAGCAGCTCCCGCCGACGACGGTGGAGGCGCTGCTCGAGAACGAGGAAGCGCTGGCGATCCAGCGGATCGCGGACTCGGTGCAGCGCTTGGGTGACGATGTGTGCGCCGCCACCGGCGTGCGGGAGCGAATTCGTCGCCATCCGTTCGTGGCCGCGGGTATCGGCGCCGTCTGCGGCTTCGTCGGCGGCCCGCTCATCCTGCAGTCGCTCGAGCGCATTCTCACCGCGACGTCCGGCGTCTCGAACGCTGCACCCGCGCGTATGCGCCCTCTTCCCGAACTCCTAATGACGTCGCTGCGCGCTATTCGCTCGCGGCGATGACGAGATCACAGAGCCCAATTCACACTCTCGTTCCACGGCGCGAATCCGATTCGCACACCCGAAAGCACTCCGCGCAATGCTCTACACGATCGCTGTCGTCTTGATCATTCTTTGGCTACTCGGACTCGTCTCGTCGACCTCGATGGGCGGCTTCGTCCATGTGTTGCTCGTCATCGCCATCATCATGATCCTCATTCGCGTCATCAGCGGCCGCAAGGCGGTTTGACCGCGACCCCTCTTCAACATGAACAAAACTCTCTTCATCGCCCTGCTCGTCATCGGTGTCGTTCTCCTCGTCCTCGGCGTGATCGCCTCGGATTCCATCAGCTCCGACTTCTCGCGCCTGTTCACGGGAGAGCCCACCGACAAAGCCATTTGGCTTCTGATCGTAGGCGGCGTTGCCGCGATCGCCGGCCTGGGGGGCCTCACGCGCACCGCCAAGTGAGCTTCGGGCAACGACGGTGAAGTCGTCGAGCTTCGGCTCCGGCTCGATTCGACATGGAACGCACTGACAAGTACCCGCGGCTCGTCACGTTGGCGGCGAGCGTCCTCGTCGTCGCGGTGCTCTACTTCGCGAAGGCGGTGCTGATTCCGTTCGCGCTGGCGATGCTCGTCAGCTTTTTGCTCGCGCCTCTGGTTTTGCGACTTCAGCACTGGCGTCTCAGTCGAGTCATGGCCGTCGTAGTGGCGGTCCTGCTCGTCTTCGTCGCATCGAGCGCCATAGGCTGGCTCGCGGCGGGCCAGGTCCGCGATGTGACGACAAGCCTGGCCGAGTACCGGCACAACATCCACGGCAAGCTCGCGACCTTGCGCGGCGCATTGGCGACGCCAGTCGAGACGGCCATGAAGAGCGTCAACGACCTGGGTGCCGATTTCGCCGCAGTGCCCGAGCCCGCGACGGCGGCCGCACCGATCCAAACCGTGCGCATCGCCGAGCCAGTGCGCGGTCCGATCCAGATCTTGAGCGACGCCGCCGGTCCCACCGTCGACATCCTGATGACAGCGGCGATGGTGCTGCTTTTCGCGTTCGTGATGCTGCTGCGCCGAGAAGATCTCAGCGACCGATTCATTCGCATCGTCGGTCCCGGCCAGATACTCGTCACGACGCGTGCGCTCGAGGAAGCGTCGAACAAGGTGAGCAGCTATCTGTGGCGGCTGCTGATCCTCAACGGATTGCACGGCCTCGCCATCGGGATCGGCCTCACGCTCATCGGCGTTCCCAACGCAATTCTCTGGGGCCTCTTGTCGGCGATCCTGCGCTTCATCCCATACGTCGGGCCGTGGATCGCGGCCGCGTTTCCTGTGCTCGCTTCGCTCGCGGCTTCACCCGGATGGTCGCAACCAATGCTCACCATTGCGATGTTCGCGACGCTGGAATTGATCAGCAACAACTTGCTCGAGCCTTGGATCTACGGCGCTGGAACGGGTATTTCTCCGCTCGCGATCCTGGTCTCGACGCTGTTCTGGACGTGGCTTTGGGGTCCGGTCGGCTTGGTACTCTCGACACCGTTGACGGTCTGCCTCGTCGTGATGGGCAAGTACGTGCCGCAGCTGCAATTCCTGCACTTGCTCTTCGGCGACGGGCCGGGATTGTCACCTCCCTCACGGCTCTACCAGCGACTGATCGCGGGCGATGAGGACGAGGCTTGGCTCGTGCTCCGTTCGGAGATGGAGCACAGGACGCTGCACGACGTGTACGACGCGGTGGTATTGCCGGCGCTGTCGATGGCGGAGCAAGACCGGCAACGAGGAGCGCTCGACGAAGTCGCCGAAGCGCGTATCGAGGAGACGATGAAGCTTCTGCTCGACGAAGCCGGAGATCTGCGCGCGGGCGCCGACGCCAGCCCCGATTCCACGCCGGTGCCCGTGAGAGAAGATGCGCTGCGCGTGCTCTGTCTCCCGGCCCGCGGTACCGCCGACGCGCTGGCCGCGAACATGCTGCGTCAGGTGCTCGAACGCGATGGCGCGCACGTCGAGGTCTCGTCCATCGCCGAGCTTTCCGGCGAGACCCTGGATGTCCTCGCGAGTCACCGCGTGGACATCGTGTGCATCTCGGCCGTGCCGCCGTCGACGTTCATGCACGTTCGCTACCTGTGCAAGCGGATCGCGGGCCGCTTTCCCAAGCTGCCGATCATCGCGGGCATCTGGACTCTGGAGCTCGAGCCTCAGGAGCTCGCCGATCGTCTGCCCATTCTCGCGGGAGTGCGCGTCGCCAAGTCGCTGAGCGAGGCGCGGACTCAGGTGCGTCAGATGTCGGACTCCGTGCGGCTTCAGCGCGACGCGTAGCTCGCCACTTGGCTCGACGCGTAGCTCGCCGCGCGGTTGCTGTGTTCAGTTGAGGCCGGACGGAATCGACGCGGCATCGTTCGTCGCGCGAGTTCCGACTGACGCGCGCGACTTTCTGCTTTGCTTCTGCGCGTAAATCGCGCGGCGACTACACAGCTTCGTCGATCGCCCCCGCGTGCGCAGACGTGTCTAGTCGGTGCTTCGGCTCCCGGAACGAAATGCCTTCCGGATCAGCTCGGTTCATTCACCACATTTCATTAGGAGCTCAAATGGCTACAAATCTTCCGAAGGGTCCGGGACGCAAGGGTGCCGTGAAGAAGCGCTCCCAGTTCGTGAATCCGAAGACCGGTGTCGCGGCCAAACGCGACGCGGCCACGGGTCGCATCATGGACAACAAGACGTCGGGGGGGACGTTCAAGGGCGTCCGCGCCGAGAAGTCGACGCGTCCACTGCGGTGAGGGGCGGCTCGGCAATCCGAGTTCGTCACGTGCCGTCGAGGATCTTCCTCGAACGCGGGCTGCAGGTTCCAATCCAAGCGGGCACGGTGGACTCCGCGCGGACGGGTGGCGACGATCCTGGTCGCTGCGTCTCGCGGGAGTCGCGTGCGCGCCGAGGATTCCTCCATGCAGACACGTACCGATGAGATCGCCGACGGCATCTACCGCATCTCGACGATCGTTCCCGAGATCACGCCCGACGGCTTCACGTTCAACCAGTTTGTGATCCGCGCTGACGAGCCGCTCTTGTTCCACACGGGACCGCGCGCGATGTTCGCCGCGGTGTCGCAGGCCGTCTCGCGCATCCTCCCCGTCGCGCACTTGCGTTGGATCACGTTCGGCCACGTCGAATCGGACGAGTGCGGCTCGATGAACCAGTGGCTCGCAGCGGCCCCGCGAGCGCAGGTCGCGCACGGTGCTGTCGGAGTGATGGTGTCGCTGAACGACCTCTGCGATCGGCCGCCGCGCGCCATGGAGAACAACGAGGTGCTCGACCTCGGTGGCAAGCGTGTGCGTCACATCGACACGCCGCATGTGCCGCACAACTGGGAAGCACGCGTGCTCTTCGAAGAAACCACGCGCACGCTCTTCACCGGCGACCTCTTCACTCACACGGGGAACGGACCGCCCGTCACGGAGAAGGACATCGTGCACCCTGCGAAGGCCGCGGAGGAGATGTTCCGCGCGAGCTGCTACACGCCCGGAACGGCGCCCGCCATCCGCCAGCTCGCCGACCTGCGACCGACGACGCTCGCGCTGATGCACGGCTCGTCGTTCCGAGGGGATGGCGCCGCGGCGCTGGGCCAGCTCGCTGGCCTGTACGAGACTTGGCTGCGCTGTGCGTGAGCGATCGACGGGAGCACTCGCGAGCACGACCCTACTCCCGATGCGCCCGCTTGGCGGAATACCCGTCGCGCCGCGCGCTGATCTCCTCCACCAGCGCATCCAATTTCAGTTCGCGCGCCGCCGATAGCGCCTGTTCCGCCGCTCGCACGGCGTCATCGAATAGTCCGGCCTCGGCGAGCGACGCGGCCAGGGTATCCAACACCGGCGGCACGTTCCCCACGCTCTCGACCGCACGGCGCGCCCACTGCACGGCCTCGGCACCGTCGCGAACGGAGGCGTCCCGCGAGGTCGCCAAGAGCCACGCGAGCCGAGTCATCATCTGTACGTGCCCGGGGTCGAGCTCGAGGCCGTCGCGCAACGCGTCGACGGCGCTCGACGCCCGTCCAGCGGCCCTGAGCGCCAGCGCCAGGTGGTGATACGCCTCGGGATTGCGCGGCGATTGCTGGAGCGAAGTCTGCAAGTGCGAGATGGCCTCGGCGAACTGGCCGCGTTGGACCAGCGCGACTCCGAGCGCGTGATGCGCTTCGGGATTCACTTCTTGCAGCGCCAGCGACGCGCGGCAATTCCGCTCCGCGTCGTCCAGTCGACCCAGCGACATCTGCGAGACAGCCAAGCGCAAGTGAGCCATCGCGAATCGCGGCTGAATGCGCAGCGTCTCCTCGAACTGCGCGCACGCGTCGGCTGACTGCCCTTGTCGCTCGAGCGCCGCTCCGAGCGCACAGCGCGCTTCGGCATCGCTCGGCCAAATCTCCACGGCCGTGCGCAGACTGGCGACCGCGGCATCGAGTGCACCTTGATCGAGCTCGGCTGCGCCGAGCTGGGTGAACAGATTCGCCATCAGGCTCGAGACGCGCGCGTATCGCGGTGTGGTCTGCAACACCGCTCGCAGCTTCTCGATGATCCGCGCCAGTGACTGCGCGGGGCTCTTCATGTCGACGTCGATCATCTCGCTCGTCGCGGCGACGGTCTTCGACTTGGCGGAGAAATACGCCTTCATCAGCTCGTCGGCCGCCGCTGGCGTGTCCGCGACGGCCGTGGGATCGACCAGGATCAGGCGTGGATCGCGTCGAAAGGAATCGATCAGGCGAATGTTGTCCTGAACGTCCGCGACGCCGATGCTGAGCGGCGAGGAGAACTCGAGGTACAAGTTGTCATCGGTGTTGATCGGTGCACCCGCGCAGAACTCGCGCAGGGCCGTGTCCTCCATCGTGAACTCCGCCAGGAACGAGAGCGCGTCGTTCAATCCGACGCGCGCGAGCTGTCGGTTCACGGTCGGGGCCTGGATGCGCCGCTCGAGTTGATCGAAATCGATCCGGATGGGGGAGTTGCTGCCGACCAAGACCGCGTCGAAAGCGGATTGCCAGACCGTGTTCGACGTGAAGTTCGCGCAGAACGATCCGGCCATGGAGCCCAGGTTCTCGACGGACAGTTCGTACAGCGGCAACCACTGGCACATGACGCCGCCGGGGTTGAGCCGTGTCGCCGCCTGTTGGAAGTACTCCGTGGTGTACAAGTACGCCGCGCCGTGCGCCCACGGGTGGATCGGGTCGGCGGTGATGACGTCGAACTTCCGACCGCAGGTGCGGAGATAGTTCCGGCCGTCCTGAAACACGATCCGAAGACGCGGATCGTTCATTACGTCGTCGTTGACGTCGGAGAACAGCGCCGTCCCGCCGGGCACGACCGGCTCGATCTCGACCAGCGTGATCTCCTCGATTTCCGGGTGCGATGCCACCGCGCTGAGCGTCACGCCGGCGCCCAGCCCGATGACGAGCGCGGTGCGCGGATTCGGATGCGCGAGCACGGGCACATGCCCGAGCAGATACTCGTGCTGGAGATCGGTCATGCTGCTCGTGGCCTCGCTGCGTCCGTTGACCACCAGCGCCCGGGATCCGCCGTATTCCATGACGGAGATCGTGGTGCTCCGCCCTTCGCGGAAATAGATCAGCTGCATTTCCGCGGCTCGCGATCCGACGTCGCTCTCGCCGCCGCTCAGCGCGTATCCGTGTGAGACGTTGTTGCGGAACAGTCCGAACACGCGCGGATCCCACGGTTTCATGAGCCAGGGAAGCGCGAGCAGCGCCGTGACGCCCGCCGCCGCGGCGAGAGCGGCTCGAACGCGCCATGCGGGGCGCCTCGCGAGCCCGGCGCACAGGACGGCCCATCCGTACGCCAGCAGAATGGCGGACAGGAGCAGCGTGCCCCGTTGCAGGCCGAGCACGGGAACGAGCACGAACCCGGCGAGCATCGAGCCGGTGATCGCGCCGAGCGTGTTGAGCGCCAAGAGCTCGCCGACCGATTGGCCAGTCTCCTTGCGCACGAGCGCCCGCGCCTCGCCCGCCAGCGGAAAGGCGACGCCGAAGAAGACGCACGGAACGAACATGACCGCGAAGCTGAGCACCAGGATGGTCCAGCCGTGCAGGCCCACGTCACCCGAATAGAAGCGCTGGTTCAGATCGACCGTGAGCTGCGGGAGGCGGTCGATCGACTGCGAGGTGACGAGCGCAGACAGTCCGATCACGAGCAGCACGACGCCGAACCGCGTGTGGACAGCGATGCGTCGGAGGGGGAACAGGGTCTGCAGCGCGCTCCCGACGGCGATGCCGGTGAGGAACGCCGTGAGCATGATCGTGAAGCTGTACGTAGTCGTTCCGGTGCAGATCGCGATGCCGCGAGACCACATCACCTCCAGCCCGAGCGCGCACAGTCCGCACACCGCGGTGCCGAAGAAAGCCAGGTACGTGGCCGGTCGGAGCGACTCCTGCACACTCGAGTCGTCCGTCGCTCCGCGCTTCTGCCGCCGCGTCGGCGCGGGGTCCACGGAGTCCGGCGTCGGTTCATCGGCCGCGTCGGATCGACGCGCGATGAGGATCGCGACCACGCCGATGATCACGTTGGCCGCGACCGCGAACAGCTCCGTATGCCGCACGCCCAGACGCGGCAAGAGCAAGAATCCCGCGGCGAACACGCCGAGCACGGCGCCGAACGTGTTGATGCTGTAGAGAACCGAGAGTCGCGATCCGAGTTCTTCCCGGCGACGGACCATGAAGCGCACGAGCACCGGAAGCGTGCCGCCCATGAAGAACGTCGGCAGAACGAGCAGCGAGAACGCCGCGGCGACGCGCGTGACCGTCAACAGCGCGTGCTCGCCTTGCAGCTCCTCCGCGGCCGACACGTAGAAGCCGTCGACCCAGTGCTGCAGAGTCGGCATGGCGAGGGCGAACGCGGCGACGCCGAGCTCGAGCCAGCCGTACAGCCGCAAGGGCGAGCGAATGCGCTCCGAGCGGCGCCCGAAGTAGAACCCGCCCAGCGCGAGCCCGAGCATGAACGAGCCGAGCACGATGCTGACGGCTTGGTGGCTGGCGCCGAAGATCAGCGACAGGTCGCGCACCCAGGCGACTTCGTAGATCAGCGCCGTCGCGCCGGATACGAGGAACAGGACGTAGACCAGCCAGCCGCGGCGCGCCATTGCGCTAGTCTAGAGGACTCTTCGTGCTCCGCGCACGTTTGGCGCACACTTCGAGCGATGACGGCTCGGATGCGACCTCGAGTCCATCGACGAGATGCCGGTCCCGAACCAATAGGATCGCGGTGCTCCAAAACGGGGGCACGGCGCGGCCGTCCATGCAGACCATCTTCCCGCTCCTGCGCTACCACGACGCCCGCGGTGCGATTCGCTCGCTGTGCGCGACGTTCGGCTTCGTCGAGCTCTTCTCGGTTCCGGAGTCGGGGCCATTCGTCAGGCACGCGCAGCTGAAGCTCGGCACGAACATCATCATGCTCGGCTCGGTTCGGCCCGACGATGGCATGACGAGTCCGCTCACGTCTGGCACCGTCACGCAGGCGCTCGCCGTGTACGTCGAGGACCTCGATGCGCACTTCGAGCGCGCGCGAGCCGCAGGCGCAAAGATCGTGAGCGCTCCCATGGACACGGACTTCGGCTTTCGCGAATACCACGCCCGCGACGTGGAAGGGCACCCGTGGACGTTCGGAACGTATCGTCCGGACCTCGGTGGGGGATAGTCGACGGCGCCAGGACGTACTCGCGCTTGTTCGTTCGTTGACGGTGGGTAGAAAGCAGGCCGTCTCGCGCGGTCGCCGCCGCCGAGGGCGCCATCTAGCTCGCGCTTTGCTTCGACGCTCCGTTCCGATTCGCGAGCGTCGCCTCGAACCGGCCTTCGAAGATCGCGAACGAGAGACCCATCCCGTTCTTCTCGACGAGCGCGGAAGAGAGTGCGAGCCCGAGTCCGGATCGATTGCGATCCACGCGCGCTCGATCCTTCCTCCAGAAGGGTTCCGACACGAAGCGCAGATCCTCCGGGGTCAGCTCGGCGGCGTCGTTCTCGAAGACGAGCTTCCAGTCGGCGCCAGTGCGTTCGAGGCGGCAGGCGATCGCGCTGTTTCGCGGAGCGTAGTACAGCGCATTGCTCAACAGGTTCGACACGACGATACGAAGGATGTCCGGGTCGCCCTCGACGGCTTCGCCGCTTGCGACGCGGTTGTCGAAGCGGAGCCCACGTTCCTGCTGCATGTCGCCGAGCGAGCGACTGAGCTCGCGGACGAGACTGCCGACGTCGACTCTCTCGCGATCGAAGGTCTCCGCCCCCATGTCGAGTCGCGCAAGCTTGAGCAACGTCGACACGAGACCACCCATGCGCCAGGCGATGTCGCGTACGGTGCCGAGCGCACGCTGCGCGCCGGTGGCGTCGTTCCTGTCGCGCAGCGCGACCTCGGACACCGTCAAGAGTTCGCTGATCGGGTTGCGGAGCTCATGTGCGATGTCCGCGGTCGTGCGTCTCTCGCGCTCGAGCGCGCTTTCGACGCGCGCGATGAGTGCGTCGGTCGTTTCGGCGACGGGCCGGAGCTCCTTCGGCAGCGGACCGATGTTCAAGCTCTTCGGTAGCGCGTCGACGTTGACGCCATCGAGCGCCGCGGCCAGCCGATTCGCGGGCTCGAGGCCGTGCTTCACGGCTCGCCACGAGAGCAGTCCGATGCCGATCACGACGAGGAGCGACACCGCGAAGACGCTCGCCAGCAGCTCCCGTTCGGCTGCGATGAGCTCCTCGGGTCCGCGCGCGACAACGACGAAGAGTCGCGCGGCCTGCGGCCGGTTCGGCCCTTCCTCCGGATAGACGTGGTGGACCTCGATGAGCTCTGCGACGAATCGACCGGTGCGCCCGTCCGGCAGCTTCGCGCTCCAGTGTAGTGGGCCGGACGTCGGCTCGACCGGCACATCGAGGTCTCTTCCGGCGAGCGAGTTGGAGCGCTCGAGCAGCCGCCCGTCCTCGAAGCGGAGCTCGAAGTAGGCCGGCGCCGCTCCGGGTTCGTACTCCGGCATCAGTTGGTCGGAGAACTCGAACTCGACCTTGTTTTCGACTTGGAAGAGGACCGAGGCGAACCCGAGCACGCGATCGGTCAAGTTGCGATCGAACTCCCTCTCGAGGGATCGCGTGACGACGAAGTAGACGGAGACGGCGGCTCCGGCGAGGACGAGCGCGCTGCCACCGAGCAGTCGCGACAACAGGTACGTGCGGATCGACTTCACGCGCGCGCCTCGCCGAGCAGGTACCCCTGACCGCGGCGAGTGCGAATCAAGTCGCGGCCACCCGGACCGAGCTTGGCTCGCAGCACGCAGATGGTCGAGTCGACGGCGTTGCTCGAAGGCAGCTTGTGCACGCCGTAGATGTGATCCTCGATCTCCTCTCGCGTGATGATCTGACCGCGCCGCAGCGCGAGGTATTCGAGCACCGAGTACTCGCGTGCCGTGAGATCGAGCACGTTCCCGCCGAGCGTCGCCGTGCGTCCGACGACGTCGATCGAGAGCGCGCCGATCTCCACGACCGGGGATCGTTCCTCGTAGCGGCGCCGCACGAGCGCGTGGATGCGAGCGAGGAGTTCCTCGAACGCGAACGGCTTGACGAGGTAGTCGTCGGCCCCGGCGTTCAGCCCTCGAACGCGATCGGGGAGCTGGTCGCGCGCGGTGAGCACGAGTACGTGTGGGCGATCGTGCTTGTCGCGCAGGCGCTCCAAGACCTCCATCCCGCTCAGCCGCGGCAGCATCAGGTCGAGCACGAGGACGTCGTACGGATTGTTGCGCGCTTGGCTGAGACCGACTTCGCCGTCGCCGGCCACGTCCACCGCGAACCCTTCGCGAGTCAAACCCAGACGCAACGACTCGCGCAAAGGCTCGGAGTCCTCGACGATCAAGACGCGCATTCGGTCAACGGTGGGGGGGAAGAGGGGCGGACGGCGATTGCTCAGATCGCCGGCCGCCCGCGGAGTGCATGCGCACGTGGCGCACCTTGATCACAGCGTCGCGCAGGCGATCTCGACGAGCGTGCGGTTGCCGTTCTCGCCGATCACACCTACTTCGACTTGAGTCTTCGTGTTCGGGAGTAGGATTCCGTCCGGCACGATGAACTGGTCCGTGCCCTTGGGCAAGTCCACGGAGAGTCCGTCGTTCTCGTTCTGCTCGAGCACGACGTGGTAGCCGGCGGCTTGCGTGTCGGGCTTCCACCGGATGACAAGTCCGCGCGTCGGTAGATCCGCGGCGCCTGGGAGCGGATAGACCATGGCGGCCGGGGAAGGCAGCACGTACGACAGCGCCGCTTGGCCTCGCACGGGGCGTCCGTCGACGGTTCGCGCGCGGATGTTGTACGTGCCTTCGGAATACGTGCCGAAGAACTCGGCGATGCTCTTCTCCTGCGACTCGATCGTGTAACCCGACAGCGCGAGCTTCCGCCCACCGTCCGCTCTCATCCGCAACACGGAAGCGCCGCCGGGAGCGAGGATGTCGACGCTACTCAACGATTCGTCGCTCTCCGCGGACATCACGAGCACCACCTTGTCCGCGGTCGCGGAGTACTCGAGGTTCATCGCCTCGTCTTTGAGTCGCAGCGTCGCGAAATCCGTGGGAGAAGGGGCGTCGAGCGACACGAGAGTGAGCCCGATCACAATGATGATTGCCTTGTTCATGGCCGGAATCCTGGGATTGGAATGCAACCTGAGGTTGCCAGCGGGGCAGCTACCTTCACAATGATACCCGCGTCCGGCAGGCCGAGATTAGGCCTGCGTTACGTACGCGCCGCTCAGCACGATCGAAACCGCTCGCAGAGTGAGCGGAGGCGTGACATCGCGACGCGCGGGAGCCGCGAGCGTTCATTAGGCGCACATGACCCGGCGCGGACGCGATCGGGCACGCATGGGCGCAGTGGCCGGTGGTCATCGGCGCGTAATCCGTTCGCGCGTGTGCGGAACGTGCGCTGCGACGGCGGGGCTCGGATCGCGCACGAGACGAGACGAGCTCGTCTAGGACGTCGCGACCGTTCCCCACATGAATCGGTGCAAACCATGAAGATCATCACGACACCCCGTGCGCTGACCTGCCGCGCGATTACTTCGATCCTCCTCACCACCGCAGCGACCGTGCCCGTGCTCGCAAGCCCGGCGGCCGATCCGTGCAAACAGATCGCCGGCGCCGTGCTGCAGTCGTGCAAGCGACAAGCGCCGGCGGACTTCTGGCTCGCTGGGGCACGCTGTCGCAACCTGCCGACCCAGCCGGAACGCGCGGCGTGCCTGGCCGCCGCGTCCGAAGAACTCGCGGACGCGCTAGAGCTGTGCGAAGACCAATATGACGAGCGAATCGACATCTGCGACGACCTCGGCGGCGGGATCTATGCGCCGGCCGTGAACCCCGCCAGCTTCGTCGATGGAGTCGACCATCCGTACTTCCCGCTCCAACCCGGCGTGACGCTCGTGTACGAGAAGCACACGGACCGTGGAATCGAACACATCGAGGTCACGACGACCCGCAAACAGAAGGTGATCCTAGGTGTGACGTGCGTCGAGGTGCGCGACGTCGTCACGCTGAACGGCGTGCCGATCGAAGACACGCTCGATTGGTTCGCGCAGGACCTGTGGGGCAACGTCTGGTACTTCGGCGAGCTGTCGATGAACTTCGAGAACGGCGAGCTCGTCAGCCTCGACGGCTCCTGGAAGGCGGGTGTCGATGACGCGCAGCCCGGAATCGTCATGAAGGCCGAACCGCGCATCGGCGACGTGTACCGCCAGGAGTTCTTGATCGGGGAGGCCGAGGACATCGCGGAGGTCTTCAGCCTCACGGCGACCGCGGTCGTTCCCTTTGGACGGTTCGTGAACTGCGTGCAGACGGAAGACCAGACCGCCATCGAGCCCGACGTCGAGGAGCTCAAGCACTACGCGGCGGGCGTCGGATTCGTGCTGACGATCAACACGAAAACCGGCGAGCGGACGGAGCTCGTCGACATCGTGCAGAAGTAAGCCGGCGAGTTCGGCCCGATCCGACGCGTCCGCTCGCTCACCGGGGGCGGACGCGCGGAATCGGGTTACACTCGCAGCTCGTGCGAGCCATCCCCCCGGCACCCGATGCGCGCTCGTCGATCGAGCTCGTCGCACGACTGCGACAAGGCGACCGCGACGCATGGAGCGAGCTCTACGCGCGTTACCACGATCAGCTCCTGCTGACGATTCGCCTGCAGCTCGGGCGTGGATTGCGCAGCCACTTGCAGAGCGAGGACATCTTGCAAAGCGTAGCGCTCGAGGCGTTCCTCGAACTCGAAGCGTTCGAGTACCGCGGCGCGCAGAGTCTCGATCGCTTCCTGCGTCAGTTGGTGGTCAACAAGATCCGCGATCGCGCCGACACGTTCAGTGCGCAGAAGCGTGCGGGTACGGTGCCGCTCGACGAGCGCACGGCCGCGGAGATCGCGGCGCCCGAGTCCGGTGCGCTGCGCTACGTCGACAGCGAGCGCTACGAGCGGCTCGAGAGCGCCCTCAACGCACTTCCGGCCGACCTGCGCGAGGTGCTCGTGATGCGCAAGTTCGACGGCCTGAGCAGTCAGGAGATCGCGGGGTGCCTGGGCAAGAGCGACGAAGCCGTGCGCAAGACGTATTCACGCGCGCTCGCCCGACTGTCGCTGCTCGTCGCAAACGGTGGAGCGAGCAAGGATCCGTGAAGCAGGGCGAGGACGCGAGCCACTCGGAGTCTGTTTGAACGCGCGTTCCTCGAACGTTGCGAGCGCAGACAGGCGCTCACGCCCTAGGGTTCTGCGTGCGTCAGGCGAATTCCTCCAGGACCCCCCCTGGGGGGGGGCCGGCTGCCAGGGATCGAGAACGTGGGGGTCCGATCGAGTACGGCACCGTCGTCGAGGCCGGTTCAATTGACGCCCCGGTGGCGTCGCATAGAATCTTCCACACAGGGGGAGTGCCGGACGGGTGGTCCGATCTGCGGAATCCCCGTTCAGTCACCACATCTGGGGTTACACCATGAATTCCAAACGCATCATCGCTGTCGGTCTGTTCGTTGCCGCGATCACGCTTTCAGTCCCTGCGCTAGCGATCGTACTGGGCGAAGTCCGTCACATAGCTGCAGTGGGCATACCGCCTTTGCCTCCCGAGCCGCAAGAGCCTACGAATCAGCGCTTGATTTTCGAGGCGTTGACGCGCGTCAACGCGGATGGAGGGGCGCGTTTCATTGCGGGTCTCGGCATCGTGCGTCACCGCGTGAAGGCGATCACGGGTCTTCAACCCAATCAACTCGCCGGCACCGCGATCGAAGTGAGCATCGATCGTGGCTTGACGAACATCGGGACGTTCCGAGCCTCGTTCGAGGGGTTTCTGCCGGACGATGACGGAATCTTCCAGAATCAGAACGGGCAGAACGTTCCTTTTGCGAGCTGGGAAATTCTTCGTCGCAGCGAAAACGGGCTGCTCGTGGTCAACGCGGGTACGGGCACGGTCAACGAGAGCGTCGCTGGACATCCCGACATCCCGAACGTCTTGACTGGCGATGTGGCCACGTTGCGATTCATCAGATTCGCTGGAACACCCGCAGAAGTCGTACTCGGCAGCGCGCTGGTGCCCTTCGACTGATCCGTTGACGCGGGCGCTGAGAGATCTGCGCTCTCCGTCGGTACTCTCAGGCGCGATCGAGTCAACTCGGTCGCGCCTGTTATTTTGGCGCCGACCGGCTTCGGTGTGGATCCCACGTCGTCCCCGCGCAATCGCGGTTTGTCGGAAGCGGAGTGCCGCCGGGACGTGACGCGCAGCCAATGGCAGTGCGAACGACCTGGCGCTCACGCAACTCTGAACCGTGCGCTGGCTGCGTCGAACACGACGATCCGTTGGAAGGCAGTCCCGAGTGCTGGTGTCGGGGGGGGGGCGGCCAGTTAGCGCGGATCAGCTCCGCGAGGACGCCGTGCGCATACGGTGCAGGCCCTACTCGAGCCGGTGACTGACGAACCTCATTCCGGTCGCGGACGAATCACCGCGATTCTTCGCTCCGCGGACGAGGCCGAAGCCGGTCCGTTCAGAAACTCTTTGAACTGACTGGGTTTCGTGTTGAGGCCGAGCTTGATCCTCGTGCACGGCAAGCAGTTGCGTGCGCTGCACGCCGCCTTCGCGGTGCCACGTCGACAAGCCGGGATTTCCCGGTGGTTTGCGAACGTCGCTCCACACGGAACCCAGGCAGTTCAGAAACTCTTCACGATCGGCGCGCGTGCCGCAGTGAGCCTGCGGCGGGTGCTCGTGTCGATGTCGCGGCCGTGTCCGTGGGCAGCGGTGTTTCTCCGCGCCTGGAAGAACGTCATGGCCGCAGCGACGCCGTCAGGCTGAGGGAACACGCGAACAGACAAGCTTCGCGAAACCTGTGCGGGCTCACTCCCAGGGCTCGGCGTGCGTCCGTGCACGGCGAAACGCTCCGCAGCGAGCACGAGAAGTCGACGTCGAGGCAATCAAGTCCCGCGATCAGTCGGCAGCGTGGCCGCATCGCGGTTCGCGGGCGCGTTCGAATCCGTCTTCTCCCACCATCCGCAGCTCGAGCCAAGACCGGTGAAAAGGTCGGGCTAGACGCGAGCGGCGCCCCCGAAGATGCCCGGGAGCGCCGCGTTCGAAAATCAGATTCGCGTTGACGCGTTGCGCCGCTCAGGGCGC
>JANOFY010000060.1:0-2423 GCA_031413895.1 Planctomycetota bacterium | reverse complement strand
CGAACGGCGTCACGACCGTGCGCAACATGAGCGGCGAGCCGTTCCATCTCCAATGGCGTCGCGAGATCGCGGAGGGTCGCCGATTCGGACCGACGCTCCTCACGGCGAGTCCCACGATCGACGGCGTTCCGCCGGAAGGCTCGAATCGCGTGATCGTGGCCGCGCGAGAGGAAGGTGAGCTCGCGGTGAACGACAGTCACGCCGCGGGCTACGACCTGATCAAGGTGTACGGCGGACTCTCCGTGGAAGCGCACGCGGGCATCGTGAGCGCCGCGAAGCACTGGAAGATGCCGGTCGTCGGACACCTGCCGCGCGCGACGGGACTCGAAGGCGCGCTCGCGGCCGGGCAAAACTCGATCGATCACGCGGAGGAGTACCTCTACACCTTCTTCAAGGACGCGGGCGCGGACAAGATTCCCGATGCCGTGCGTCTCACGAAGGAGGCGGGAGCGTGGGTGACTCCGACGCTCGTCACGTTCGACATGATCGGCCGTCAGATCGCCGACGCAGAGACGCTCGCGAAGCGTCCGGAGCTGCGCGTGTGCGATCCGGAGATTCGTGCGCGCTGGCTGACGAAGCAGAACCGCTATCTGCGCGACTTCGAGCCGGCGGACGCTGAGCGTTTCGCGGAGAAGCTCGTGTTCCTGAAGAAGCTCGTGCACGAGCTGCATCGCGCGGGAGTTCCGCTGCTCGCCGGCACGGACGCGGGCGTCGCGTTCGGCGTGCCGTTCGTTCTACCCGGCTATGCGTTGCACGAGGAGCTCGCGAACCTGGTCGAGTGCGGACTCACACCGTACGCCGCGCTGTCGACCGCGACGACGAACCCGGCGCGCTTCATGCACCAATCACGTGAAGTCGGCGTCGTCGCGGTCGGTGCGCGCGCCGACTTGCTGCTGCTCGAGTCGAATCCGCTCGAGAGCGTGGCGAACGTGCAGCGCCGCGTCGGCGTGATGCTCCGCGGCCGCTGGATGCCCGCGGCGGAGATCGCGGCGATGCTCGACTCGGTCGAGCGCCTCTATCGCGACGAGACGGAGTTCGTGAAGCTGCTGCGCGCCGACGGCCTCGCAAAGGCGGCCGCGAAGTTCCGCGAAGCGCGCGCGCAGAACGCTCACGCGCGCCTCTTCCGCGAGGGCACGCTCAACTCCGTTGGCTACGAGTTCTTGGGCGGCGACCGAACCACCGACGCGATCGCCGTGTTCGAGTTGAACGTCGAGGCGTATCCGAAATCAGCGGACGTGTACGACAGCCTAGGCGAGGCGTACATGCGCGCGGGTGACAACGCGCGCGCGGTCGCGAACTATCAACGGTCACTCGAACTGAATCCGGCCAATGCGAACGCCGAGAAGATGCTCGAAGAGCTGCGCCGCTGAGGAGGCGAGTGCGCCGGCATGGTGACGCGCGCTTTCGGCAGGAATGCTCGCGCCGCTCATCCTCGTGAGTTCGTCGACGGATGACGTCACCTCGTCCGGTCGCGTGGCGGCGCTACTCGAAAGACGGTTCCAGCGAGTAGCAGCCGCTTCCCCTGTTTCCTGACGAGCCCGGATTCCCGGTGTCATTCCATCGTAGTCAGCAGACTGCGAGCGGCGATCGACGCCGGCAGGCACCTCGTCGATTGCGGAAGGTGCAGGCGCTGGCGTTCCGCCGTAGAGTGGAAGCGGCACGATTCCTGGCAGCGGTAACTTGCGCTGCGATCTTGAACCGCTTGGAAACCTTGCTCGCGCGATTCACTCACTCGAAACGGGAGTTTGGAATGAAGCTGCAACATTCGGCAACTGTGCTCGGCGCCCTCTTCACTCTGGCGGGAACATCGAGCGCCGATGTAATCCTCGTGGACGCCGCAGGTGGTGGATCGTTCACACAGATCCAGGCTGCTGTCGACGCTGCTGTCGACGGTGACACCCTGCTCGTGAAACCGGGCAGTTATCTCGGCTTCTCCATCGCCGGGAAGGCCTTGAACGTCATCGGTGACGTCGGGACACGCCCCACGGTCACGAAGCTCGTGACCGTGAGCGGCCTGGGAGCGGGTCAGACGGTGACGCTCGCGCGCTTGAACGTCGCGGTCGGACCGGGCACGTCTGGGACTGCGTTGCGTGTCGAGAACTGCGTCGGCGCCGTGCGCTGCGTCGAAAGCGATTTGACGGGCCGCGACGCGACTCCCAGCCTGGGTGCCGGGAACGGCGTGGAGTTGTCGAGCGCGGCCGACATCGCGTTCAGCGGATGCACGATCAGCGGCGGAGACGGCAAGTCGAGCTACACGTGTGTCTTCGACGTCGTCGGCGGCGGCGGGGCCGGCATCTACCAATTGAACGGTGCCACCGCGGTTTACGACTGCATCGTCGGCGGCGGCCACGGTGGTAACGGCGGCGATCGGACGGGCCCAGGCGGACCGGGCCTGATGTCGTTCGCGTCGGGAAGCGCCAGCC
>JANOFY010000059.1:0-2101 GCA_031413895.1 Planctomycetota bacterium | reverse complement strand
CCACGATCGCCGCCGCCGCCGTAGCCGCCACCGCCGCCGCCGCCGCCTCGGCCGTAGCCACCACCGCCGCCTCCACCACCGCCGCCGCCGGGGCCGCGCGGCGTGCGTTCACGCGCTTCGTTGACGGTGAGCGCGCGGCCCTCGATTTCCTTCTCGTTCAAGCCGGCGATGGCCGCTTGGGTGGATTGCGGGGTATCCATCTCGACGAACCCGAATCCGCGCGAGCGGCCGGTGACGCGATCCATGATCACCTCGGACGAGCGCACGGAGCCGAACGGCCCGAAGAGCTTCTCAATATCCTGGGACGTGTATGCGAAGGGCAGATTGCCCACATAAACCTTGTTGGCCATCAGACAGATCCTTGGGACGAATGAATTGACGACTGCTCGATCTCGATTGGGAGGGAGCGGTTCAGATGAGTCCGCAATGCGTTCCCGCACGTCTCGCCTGTGACAGGTGAGCGCGACGCGGTGCTAGGGAAGACTGGGAGCGCATGCGCAGACGGAAGCTACAGACCGCGTCGTCTGGCCGAGCTTCGATCGCACCCGCCCGGCCGAGACGGCGTGACTTTACGTGCAACCCCGCGAACCTGTCAAAGGAGGAAAGCGTCGAGCAGCGCTCGGTGCGCGCCGACTTCAGCCGCCCGCGACCGCGATGACCCCCAGCACGAGCAGCGACGCGGCCAGAACCCCAATCACGAGCGCCGCGATCTTGACCCAGCTGTACGGAGCATTCCCGATGACCCGCCCCGTCTGCCCGTGGATCAAAACGGTGTAGTTCTTCCCCGAAAAGGCACACGTCAAGACCCACGCCGGCAAGAGGACGTGCTTCCAATGGACACCCGAGATCCGGTTGGCGACGCGCAATCCTTGGTGCGTGTCGCCGGGCACGTCGCCGGCGCAGCGCTGCGCCTGGACGTTTTCGACGTGTGCCTGCGCGCGCTTCCATCCAGCGTCGAGGTCGATCGCATACTCCTCGGCGCGCCAGCCCGCCAAGTACTCCGGCCGGTATGGGACGAGCGCCGCCATGTCGAATCGCCCGAGGCCCTCGAGCAACTTCTCCGACACGCCGCGCGACGCTGCGATCAGCACGTCGTCGTACGCATCGTCGCGCTGTCCCCACGCAGGCACCCAACGCACCTTGCGGACTTGTCGCGTGCGCATCGTCGGTCGGCCGTTGACGACCGCCATGTACGGCTCGGTGACCCAATAGAAGTAGCCCGCGTTGGCCGACCAATCCGAGTGCACCGCGCAGTCGAACGTCCAGTACGGGAGGTAGACGCCGACGGCGTGCAGGTGGCGCGTCATGCGTAATGCGCTCGGCCGAAACCACAGACGCTTCAACCACGCGCGGAACTCGCGCTCGACGGTAGCGCGCCCGACGTCGAGCGGGATCACCGACTCGGGGCGGAGCGAGTTGCGATTCGCGGTTTGCTCGAGCACCTGCGGCGAGCCGCAGAAGACGCACTCCTGCGCGGTCGTGGCCGCGTCGAACGTGACCCCCGCGCCGCAGCTCTTGCACCGGACCGCACGCGTCTCCAGGCCCAGCCCGCGCGCCGCGCTGCCCGCGTCCTCGAGCGCGTGCTCGACGATCGTGCCCTCGGCGCGCGGCACTTGGATCCGGTGCGAGCAGTGATCGCAGACGAGCGCGTCTTGATCTGGATCCCAGCCCATCTCGGCAGCGCAACTCGGACAGCGGAAGCGAACGCTCGCAGAGGTCCCGCTGGGCGCCGGAGAATCGGACGTCGCTTCGGGGGGCTCGCTCACGTCGGACGTCGTTTCGGGGGGCTCGCTCACGAGTGCACCGCTACGCCGTGAACGCGGCGCTCTTCACCGCGATAGATCTCTTCATCGAGCGCTGCCGGGACGCGCTCTTCTCGGCCTTCGAATGAATCCGTATCGTTCTGCGTACGCACGGCCTTCGAAGGTTCGAGCAGGCACGAGAGGGAGGAGAGCACGATGGGTTTATGGTCGGCCTCGATGCGGACAACAGCCGGCGAGGTTTTTTCGACCACGTCGGCGTAAGACGTTCTCATGCCGTCAACCACGACGGGAGCCGGCGGTGCAGCAGGCTGTTGATTTGGTGCGGGAACTTCGGCTCC
>JANOFY010000058.1:0-6058 GCA_031413895.1 Planctomycetota bacterium | reverse complement strand
GGAAGACCACTTGGATCTGCAGCACGTCCGCAACAACCTCGCGTCGACGCTGGGTCGACTGGGCGATCACGCCCGCGCGCGGGTGCTCCAAGAAGAGACCCTCGACATCTGCTCGCGGACGCTGCCAGACGACCACCCGCTTCTACAGTCGGCGCGGGAGAACCTGGCGCTGACTTTTGGAAACGCCGGCGATCACACGGGCGCGCGAGACTTGAAGCAGAGGGTTCTCGACGTCCGCTCGCGTGCGTTTCCGGAGGATCACATCGACTTGCAGAGAGCGCGGACCAATCTGGCTTGCACGCTGCTCGACCTCGGCGACGTCAGAGCTGCGCGGACCATGTTCGAGGCGGTCCTCGAGATCTACTCGCGTACGCTTCCGCCCGCGCATCCCAAGACCCAGCTCGCGCGGATGAACGTCGCGGTGACGATTCGGGATCTCGGCGAGTTTGCCGCTGCACGCGCATTGCTCGAGGACGCACTCGGCGGTTTCTCGCGCTCGCTTCCCGACGGAGACTCACTGCTGCAGACGGCCCGAGAGTCCCTCGCCACGACGATCGCGAAGCAGGTCGCGCGAACGCGCCATGCCTCGGGCGCCGCCGCCGGACGCCACGCTGAGGAGCGGCAGCGGTGCGCTGCATTGCTCGGCGCACTGTGCCGCGCCGACGTTCGCACGGCGCGCGAAGCGATCTGCGGGTCGCCGAGCCGCGAAACAGAAGAGCGCTGCATCGATCTGGATCCGCACCTCGACGTCGCGCTCTCTTTCGCCAGCGGCATCGGGAGCATCGAGCCGCTGACCGAATTGGAGGCGGACGTGTTCGCGCTGTCCGAGACGACTCGCGGCGCCGGACTCGTGTCGGCCCAGTTCGCGCACACGGCGGCCGAATCCCCGCAGTACGGTGAGTTGCGCCGGGAGCTCAGGCAAGCGAGCAGTGCGCTGGCCGAGCTGGCGCACACGGGAGCGACGAGCGACGAGTTCGATCGCGCGCGCGCGCAGCGCGAGGCTGTCGAGCGCGAGCTCATCGCGCAAGCGCGCGAGTACTTCGGCGCGCAGCTCGGCGGGGCCGAATTCGACGTCGATTCGTTCGCTGCGCGACTGCCCGAGCACACGGCGGCGATCGGCTTCCGGCGCTACGAGCGGGCGCGGATCGGCGTCGAGGACGCGCTCGATGCCACGGGCCAGCCGGCGGTGCGTGCGACTGCGGTCGCGAGCCTGTGCGCGTTCGTCGTGCGCAGTGCCGAGGAGAGGCTCGTCGCGACTTCACCGCTGACGCTCGTCGATCTGGGTTCGATCGAGCCGGTCGAGGTCGCGGTGCGGGCATGGCGCGAGGCCATCGGAGTGACCGTCGACCGCGGCATGGCGGCCGGCGATTCACAGGACGACGTGGTGGCCGAGCGGGGCGAGACGCTGCGCCGTCTCGTGTTCGACCCGCTGCTCCCGGCTCTGGGTACGGCGCATCGACTCGTCGTCGCGTTCGACGACGTCTTGCATCTGGTGCCGCTCGACGCGCTGCCATGGACCGAGGCGGAAGCGGGTTCGTCGGCGCGGACTCATGTCGGCGACCACTGGCGGATCGAGCCGCGCGCGACGCTCACGGAGCTGTTGACGGATTCGCCCGCGCCGACGGGAGCCGCGCTGCTCGCGATCGGCGGCGCTTCGTTCAACACGGCGCCGGTCGCGCTCTCTGCCGAGGAAATCGCTGCGCTCGAGCACGCGGCGTCGATCGCGCACGGAGCGCCGGCATCGGTCGAGGGGCCCGTGGCCGAAGCCCGTGTCGAGCCGGCGCGTGTCGCGGCACTCTTGCGCGGCACGGCCTGGGAGCGCGGCTTCGCTCCGTTGACGCACACCGCGGAGGAAGCGCGCGGCATCGGCGCGCTCTACGAGGAGATCTACGAGCAGAGCCGCCCGGTGCTCGTGCTGGAGAAGCGCACAGCGTCGCGCGCGAACTTGGGAGAACTCGCCCCGCGCGCGCGATTCTTGCACGTGGCCACGCACGGCTGGTTCGCGCCGGATTCGATCGCGTCGTGGAGCGATCCTGAGCCGCTCGACAAGCTCTCGGGACTGGGAACGCGCCAGAGCCGCGCGGAGCGCGTGAAAGGCATGAGCCCGATGCTCTTGTGCGGTCTCGCGCTCGCGGGAGCGAACCTGCCCGAGAGCGCGCGCGGCCGCGCGCCGGGATTGATGACGGCGGACGAGTTGTCGACGCTCGATCTTTCGAATTGCGAGCTCGCGGTGCTCAGCGCGTGCGACACGAACGCCGGCGAGCAGCGTGCGGGTCAGGGCGTCGCGAGCCTGCAGAGGGCGCTGCAGATGGCAGGCGCGCGCAGCGTGATCACCTCCTTATGGAAGGTGCCCGACGAGGCGACGAAGGAGTTGATGCTCGACTTCTATCGCCGTCTATGGGTGGAGCAGAAGCCCAAGTGGCAGGCCTTGTGGGAAGCGAAGACGAGGCTGCGCGGTGCGCAGGACGAACGCGGCCAGCCGAAGTACGCGACGCGCGATTGGGCCGCGTGGGTCCTGACGGGCGCGCCCGATTGAAGGAGGCCGCTCTGAACATGCGAACCACTCCGAGGACGGACGGCGCGCACGGCTTGGGCCGCGCGGCTCCGACTCGCGTCACCTACTCACGCGGCACACCCGATCTAGCACGTCTCGCTCGGACGCTCGTGCTCCTTGTGATCCTGGCCTTTGTGTGTGTCGATGAGGCGCTGGCTCGAACGTCGGCGCAGGGAGCACAAACGGGTGTGGCGTCGACGACGCCCGACTACTCGATCCAGCGCACGCTGATCGACGACGCGACAGCGGCGCGAGGCGCGGGCGACTACGCCACCGCGCGCGCGATCGTGCAGGAGGTCGTGATCGATCTGCTCGCGCGGCCGGCAGCCGAGCAGAACGCCGCGTGGCGCGCACTGCTCAACGCCTCCGGCCACGAGGCGTACGACGCACAAGACTTGGCGACGGCGCGCGACGCGTGGAAGGGGGTGTACGAGGCGCGCCTCGCCGCGCTGGGGGACGATCACACGGACGTGCACTTGGCGCGGCAGAACTACGCCGTCGCACTCAAGTCCCTCGGCGACTACGCGGCGGCACGCGCGCTCGAGGAGACGGTGCTCGAGGGTCTCTCGCGGACGCTCCCCGGCGACGATACCGACCTGCAGGCGGCTCGGCTGAACCTCGCCGACACGGTGCGAACGCTCGGTGACCTCGCACGCGCGCGTGTGCTCGAGGAGCAGGTGCTCGAAGTCTTCTCGCGCACGCTCCCCGACGATCATCCGAATCTCCAAGCGGTGCGGGGAAACCTCGCCATGACGCTTGCAACGCTGGGCGATCTCGCGGGCGCGCGTGCGCTGGATCAGAAAGTGCTCGAGGTCCGCTCGAAGACGCTCTCCGCCGACGACCCCGACTTGCAGAGCGCGCGGCTGAACTTCGCCGCGTCCATCAAGGAGCTCGGCGACCTCGCTGGTGCGCGCGCGCTGGAGGAGATGGTGCTCGAGATCTACTCGCGCACGCTCCCCGCCGACCACCCACAGATGCAGACGGTGCGGCAGAACCTCGCCGTTACGCTCAAGAGCCTCGGCGATCTCGCGGGTGCGCGGGCGCTGGAGGAGCGGGTGCTCGAGGTCCGCTCGCGCACATTGCCGGACGATCATCTCTATTTGCAATCGGCGCGGCAGAACCTGGCCGTCACGCTCAAGTCCCAAGGTGATCTCGCGGCAGCGCTGGCGCTGTTCGAGAAGGTGCTCGAGGTCCGCTCGCGCTCGCTGCCCGACGATCACGACGACGTTCAGAAGGCGCGGCAGAACGTGGCCGCCACGATCAAGGATCTGGGCGATCTCGCGGGGGCGCGCGCACTGTTCGAGAAGGTCCTCGAAGTCCGCTCGCGCACGCTGCCGGACGACCACGTCGACTTGCAGGCGGCACGAGGAAATCTGGCGGGTGTGCTCAAGGAGCTCGGGGACATCGCGGACGCGCGCGCGCTGGAGGAGAACGCGCTCGAGAATTACGAGCGCGCGCTCGCGGACGACCACCCCGCTCTGCAGATCGCTCGACATAGCCTCGCTGTGACGACGCTTCATCAAGCGGCGCGTGCGACAGGAGCGACCGGGAAGGAGGGCGAGGATCGAGAGCGGGATTGGAAGCGGTGCGCCGAGCTCACTACCGCCCTGTGCATGTCGCAAGCCGCCGCGGCCCGCCGCGCCCTCGTGGAGAGCTCGGCGCGCGAGGCGGAGCAGCGTTGCGCGAGTCTCGACGCGAGCCTCTCCTTCGCGCTCTCCGTCGCGCAGGGCTACGGGATCTTCGAGCCGGTTCGCGAGCTCGATCCACTCGTCATGGTGCTGAGCGAGATGACACGCAGCGCGGGATTTACCACGGCCAGCGTGGCACGCTTGGCGAGCCGGTCGCCGAAGTACGGCCAACTGCGGTCCGAGTTGCGCCGCGTGAGCGGCGAGCTCGCAGCAGAAGCGCAGCAGGGAACGACGAGCGAGGCGCTCCGTCAGGCGTTGACGCGCAGGGAGAATATCGAACGCGAGCTCATGTCGATCGCACGCAGCGCCGTCGGCGGAGCTCCTCCCCGAGTCCAGTTCGACGTCGAGGACTTGGCCAGGACGCTGTCCGATCGGGACGCGATCGTGGCGTATCGACGCTACCTGCGGGTGACGATCCCCGGCGGAGCCGGAGGAGTGGTTGCCGCGGACGAACCGCCGGCCGAACGCTTGGTGGACAACCTGTGCGCTTTCGTCCTGCGCAGACCTCGGGAAGAGTCCGCTGCTCCCATGTTGACCGTCGTCGATCTCGGTTCGATGGAACCCATCGAGCGTGCCGTGCGACGTTGGCGCGCGGGCCTCGGTTCGGCCGGTGTCGGACGGGGAGTGGGTATCGGCGTCCCGCGCGAATCTCGTGCTTCGATGCGCGAAGATGCGCGTGAGCTACGCCGGCTCGTGCTCGATCCGCTGCTCGCGCCGATCGGAGACGTCGAACGACTTGTCCTGGCGCTCGACGACGTGCTGCACCTCGTGCCGATCGACGCGCTGCCGCTCGATGAGGACGGGCGTGGGAATCCCACGGCGGACTCCCTCGTCGGCGATCGATGGCGTCTCGAGACGCGCTGCACGCTGGTCGAATTGCTGGATCAAGATGTCGTGTCGGAGGGCACGCAGACCCTGGTCGCCCTGGGCGGGGCCTCGTTCGATTCAGCACCCCTCGCGTGGGAAGCCGAAGACACGGATGCGCCGGTCTCGGCCTCACCGAACTCCGCGCAAGTGGCCGCGATCCTGCGTGGCGGCAGCTGGGAGCGCGGCTTCAGCGAGCTCTCGCACACCGGGGCGGAAGTGCGCGAGATCGCGGTGCGCTACGACGAGCTGTTCGAGGGTCACGCGCAGTCGATCGTGCTCGAGCAGCGCAAGGCGTCGCGCCAAGCACTCGAAGCGCTCGCGCCGAGTACGCGCTTTCTGCACGTGGCCACGCACGGTTGGTTCGCGCCCGAGTCCGTGCGTTCGTCGAACGATCCCGAGCCGCTCGACAAGTGGTCGGGACTGGGCGCGCGCCAGAGCGGCGAAGAGCGCGTGAAGGGCATGAGCCCGATGCTCTTGTGCGGGCTCGCCCTCGCGGGCGCCAACCTGCCGGAAGATGCGGTCGGTCGCGCGCCCGGCCTGATCACGGCGGAGGAACTGTCGACGCTCGACTTGTCGAACTGCGAGCTGGCGGTGCTCAGCGCCTGCGACACGAACGTCGGCGAGCGGCGCGCCGGTCAAGGCGTGGCGAGCTTGCAGAAGGCGCTGCAGATGGCGGGCGCGCGCAGCGTGATCACGTCCTTGTGGAAGGTGCCCGACGAAGCGACGAAGGAGCTGATGCTCGACTTCTACCGGAGGCTATGGGTTGAGAAAAAACCCAAGTGGCGGGCGCTGTGGGAAGCGAAAGCGACACTGCGCAACGCGCAGGACGAGCGCGGCCAGCCGAAGTATACGACGCGCGATTGGGCCGCGTGGGTACTCACAGGTGTTCCAGATTGACGGTGCGGACCCCTGCACGCGATGCACCCGGACGTCATCGTCGCGATCGTGC
>JANOFY010000057.1:0-3530 GCA_031413895.1 Planctomycetota bacterium | reverse complement strand
GTGCGGCTCGAGACGAACTACCGCTCGACCGAGCCGATCCTCCAAGCGGCGAACAAGGTGATCGAGCACAACCCGAACCGGCACGGGAAGACGCTGCGTTCGGCGCTCGGCGCGGGCGAGCCCGTCGCGATTCAACGCCTCGAAGACGAGACCGCCGAAGCCGACCACGTCGCGATCGAGATCCAGAAGCTCGTGGCGCGCGGCGCGGCGAAGCTCTCCGACTGCGCGATCTTGTTCCGCACGGCGACGCAGCCGCGCGCGTTCGAAGCGCAGCTGCGCGCGCGGGCCGTGCCGTACGTCCTCATCGGCGGCATGTCGTTCTTCGACCGCAAGGAGGTGCGCGACGTGCTGGCGTACCTGCGCCTCGTCGACAATCCGGACGACGAGGTGTCGCTGCTGCGCGTCATCAACTGTCCGCCGCGCGGCATCGGCAAGTCGACGATCGAGCGCGTGCTCGAGTTCGCGACGGCGCACGGCACATCGGTGAACCGCGCGTTCGACCAAGCAGCGGAGATCGAAGGCGTCCCGCCGGCGGCGATCGAGGCCGCGCTGTCGTTCCGCGACCGGCTCGCGACGTTCACGAAGCGCAGCGAGCGCGCCGACCTCGTCTCGCTCGTGCGCGGCGTGATCGAAGCGGTCGACTACCGCACCGAGGTCGACCGCGCGTACCCGGATGCTCCGACGCGCGAGGACCGTTGGTCGACGGTGATGGAGATCGTGAACTTCGCGGAGAACCACGCGCGTCGGAAGTCCGGCACGACGCTGTCGAGCTTCCTCGAGGCGCTCACGCTGTCGGCGGACGACCAGAAGGACGACGACCCGGCGCAGACGCGCGACGCAGTGACCTTGATGACGCTGCACGCGGCCAAAGGCCTCGAGTTCCCGCGCGTGTTCCTGGTCGGAGTCGAAGAGGGTCTCTTGCCGCACGCGCGCTCGGTCGCGGAGGACACCGTCGAGGAAGAGCGCCGCCTGATGTACGTCGGCATCACGCGCGCGCAGCGCGTGCTGACGATCACGATCACGAAGACGCGCGCGAAGTACGGCACGCGCGTCGAGAGCATGCCCTCGCGCTTCCTGTTCGAAATGACGGGGCAGAAGCCGCCGAAGGGCTGGCGTGCGCTCGGCGCGGATGCGAGCGCCGTCGCGGTCGAGCCAGAGCAGAAGCCGGTGCATTCAAGTCGGCGCACGCGTGCCAAGGCTCCGGCGCTCACGTCGCCCTCCGCCAAGCCGCGGCCGCGGAAGAAGTGCTGACCCGGCACTTCGACACATCCACGGCAGCACGCATGAAGCGACCCGCCCATGGCCCCGTCCCCGCCGCGCGGAAACGTGGCGGCAGCCCCCCGGCCAAGACTCGCGCGGAGGCTGGGGGCCAGCGCTTCGAACTCGCCACCTGGATCGTCCTCGCTCTTCCCGCGGCGGTTGCGATCGCGACATTCGCCAACACGCTGGCGAATGACTTCACCTACGACGATGCCTGGGTGATGCGCCGCTTCGGCGACATGTTCTCGCAACTGCCCTTGCCCGCGTACTTCACGTCTGGCCGAGGTCTCACGTACGTCGTGCACCTGATCGACTACAAGCTCTGGGGCGATTGGCCGGCCGGCTATCACCTCACGAACATCCTGCTTCACGCGTGTGCGAGCGCACTGGCCGCACTCCTCGCACTCGAGCTGACTCGCTCGAAGCGGGCTGGACTCTTCTGCGGGCTGCTCTTCGCCGTGCACCCCGTGCATGTGGAAGCCGTGGCTTCGTTTGCCAATCGCAAGGAGATCCTGGCGTTCATTCTCGTCTCGCTCTCGATGTTCGCTTGGTGTCGATCCGAGCATCGGAGCCGAAACCGCTGGATCGCCCTGGTCTTGTTCGCACTGGCGCTGCTGGCCAAGGAGGTGGCCGCGATCGCGCTCCCGGTCGTGCTCCTTGTCTACATGCTCCTGCTCGAGCCGCGCACCGCGCATTCGACACCGCGCGTGACTTGGCGCGTCCTGATCCGCCTGTTGCCCGCGGGCATCCTCGTGGTCGGCGCACTCCTGTGGTTCATGCCGCGCCTGTACGACTATGAATCGATCCGACATCAGATCGAAGTGCAGAGCAACGGTCAGATCACGAGCTATCCGGACATCCTGCGAACCTCCCTGAACTCGACGCCGATGCTGCTGCGCCTGCTCGTGTTTCCGACGACTCTCGCCGCGGAATATCCCTTTCCAGTCTCAGCACACTTTGGGTCCGGCCGAACACTGTTCAGTGTCGCGCTGTGCGCGATCGCGCTCTCGATTCCGATCGTGCTTCGGCGTCGTGCGCCTGTGGCGGCGTTCGGCGCGCTGTGGACTTTGATCTTCTACTTGCCGTTGTCGAATCTCCTGCCGCTCACCCCGTTCTTCGTCCAGGATCGATACCTGTACGTGCCGTCGTTCGGGTTGTGCCTGATGTTCGGAGTTGCGCTGGACTGGGCGGTGCAGAGCCTGGCGAACGACCACTCCCATTCACGACGGCGTCAGGTCTACGCGATCGGTTGGATTGCGCTGATCCTGGCCACGACTCGGTCGCTGGTGCGCAACTCCGACTGGAAGGACACCAAGACTCTGTGGGAGTCTGCGCTGGCAGCCGGTGTCGAGACGGCCAAGGCCCACAGCAGTCTGGGGATCATGAATGCACGCGGGCGTCAGCCGCTGCTGGCGATTGATCACTATCGCCGAGCTCTCCAGCTTCGTCCCTCGATCGACGACGAGCTCTCGCTGGCCAAACAACTGGTGATCGTGGGACACGTAGCGCAAGCCGAGCAGCTCGTTCGGTCCGTGCTTCAGCGCGTTCCCGCCCATGCGGCCGCTGCGGAACTGCTGACCAGGATTCAGGCTTTCGACCCGTCACGCCTCTGAGGCCCGCAGCGATGCGAGTCCGTCTCGCTTGGACCCACCACGCTAGCGCGTCGCCGAAGACTCGCGCGCGCTCGCCCGCGCCCTCGACGATCGCACTGGACCGCAGCGGGAGCTGGATGCTCGAATCTCCATCTGCTCGTCACACCGCCGAAGCGCAATTCCAGATGCGGTTGGCCGAACGGTTGCCCTCTGATGGAAGACGGGAGACCGTCACTCGGCGCGCCGAGAGGCTGTAAGTACTCGCGCGGGATGGCGCCGATCTCCGTCCGCGCCTAGACTCGACTCGCGGTGTGACGACGACCTTCCACCCGGGCACCCAGACCTACCCCCATGGATCTCACCACGCCGTCGGGGCCACGCAGCGGAGCAGACCAGATGGAATCACTCGGATCACGCAGCGAATCCAGGCGCAGTCTGCTCAAGAAGATCGGCACAGCCGGCGCACTGGCTTGGACCGTGCCGCTGATCGTGTCGGCGGCGCCCGTGCGGAGCCTGTCGCCGTGTGTCGGTGGCCCTGGCGACATCGAATGCGTCGGCGAGAATCCGTCGACCGGGCACTGCAACACAAACGCGGATTGCTTTCCCGGGGCTTGCAACCACTCGTTTTGCATTCCCAGTAGCTGCTACTGCGCCTGCAACGGTATGTGGGTCTGCACC
>JANOFY010000056.1:0-5782 GCA_031413895.1 Planctomycetota bacterium | reverse complement strand
GCTCGCGGACGAGGTCCGGCGTGTGAACCCGCGGCACCCCTCGCTGCCTGCGGTCGACAAGCAGATTCAGGAAGCGCGTGCGACAAAGCCGGCGCCCGGCGGCGAGTGACGCGCGCGCCGCAGCGGCCGCGCTCCGCTACGCCAGCGGCGTGACTTGAAACGTGCCCAGCGCTTCTTCGAGGACGGAGATCTCGCTCACGCCGTCCCAGTCGATGAAGCGCTGCACGGTCGTACCGACCTTCTCGCGCGGCACGCCGTAGATCGGCGCAGGGAGTTTGCCGGCCACCAATGCACGGACGGCGCCGCCAAGTGCACGGCCTCGCGGTCCGCGCTTCGCGGGCGCGGCCGCTTTCTTCGGCGTGCGCGCCGAACGCTTCTTCGTGACCGCCGGCTTGCGTCGCTTCGCTGAGCTCGTCTTGCGCTTCGCCATGTTCGCTCTCCTCCGTCAGGGAATCTGGAAGTGCTCCACGAGGCGCGCTCGCAGATCGGCGTACTGTGCGCCTTCGACCACGTTCGTCAAGCCGAGATCGGCGTGTCCCTCGGCCGCAAGCCACGCCTTCACTTCCGCGACGCGCTGCGCGTTGGCTGCGAGCCACGCACTCACGCGCTCGGAGTTCGCGTCGACGCCGTATTGCGTCGGCGGGAGCACCGACGTGCCGCGGATCTGCGCCTGCGTCGCGACCGGCGCGCCGAGCCGGCCGCCGTCGAGGATCGGCAGATCAAACGCGAGGTAGCCGATCACGAGCGGACGCGGAAACGTCTCGGAGAGCGAGACCGAGCGATCGGACGCGGAGGTGAGCTTGACGCTTCCGCCGGGAGCCTGGTCGAGCGCGACTCCGAGCGCCTGATTGATCGCGTTCAAGTTCGCTTGCGTGCTGTCGGCCGCGATCTCCGTCAAGGTCACCGGCTTCGCGGCACCCGCGTCGAGTGACGCGCCGCGCGCGGACGCATCGAGCAGCGACACGTTCACCTGTCCCGCCAAGTACACGCGGTTCACGACGCGCAGGTAGTGATAGCGGAGCGACTTGTCCTTGCCGTAGCGCGTCGGCGCATACTGCGCGAGGAACTTGCGCTGCGCGAGCGCCCACTCGTCCACTTGCGTCTGTAGTGCCTGCATGCCCGTGCCGTACGTGTACGCGTCCGCGATCTGGAGGGTGCCGCTGGCGTCGGCACTGTTCAAAAAGCTCAAGCCGACCGGCACGGCGTGCACAGGGATCGCGAGGTTCAGTCCTTCCTCACGCGTGACGTGGAACGAGTAGGAGGGAAACGCCGCGCGCGGTGCGCGACTCCACTGGTGAAGCGACTCTGCCGGTGCTTGCGATACCGCTTGCCAATCGCGCGGCAGCACGGACGCATCGGTCAATCCGTAGCTCGTGCCGTAGAACGCGCGGTAGGTCGCCGGCTGGATCCGCGCCACGAGATTCTCGAGCGGCAGGAAGCCCTTCGCCTTGTACTCCGCAATCTGGTCCTCGACGGGCGTGTCGACGAG
Source organism: Planctomycetota bacterium (assembly GCA_031413895.1). Taxonomy (GTDB): domain Bacteria; phylum Planctomycetota; class UBA1135; order UBA1135; genus JANLUN01. The sequence goes on along the minus strand of JANOFY010000056.1, from coordinate 4,293 downwards.
GAACATGTCGCCCGGCTGAAGGTCCTCCGTCAGCGGATAGACGGGGATGACTTGGCTCGCGCGAATCGAAAGGCACCAGTCCTTCGCGACGCGTTCGAGCTGGCCGGACTTCTGAGCGGTCGTGCCGCAGCTTGCGGCGAGCGCGATGAATGCAGCGATTGCGTAGCGAGTGCGATGCATGAGTCTCTCCTCTCCGAGAACGGGACCGCGACAGCCTAGCCCTCGCCTACGGGATCCGTCACGTACGAGCCCGCAACCGCCACACGTCCCACGCGAAACGCGCAGCGACGAGGGCGAGCGTCACGCCCAGCAATCGCTGCGCGACGCTCGACACGCCGGGCACGTGCACGAGCATCACGCCGAGATAGCCGCCCGCGACGGCGCCCGCCGCGAACCACGCTGCCGTCGGAACGTGCACGTGGCGATCTCGGCGGTAGAGCCACACCGATTGCCAACTGGCGAACACCGACATCGCCATGCTCGAGGCGCGTGCTGCCAGGTAACCGAGCGCGGGGAATCCCAAGAAGAGCGCCGGAACGGCGATGAGCCCGCCGCCGATGCCGAGCAGCGGCGCCACGAATCCGGCCACGAAACCGATCGCGCCGATCGCGACGACGTTGACCGCATCGAGCTCGAACACGCCGGGCGCGGCGCGGTCGGCAGCGTTTCCGGGAGTGAAATCGAACAGCACCTCGACCGCCACGATCGTGAGCACGATGCAGAAGATGCGCTTCAACGCGATCGTCTCGAGCCCGCGCGAAACCCGGTAACCGATCTGCGTGCCGAGGAAGCTCGTCGCGACCAAGATTCCGACGACGTCCCATTCGATCGCGGAGTCGGCGTGAAACATCTCGGTGAGCGTCGCGCTCGACGTCGAGGACGCGACGAGGATGAGCGAATTGCTGATCGCCATCTTCAGCGGCATGCCGAACCCGTAGTGCAGGATCGGCACCGCGAAGATGCCGCCACCTACGCCGCACGCGCTGCTCCACGTGCCGACAACGACGCCGAGCACGCACAGCCACACAGCACGCGCGCCGGTCAACGTTTGCGCTCGCAGCGCCGGATCGGCAGCAGCACGGGGCTCGCTCATCGCGGGCGCGTACCGTCCTGCGCGAGCCGCGCCGCGAGCGCGCGCGTCGAATGCTCCTTCGCGTCGCCGCAGATCGCGATCTCGATCCCGAGCTCGCGGTCGACCGCGGCTTCGGGCACCGTGTCGGCCGTGTAGTCCGTCCCCTTCGCGTGCACGTCGGGGCGCAGCACGCGCAGGGTCGTCGACAATTCGAGCTCTCCGAAGCTCGTGACCGCGTCGACGCAGGCGAAGGCGGCGACGATCTCCGCACGCTCGGTGAGCGGAACGAGCGGCCGGCCCATGCCTTTCAGACTCCGCACGGCGGCGTCGGTGTTCAGCGCGACGACCAGGTAGTCACCCTGCGCGCGCGCGTCCTCGAGGTAGCGCACGTGACCGACGTGCACGAGATCGAAACAACCGTTCGCGAGCACGACACGTCGAACGGTGCCGCTCGCGCGCAGTTTCGCGACATGCCGCGCGAGCTCGCTGCGATCCCATAGTTCGCGTTGCACGACAGGCTCTGGAAGCGCGGTCACGCCTGCGAACGCGACGCCAGGAGCGCCGGCCGCGGCGCGGACTCGAGCGCGGCGCGGAGGTCGCTCGCGCTGCACACGGCCGCTCCACTCTCCATCACGACCACGCCCGATGCCGCGTTGGCGAGGACCATCGCGTCTTCGGCTGCGAGCCCGGCCGCGAGCGACAGCGTGAACACGGCCGCAGCCGTATCCCCCGCGCCGCTGACGTCCGTGATCTCGTCCGTACCCGACGCATCGACCGCGAGGCCTTCCTCGGGCAGATCGATTCCAAAGAGCGCCATGCCCAAGTTGCCGCGCGTCACGAGCACATGCCGCGCCCGCGCGCGTTCGCGAATCTCGTGCGCGGCGCGGCGGAGAATGGCCAGGTTGTCGAGATCGGATGCGAGCGTATGGCTGAAGCGCCCGAGCTCCTCGACGTTCGGCGTGATCGCGGTGAGCCCGTGAAAACCATCGAGGCTGCGCCGCGGATCGAGCACGACGATCTTGCCGGCGCGGGCCAGATCGCTCGCGGCCGCGGCGACCTCGTGCCCGACGACGCCGTATTCGTAATCGGACACGAGCACCGCGTCGACCTCGTGACCGATGCGCCGCATCTTCTCCGCCAGTTGTTCGCGCACGTCCTGCGGCGCCGGCTCGCTCGGTTCTCGGTCGATGCGCAGCACTTGTTGCAGGCTGCGGCGCGCCTCGGCCGCGAGGATGCGCATCTTCGTCGGGGTCGTGTAGCCCGCCACCGTCGCGATGCCGGTCGCATCCACCGCGTCTTCGTCGAGAAGCCGCTTCACTTCGCGACCCGACGCGTCGCGCCCGATCACGCCGAGCACCTGGACCTGCGCTCCGAGCGCGCGCAAGTTGCGTGCGACATTCGCCGCGCCGCCCGCGCCGAGGCTCTCTCCGACGTGACGGAGCACCATCACCGGAGCTTCACGCGACAGGCGACGCGGCTCGCCGCGCAGATAATGATCGGCGATCAAGTCGCCGACGACGAGCACCGACAACCGACTGAAGTCGGGGACGCTGTTTCGCACCGACATCGCCTCAGCACACTTCCGACGCCGCCGCGGCGAGCGCCATCTCGCGCATCTCGACGACAGGCTTCGCGGCCGCCGTCGCCCACTCGATCCCGGCCTCTTCGGCCAGGTAGTAGTCCGAGCGCACGCCCATGAACGCGTTGTAGCGGATCGCGTAGTGCAGCTCGCCCGCTTCGTTCGCCGCGGTCGAGAGCTCGCGGTCGACGAGCTTCACCTTCAGCTTGAACGTCTCCCACACGTCGCGGCCCATCTCGAGCACCTCGTCGACGAGCGGTTTGTAGCGCTCGGCCGCCGGCGCTTCGCGGAAGCGATCCATGCGGCTGTTGACGAACCACGGCATGCACGTGCCGAGCTTGTCGATGAACAGGTTCTCCTCCGCGCCGAAATCGAGCGGCGAGGCGTCCGTGAAGTTCGTGAGCGCGCTCTCGCCGCCCTTCAGGTAGCCGCCTTCGACCGTCATCCGATAGCTCTCGGTGCCGGGGAACGGGAAGAAGTACGACGTGCGGAAGCGGCCGATGCCCGACTGCGCGAGCAGATCCACCGTCTCCCAACGCTCGTCGTGCGTCTCGGTCGGCAAGCCGATCATGAGGAAGCCCGAGGTGTGCAAGCGATGCTTCTCGGCGGCCGCGACCGTTTCGAGGACGTCTTTCTGCGTCATGAAGCGCTTGAGCACTTCCTTGCGCACGCGCAGCGAGCCCGACTCGATGCCGAGCTTGATGATGCGGCATCCGGCGCGACCGAGCGCTTCCGCGACGCGCGGGTCGAGCTGCTTGACGTGGCTGTTCACGACGAACGGCACGCCGATCCCGGAGCGTTCGTACGCGTCGCAGAACTCGAGCGCGTGCGGCACGTTGTACGTGAAGAGATCGTCGTCGAGGATGAACGTGCCGATGTTCGTGTAGCGCGCGAGCACCGAACGGATCTCGGAGACGAGCTTCTCAGCGGGACGGAAGCGGAAGAAGCCCAGGCCGGCGACGTTGCGACCGAGCTCTTCCTTGTAGCGATCGACGATCTTGTGGTTGAGGCAGTACGTGCAGCGGTACGGACACCCGCGCGACGTCATCAAGCCGAACCAACCGTGCTTCTGGTCGGTGATGCGCTGCGTATCGAAGAGCTCGTAGTCGGGATCGGGCAAGTTCGCGAAGTCGGGGAACTCGCCGACAGGATTATGGACCCAGTGGCGGGCTTCGTGCGTGCCGACGCCGGCCGCGCGCGGACGCACGCCGCCGTTCCACGAGACGAAGTTGCGCACGTCGCTCGGCGTTTCGCCGCGCTCGAGACGTTGCACGAGCGCGAGCAGCCCGTCCTCGCACTCGCCGACGCCGACGTGATCCCACACACCGTCCGCCATCACTGCGAGCGGCACCATCGTCGGGTGAATGCCACCGACGATGATCTGCGGTAGCGCGATCGCGAGACGCGACGCTTCCGCGCGCAACCATTGCGCGAGCTCGAGTCCAGCGCGGTACTGCTGCGTCAAGCACGAGAACGCGACGAGGCCCGGACGCCACTCACGGATGACGTCGAGCAATTCCTCGTTCGTCGGAACCGGCGGCAGATTCTCGTTGAGGTTGACGAGGCGCGTCTCGTGACCGGCGGCTTTCAAGCACGCCGACAACGAAGCCAGCCCGTGGTTGAACCCCATCTGCGTGTAGAG
>JANOFY010000055.1:0-8552 GCA_031413895.1 Planctomycetota bacterium | reverse complement strand
CGCGCCCTGGCGTCGTCCGCCCTTGCACCTCTTACCGGGCGGAAGGACGACGAGTTGCCCCGTGGCATCGACGTCGAGCGCGCGCTCGACGCGAATCAAGATGTCGTCCGCCGGGCTGAGGTGCATCGCGCCACCCCAGACGATGCACGCTCCCGTGCGGTCGACGACGCGCCGCATCTGTTGCAGGTCGAGCTCGACGGGCGCGACACATTCCATCGCGTCGGCAGTGCCGGCCGGAGACGTGATCGCGCGCGACGAGGTCTTCGGAACGGTCAGCCCCAGCGATGCCAGGATCGGAACGACGATCATGGTCGTTCGATTGCCGGGCAGTCCGCCGACACAGTGCTTGTCGGCGACCGGCCCTCGCCACCCGTCGAGACGCTCACCGGCGCGAACCATCGCCTTCGTGAGGGAAATGATCTCACCCACGTCGAGGTGATCACCGGCGCACGCCGTCAAGAAGCATGCGATCTCCACGTCCGAATACTTGCCCCGTGTGACGTCGCTGACGATCGCGTCCAGATCGGAGGCCTCGAGGCGGCGGCCGTACACCTTGCCGCGCACGTGGCCCATCGACTCGACGTGCGGAGAATGCGCAAGGGACAGCTCTGAACCCGCGGGCAGCCCCAGTCGCCGGAATGCGGCCTCGGACAGCCCCGCCTCGCCCGGAGCGAGCAGGTCGCTCGTGACGACGTGCAGCGTCGCGATGATCGAGCGCTCCCCGGAACGGACGAGGATCCGGGTCGGCGATTCGAATCCCTCGGCACGGCACACGTGGCAGTCGCCGCGCATGTAGATGACGGGCTCCTGATACGTGTCGATTCCGAGCCGCCGCAGCTTCAAGGTGTGCGGCGTACCACGTTGGGATCGCGCATGAGACGCACAAACGTCCGGACCATCGTCGCCCATTGCTCACATCTCCAGTGGAACACGCTGCCCGTGTCGTGCGACGTCGACACTCCAACCGAATCGCGTGCGAATGCCCTCGGCCAGAGCGCCCGCCTGCTTCGGTTCTCCGTGGATGACGTACACGCGTTTTGGGGGCGACTTCAACAGGGAGAGCCAGCGCAGGATGTCGTTTCGATCGGCGTGCGCGGAGAGGCCATTGATGACCTCGACGTGCGCGCGGACGCGGACTTCCATGCCGTGGATGCGCACTTGCTCGGCGCCATCGACGAGCTGCCGTCCGCGCGTGCCGTCGGCCTGGAAGCCGGGGAGGAGCACCGTCGTGCGCTCATCCGGCAGGCGCTGGCGCAGGTGGTGGAGGATCCGTCCGCCCGTGATCATCCCGCTGCCGGCGATGAGGATGAAAGTGCCGGTCAGCGCGTTGAGCGCGATCGATTCCTCCTTCGTCACGACCAAGTGGTAGAGCTTGCAGCACAACGGGCAGCGCCTCTCGTCCATCGCTTGTCTCATGTCGCCGTCGAGGTCGTCGAGGTGACGGCAGGTCACCTCGGAGACGCGGTTGGCCATCGGACTGTCGATGTACACGGGAAGCACGGGGATCCGCCCGGACTCCTCGAGTTCGCGCAGGATCCAGATCAACGACTGAGCACGGCCTACCGCGAAGGCGGGGATCAGCAGCGGGCCGCCTCGTCGAACCGCCTGATGGATGCACTGGGCGAGTCGCTCGACGGCGTCGGTCGCGTGGACTCGATCTCCGTAGGTCGACTCGACGAGCACGACGTCGCCGCCATCCGAAGGCTCGGGATCGTGGAAGATCGGTTGATTCCAGCGGCCGAGGTCGCCGGTGTCGACGAGCTTGGCACCGCCGTTGAAAGAGAGCTCCACGATCGCTGATCCGAGGATGTGCCCGGAGCGCCGAAAGTAGACCTGGACGGCAGGCGCGGCCTCGAAGCTCTGGTGATAGCGGTGTACGTCGACCTGCTCGAGCACGCGATCGACGTCGGCGGTCTCGAACAGCGGGAGTGCCGGCCGGTGGCGCGAGTAACCCTTCCGGTTCGCGTAGGCCGCGTCCGCTTCCTCGATGCGCGCGCTGTCGTGCAACAGGATGTCGAGCAGATCCCGGCTCGCGGGCGTGCAATGGATCGGCCCGCGGAACCCGCGGCGGACGAGCACGGGCAGGTATCCCGAGTGGTCGAGATGTGCGTGTGTGAGCACGACCGCATCGATCGACGTCGGCGCGAACGGCGGGTCCGCCCAATTCCGTTCGCGCATCTCGCGTCCACCTTGGAAGAGTCCGCAATCGAGGAGGACCCGTGAACGGCCGGACTCCACCAGGAAGCGCGAGCCGGTGACGGTCTCGACGCCGCCGTGAAACGAGAGCGAAGCCTGGATGGGGGTGGTCATGGTTCCTTCCTCCGCAAGCGAACGACTTTGAGCAACTCGAGAACGACAAGCGGGATCGCGCCGACGAAGAACAGCGCCAGACATTGACCCATCGGCATCTCGGGCACGTCGAGAACCCGTCCCAGCGAGCCCACGTGTGGCAGTGCGAACTGGAAAGCGACCGAGGCCGCGACGACCACCGCGAGCTTCAGATTGGACGTGATGCCGACCTTCCACAGCGGCTTCGTGAGGCTTCGCGCTCCGAACGAGCGCAAGAGTTCGGCATAGACCAACGTCGCGAACGCGTGCGCCCGCGCCGTCTCGACCGGGAAGCGCTCTAGCGAGTACACGTACACGCCGAGCGCGGTGCCGGCCGTCAGGACGCCGGTGAGGAGCATGCCGCGCACGAAGGCGCGGTCCGTGATCGACTCCGAGCGCAGCCGCGGCCGTTGATGCATCACCTCGCGGTCGATCGGATCGGTCGCGAGGCACAACGCCGGCAATCCATCGGTGACGATGTTGATCCACAGGAGCTGCACCGCTACGAGCGGAAGCGGAAGCCCTGCGATCACCGAGACCGTCATCAGCAGCAACTCTCCGACGTTGCCTGCGAGCAGGTACTGGAGGGTCTTGCGGATGTTCTCGTAGGTCCCTCGACCTTGCTCGATCGCGGCGACGATCGACGCGAAGTTGTCGTCGGTGATCACGATGTCCGAGGCTTCCTTGGTCACTTCGGTGCCGGCCCTCCCCATCGCGATGCCGACGTCCGCGCCGCGGATCGCCGGCGCGTCGTTCACTCCGTCGCCGGTCATCGCGACGACGGCGCCGTTCCGCCGCCACGCACGAACGATGCGGAGCTTGTGGCTCGCGGTGACACGCGCGTAGGCCGTGATCTCCTCGACTCGGCGAGCGAAGTCTTCGTCGCTGATCTTGTCCAGCTCTGCGCCGGCCATCACATCGTCGGTCGACCGAGCGATGCCGAGCTCCAGGGCTATCGCGCCGGCCGTTTGCGGGTGATCGCCTGTGATCATCACCACGCGGATACCGGCCTTCTTCGCCAGCTCGACGGCCTCCTTGGCCTCGGCTCGCGGTGGATCGACCATGCCGACCAGACCGACGAACACGAGGTCGCACTCGACGGACTCGATCGTGGCGATCGACACGCTTTCGTCGAGCTCGCGCATCGTCGCCGCAAGTACGCGCATTCCGCGCGTGGTCATCGCCGTCATCTGGCCAGTGACGTGCTCACGATCGGAGGACGTGATCTCCTCGACGTGGCCGTCGCGATAGACATGAATGCAGAGCTCGAGCAGCACGTCGGGCGCACCTTTGACGAACGCCACATTCGAGCCACTGGTCGACTTGCGAACGACCGTCATGCGTTTCCGATCGGAGTCGAAGGGGTGCTCGAAGAGCTTCGGCAGTCGCGCTTCGATGTCGGCCTGCGACACTGCGCCCTTCAACCCCGCGCAGAGCAGCGCACCCTCGGTCGGATCTCCAATCACCTTCCATTGACCGGCGTCTTCGGCCAACGCCGCTCCGTTGCAACCGACCAGTGCGGTGAGCAAGCGGTCGAGATCGGCCTGGGCCGTCCCGTGCGGCGCGCCGCCGTCGAGTGTGATGGCTCCCTGCGGAGCGTAGCCTTCGCCGCTGACCGAGAACTCGAACCCCGGCACCCACAACGCGCGCACGGTCATCTCGCCGACCGTCAGCGTGCCGGTCTTGTCCGAGCAGATCACGTTGGTCGAACCCAGCGTTTCGACGGCGTGGAGCCGGCGTACCAGGGCGCGTCGCCTCGCCATGCGCTGGACTCCGAGCGCGAGCGCGACGGTCACGATCGCCGGCAATCCTTCGGGCACGGCGGCCACGGCGAGACTCACCGACGTCATGAAGAGTTCGAGCGCCGGCATGCCGCGCAGGAGGCCGATCGCGAAGATCAGCGCGACGAGCCCGAGCGAGCACCACACCAGGATCCGGCCGAGCGAGTGAAGGCGCTCCTGCAGCGGCGTGCGCTCGCCCGACTCGGCCGTCGCGAGCAGGTCCATGATGCGGCCGAACTCGGTCTGCATGCCCGTCGCCTCGACCGCCGCGACCGCGCGGCCCGAAGCGACGTTCGTACCGAGGTAGATCATGTTCGCGCGTTCGGCGAGTGGCACGTCTTCGCGATCCAACATGTCGCTGCGCTTCTCGACCGGAGGCGATTCGCCCGTCAGCGCGGCTTCGTTGGTCTGCAACGACGAGACTTCGATCAGCCGCGCATCGGCCGCGACCAGGTCGCCTGCCTCGAGCTCCAGCAAGTCGCCCGGCACGACTTCTCGCGCGGCGATCTGCATCGATCGGCCGTCACGGCGCACGCGGGCGGTCGGAGCCGTCATGCGCTTGAGCGCCGCGAGCGCGCGTTCGGCGTTGTACTCCTGGTAGAAGCCGATGATTCCGTTGAGTACGACGATCGCGAGGATCGCGGACGCGTCGAGCCACTCGCCGAGCACGCCGGACACGATCGCCGCAGCGACGAGGAGGCCGACGATCAAGCTCCTGAACTGACCGGCAAGAAGCGCGATCGGCGACGTCGTCTCGGCGCGACGCAGCTCGTTTGGACCGACACTCGTGAGCCGATGCACAGCTTCGTCCGAGGTGAGCCCGGACGTCGGCGTGCCGAGCTCCGAGCACGCCGCGTGAGACTCGAGTCGATGCCACGCGCGTGTGGCTTCGGCCGGCGCGCGTTGGAGCTCCGTCGAGATCACGCGCGATTCTCCTTCTTGTTCGCTCGGACGACCTTCCACTCCATCACCAAGCAGTAGAGACACGGCGCGACGAAGACGGTGATGAGCTGGATCGCCATGCCGCCGACCGACGGGATCGCCATCGGCTGCATCACGTCCGAGCCGCGGCCGTGGGTCGTGAAGACCGGGATCAGGCCGATCACAGTCGTCGCCGTCGTCATGAGGCACGGGCGGATGCGCTTCAGGCCCGCTTCGACGACGAGCTCGCGTACCTCGGCGACGGTCTTCGGCGCCCGCTCGCGGTAAAGCTGTTCGAGGTAGGTGAGGATCACCACCGCGTCGTCGTCGGCGACGCCGAGCAGCGCGATCACGCCGACCCACACGGCCACGCTCAGGTTGACGCCCCAGAGCCACAGCATCAGGAATCCGCCGGTGACCGACACTGCGATGCCCGACAGCACGATGAGCGCGATCCACCAGCGGCCGAAACCGAGGTAGATGAAGAGGAACATGAGCGCCAACACGACGGGCACGACGATCTGGAGCCGCTCCGTCGCGCGGACCTGGGCTTCGAACTGCCCGCCCCAGCGGTAGTAGTAGCCTGCGGGCAAGACCAACGATCCGTCGGCGATCTTGGCGCGGAGGAGCAACTCCGCATCCTCGACGACCGAGATCTCGTCGCGGTCGCGCGTGTTGAGCGTGACGTAGCCGACCTTCAGCGTGTCCTCGCGCTTGATCTCCTGGGATCCGACGGTGGTGCGGAATGTCGCCACCGAGGCCAGCGGCACCTGGGCTCCGGAGGACGTCGGCACCAGCACCTTCTCGAGGGCCTCGACCGAATCGCGCAGCTCGCGCGCGAAGCGCACGCGCACCGGATAGCGCTCCGCGCCTTCGACTGTGGTCGTCGCGCGTTCTCCGCCGATGGCGATCTCGATCACCTCCTGAACGTCCTCGACCCGCACGCCGTAGCGCGCTGCCGCCTGGCGGTCGATCACGAACTCGAGGTAGGGCTTCCCGATGATGCGGTCGGCGACGACATCGACGGCCCCGGGCACCTCGCGTAGGGCTCGCTCCATCGCGCGGGCGATGCGCTCGATCTCCGACAGCTCCGGGCCGTAGATCTTGACGCCCATCATCGCGCGGAAGCCCGACGACAGCATCACGAGGCGCGTCTGGATCGGCTGCAGCCAGGTCGGCAACACGCCCGGCATCGAGACTTTTTCTTGCAGTTCGAGTAGCAATTCCTGCTTGGAGACCTTGCGCGTCTCGGGCCACACCTTGGCGAGCGGCGCGCGCACCAAGTCCGGCCACTCGGAGAACCAGCGCCGTTCCGGTACGTCGCGCCACTCCGTCTCGGGTCTCAGCGTCACGATCGTCTCGATCATGCTCGTCGGCGCTGGATCCAACGCCGATTCGGAGCGTCCGATCTTGCCGATGACGTCGAGCACCTCGGGCACTTCGCGCATCCGAGCGTTTTGGTGGGCGAGCACCTCGAGTCCCTGCGTGAGCGAGCCAGCCGGCAGGATCGATGGCATGTAGAGGAACGAACCCTCGTCCAGCGGCGGCATGAACTCGCGGCCGAGGCCGGGGAACGTGTGTGCGACAGTGATCCAGGGTGCCCACGTGCGCGGTTGGAGTCCGACCCTCTCCAAGCACCAACTCACTGGGCGTGCGACGACGTCGAAGCTGAGCCAGATCGAGAGGCCGAGCCCGACGAGGAAAACGGGCAGTGTCAGGAACAGCGCCTTGTGCCCCAGCACCCAGCGCAGTGACGGTCCGTAGAGGGCGTAGATGATGCGCGACACGGGGTTCTTGTCCCCGGGCAGGATGCGCTCGCCGAGCATGCGGCCGAAGATGAGGGCGACGATCACGCCGAGCGCTCCGCAGGCCGGCCATCCCAGCGCGCCTTCGACGCCGGCAACGCGTACCAGGACGATGCGCAGAGCGATGGCCGCCAGCACGCCCACCGCGCTCGCGACTAGCCAGCGTGTTCGTTGCCGCCACTGGCCTTCGCGCAGCGTCAGCAATGCCACGGCGGGTACGACGGTCAGCGCCAGGATCACCGAAGCCGAAATCGCGAACGTCTTCGTGTAAGCCAGGGGCGTGAACAACTTCCCTTCTTGTCCCGCGAGCAAGAACACCGGGACGAACGACAGAATGGTGTTCAGCACCGCGGTGATGATGGCTGGACCGACCTCGTGCGCTGCCTTTTCGACGAGCCTGAAGTGGCCTGCACGGGTCTTCCGGCCATTCGGATCGCCAGCTAGATGACGGACGATGTTCTCCGTCATGATGATGCCCATGTCCGCCACGTCGCCGATGGCGATGGCGAGGCCGGCGACCGACATGATGTTGGCATCGACGCCGAGTGAGTACATCGCGACGTACGCGAGCGCCATCGACAGGGGCAGCGTGATGATGATCGAGAAGGAAGCTCGCAAGTGCAGCAGGAACAGGAGGACGACGCCCGCGGCGACGAGGAGCTCCTCGGTCAGGATGTCGCGCAGCGTGGCGACCGTCTCGTCGACGATCACGCTCCGGTCGTAGTAGGGGACGAGCCGGACCTTGGAACTCGAACCGTCGGGGAGGATGCGTACGGGTAACCCGGGCTCGAGTTCCGCAATGCGCTTCTTCAACGCGCGGATCACCTCGCGCGGATTCGACCCGTAGCGCGCGAGCACGATCCCGCCTGTCGCTTCGACGCCTTCCTTGTTCAACGCGCCGCGCCGGAACTCGGGGCCGAGCGAAACGGTGGCTACGTTCTTGACGTAGAGCGGCGTGCCGCCCTCCTGGCGCACGACGATGTTCTCCAGATCCTCGGCGGTCTTCACGAAGCCGATGCCGCGGACGAAGTACTCCAGTCGATTCTGCTCGATGACCTTCGCGCCGACGTCGAGATTGGAGCGGCGCACCGCCTCGAACACCTCGGGCACCGTCACGCGGTGCGCGCGCATGCGATCGGGATCGAGATCGATCTGGTACTCGCGCACGTGTCCGCCGATCGAAGCGACCTCGCTGACGCCCTCGACCGCGTTCAGTTGGTAGCGGACGTACCAGTCCTGGAGGCTGCGCAGCTCCTCGAGCGAGAAGCCCTCACCCTCGAGCGTGTACCAGAAGATCTGGCCGAGCGCGGTGGAGTCCGGGCCGAGGACCGGCGTCACGCCCGGCGGCAGTCGGCCTTCGGCCGCGGAGAGCCGCTCGAGCACGCGCGAACGCGCCCAGTAGTAGTCGACCGCGTCGTCGAAGATCACGAAGACCATCGCGAAGCCGAAGCCTGACATCGAGCGGATGGTCTTGACTCCCGGCGTGCCTTGGAGGGACGCGGTCAGCGGATAAGTGACCTGGTCATCGACGTCCTGCGGCGAACGGCCCTCCCAATCGGCGAACACGATCACCTGCTTCTCGCCGATGTCCGGGATCGCATCGACCGGCGTGCGCAGGAGCGCGAACACACCAACTACCGCGAGCGCAAGCGCGCCGAGGCACACGAGAACCGGATTGCGCAGGCACCAGGAGATGAGAGCTCGAATGATCACGGCG
>JANOFY010000054.1:0-4564 GCA_031413895.1 Planctomycetota bacterium | reverse complement strand
CACCGCGAGGGCTACAAGATCGTCAGCATCAGCGACATGTACAGCGCGATCTACAACGAGAAGGGACTCGACGTCCCCGCCGTGCTCGCGCACATCAAGAGCGCCGGCCGCGTCGAGGGATTCAAGGACGCGACCAACATCAAGAACGGACAAGAGGCGCTCGAGCTGCCGTGCGAAGTGCTCGTCCCGGCCGCGACCGAGAACCAGATCACGTCGGCCAACGCCGATCGCGTGCGCGCGCGTTTGATCGTGGAAGGGGCGAACGGTCCGTGCACGGCGATCGCGTCGAAGCTGCTCGACGAGAAGGGCGTGCTCGTCGTGCCCGACATCCTCGCGAACGCCGGCGGCGTGACCGTGTCCTACTTCGAGTGGGTCCAGGACCGCATGGGCTACTTCTGGACCGAAGAGGTCGTCAACGCGCGCCTCGAGCAGATCATGGTCAAGTCGTTCGCCGACGTCGACCGGGTCGCGCAGGAGTACAAGGTCTCGATGCGGATCGCGGCGTACATCCTCGCCATCGACCGCGTCGCGTCGGTCTACCGGATGCGCGGAGTATTCGCCTGATGGCCACGCACGACACGCACGGCCGCCACGCGGGGGGCAGCGTCGATTTCGACGACCTCGCGCTCTCGTCGAATCAGATCGAGGAGGAGAGCCCGTTCGCCACGATGATGTCGAGCTTCGACGAAGCCGCCGACAAGCTCGGGCTCGATCCCGACCTCTACGCGATCCTGCGCAAGCCCGACCGCGAGATCCAAGTCTCGGTGCCGACGCCGCTCGACGACGGCACGCTGACGGTGTTCGAGGGCTACCGCGTGCAGCACAACGCCGGCCTCGGGCCGTACTTCGGCCCGCTGCGACTGCAACCGGGACTGCGCCTCGACGAGCTGCGCGCACTCGCGGGTTGGATGACGTGGAAGTGCGCCGTGTTCAGCATTCCGTTCGGCGGCTCGGCCGGCGGCATCCGTATCCACGCCACGCGCCACAGTCGCGGCGAGATCGAGCGCGCCGTGCGCCGCTACGTGTCGTCGCTGCTCTCCGACATCGGACCCGACCGCGACGTGTTCTCGTCCGACGTCGCGACCGACGAGAGCATCATGGCGTGGGTGATGGACACGGTGTCGATGCACTCGCGCTTCACCGACAACGCGGTCGTCACCGGCAAGCCGTTGATGCTGGGCGGCACGCTCGGCCACAGCGATTCGATCGCGCAGGGACTGCGCGTGCTGCTCCCGCTCGCGCTCGAGCGCGCGGAGATCGGGTCGAAGCAGGCGCGCATCGTGATCCAAGGCGCGGGACAGCGCGGCGGAAACCTGGCCAAGGCGCTCCACGCCGACGGACATCGCGTGATCGGTTTCTCGGACATCCACGCTGCGCTCTACAACGAGAAGGGTCTCGACATGCCGTCGATCCTGGCCTGGCGCGCCGAGCACGGCAGCCTGGCCGAGTGCCGCGGCAAGTTCGAGCGGCTGACGCACGACGAGATGCTCGCGCGCGAGAGCGACGTCTTCATCCCGTGCGCGGTCGCGAACGCGATCCACTTGCGCAATGCCCGCACGGTCGCGGCGCGCCTCGTCATCGAGGGTGCCTACGGTTCGGTTTCCGTGCGCGCCGACCGCATCCTGGGCGAGCGCGGCATCGCGGTCGTGCCCGACATCCTGGCGTCGGGCGGCGGCGCGGTCGTCAACTACTTCGAGTGGGTGCAGAACCGCTCGGGTTACGCGTGGACGGCCGACACGGTGCACTCGCGCCTCGAGCGGTTCATTCGCGACGCGTGGACGGAAGTCAGCCGGCTCGCGGACGAGAGCGACGTGCGGCTGCGCATGGCGGCGCACATGGTCGCGGTGCGTCGCGTGAGTCAGGCGGACCGGCTGCGCGGGATCTACGCGTAGCGGATCTCGGGTTCCCGTGCTGAGCCGCCGCGCGAAAACTGCGCGTGTTACTTCTTCGCCGCCGCTCGCCGACTCTGCAACTCGGCGTACGGATCGAAGGGCCTCTGCGCGTAGTCGGCCGGGATGTCGAACAGCCCCTCGGGCGCCGGCTTCTCCTCGACCGACACGAGCTCTTCGCGACTGCGAATTTCCACGCCGTCCATGAAGCGCACGCGGTTCGTCAGCACGGGAATCCCCTCGAGCCGCTTCATCTCCTCGGCCAGCAGGCCACCGCCGGCGCGCAACATGGAGATCTGGTGGTTCAGCGCCGTGTACTCGGCGAGATCGACCGCCAGGTCCTTCGTCGTCCACACCTCTTCCTTCGACGTCGGCGCCCCGCCCGTCTTGATCGAGACGGTATAGCGGCGCGTGTTCCACTCGCCGATCTGGCGCGTCTCCTCCTGCGCCGTGACGGTCGCGAACGGCGCGTTCTTCTCCACTTTTTCACCGAGCTCCGGCGGGAAGTACTTCCGCATCTCGAACGGCAGCTCGATGACCGTCGCCACTTTGTGACGCGCGTCGATCAAGTACATCTTCTGCTGATCGAGCCTCACGAGGATCGTCGAGTCGCCGGTCTCGAGCCGCATCCGCTGCTTGCCGATCCAGAGCGAGCGCTGCCCCTCCTCGGCCGGAACCTCCGTGCCGTTCGCCTGGAAGGCCTCCGTGTAAACCGAGTGCGTGAGCAGGGTCTCGGCAGGGATCACCGGCGTGAGTCCGCAGATCGCCCCGAGGATCGAAAGGAACACCTGGCTGCGCTTGGTCTTCATCATGGGTCGCCGGCCAAGTGTATCGGGGATCCGCATCGATGCGAGGTCGCGCACGGCCGCATCCGAGCGTAGCCTTCGCGAACACGCAGCCCGGCATTGCCCTGCGCGTCCTATGGCGGAAAAGAAAGCAAAACGCCGCGGCCAGTCGCCGCCGACTCCGCCGCGCGGCGCATCGAGTGCTGCGACCGCCGCCGTGAGTGGCGCACACGCCGCCGACGACAAGGGGCTTCCGCAGCGACTCGCGCTCCTCATCGTCGCCGCGATCGCGGTGCTCGCGTACCTCAACACGCTTGGCGCCGGACTCGTGTACGACGACGCGGTGATCGTGAAGAACGCGCACATGCACGATCCGTGGCGGCTCGCGGCGATCTTCGGCAGCGACTTCTACGGCGGAACGCACGCCCACGTCGACCTGTACCGCCCGCTCACGGTATGGACCTTCGCGATAAATTGGCAGGCGAACGAGCTTTTCGGCGCCGCGGGCGCGAGTCCCTTCGTGTTCCACGCCACGAACGTCGCACTGCACGCGGCGGTGAGCGTGCTCGTTCTCTTCTGCGCCGGGGCATTGCGCATGTCGCGCAACGCGGCGATCGCAGCCGCCGTGCTCTTCGCGGTCCATCCGCTGCACACCGAAGCGGTGGCGAACGTGTACGCGCGCTCTGAACTCCTCGCGGCGCTGTTCGGCCTCGCGTACTTGCTCTTTCACCGCGAGGGACGCGGCGTGCTCGCCGCGTTGGCGCTCTTCGGCGCGGTGTCCAGCAAGGAGTCCGCGCTCGCATTCTGGCCGCTCGCGCTCGCTCTCGACGCTTGGATGCCCGTGGATGGAAAGCGCGTGAGGTTCTCGTTCGTCACACTGGCTGCGGTCGGCGTCTGGTACTCGCTCCGCATGTCGGCGCTCGCAGGCGGAGCGCACGACGCGGACGAAGCCTTCGTCGAGAACCCGCTCGTCGCGCTGGGAGCGAGCGAGCGAGCCTTCGCCGCGCTCAGTATTCAGCTCCTTGCGCTGCGCCTCTTCGTCTTCCCCGTCGGGCTGTCGTCGGACTACTCGTACGATCAGCTTCGGCCCGCGACGTCGCTCGGCGATCCCGCGGTCCTCGGCGCGACCCTGCTGCTCGTCGCTGCGCTCGCGACGGCTGGGCTGCTGCGGCGCGCGCGTCCGCTGATCGGCGTGGGAGTGATCGGCTACGTGCTGCTGTGGATCCCCGCGAGCAATCTCCTGTTCCCCATCGGGACGATCTTCGGCGAGCGACTCGCGTACGCGCCCACGATCTTCGGATGCCTGCTCCTGGCGGTCTTGCTCGAGCTCGCAACGTCGCGGCTCAGTCACAAGGTTTTCGTCGGCGTGACGGGAGCGGTCGCGCTCGTCGGAACCGTGCTCACCGTTTCACGGAACACCGTGTGGAAGGACGAACCCACGCTCTTCTTCGATCAGACGCAGACCGCGCCGCGCAGCGCGAAGGCGCACTACAACCTAGGCACGGCGCTCGCGCGCGTGGGCAATCGCCGCGGGGCGGCGGATTCGTTCGAACGCGCGATCGCGATCCACGAACCGCATGCGCCGGCGCAGTTCGCGCTCGCGAACGAGCTCTTCCTGATCGGCGACGATCTGCCGCGTGCCGAGAAGGCCTACCGCGCCGCGATCCGCGCCGGCCCCGAGCTCATCGACGCACGCGTGAACCTCGCGATCCTGCTGGTGCGCCTCGCGCGTCCGGAGGACGCGCAGTTGCTCGCGGACGAGGTCCGGCGTGTGAACCCGCGGCACCCCTCGCTGCCTGCGGTCGACAAGCAGATTCAGGAAGCGCGTGCGACAAAGCCGGCGCCCGGCGGCGAGTGACGCGCGCGCCGCAGCGGCCGCGCTCCGCTACG
>JANOFY010000053.1:0-5279 GCA_031413895.1 Planctomycetota bacterium | reverse complement strand
GCGCGAGAGCGAGCGGCAGCGTCTCGTCGGCGCGTTGAAACCTGGTCAAGTCGTTCAAGGACGCGTCACGCGATTGGAATCCTACGGCGCGTTCGTCAGCTTTGGCCGCGGTCTCGAAGGGCTCGTCCACGTCTCGAACCTCTCGCACGAACGCGTCGAGCATCCGAACGAACTGCTCCATGAAGGACAATCCGTCGAGCTCAAAGTGCTGCACGTCAAAGGCGGCGGCAAGCGCATCGCGCTCGGCCTGAAGCAAATGTCGGAGAGTCCCTGGGAACACCTCGAGCGCATCCATTACATCGATCAGATCGTCGAAGGCCGCGTCGCACGTGTCATGGATTTCGGTGCGTTCGTCGCGATCCAAGCGGGCGTCGAAGGACTCTTGCCGCGATCGCAGATGGGCCTCGCTCCCGACCAGAGCGTGCGTTCGAACCTCGCGGCCGGTCAGAAGATCTCCGTGCGCATCCAAGCGCTCGATTGTGGGAGCGAGCGACTCTCTCTCTCGCTCCTGCACAAGAGCGGCGCGCGCATCGCTCCCGACGAGGCTGCGGATGCCGCGAGCTTCGCGGAGATCGTGCGCGCCGATCCAGGGCGCGGTCTCTTGACGAACTTCAAAGACCTCTTGCAGCGCGCGCTGCGCCGCCCGGACGCCGACTCGGCCTGAGCTCGAACGCCGACTCGGCCTGAATCCGGATGCCAACTCCGCCTGAAGCCGGACCGCGACTCCGGCCTGAACTCGGACGCGGCTGCTTTGCGCCCGCGCGAGCTCGATTGCGAATCGCCTCGAAACGTGCTGCCCGCGCCCTCGAACGCGATTCGATCAAGGCCCGCGGGCGATGGTTCGATGAGGGGGACGCCGATCGGGCGGGAAGTACGACGGCCATGGCAGGCACGGGCGTCGCAGTTTCGAGACCCTCGCCTAGATGTCGCGACCTCGCGTCGCCAGCTCCGCGCGTATCCTGCCGATCTCCGTGGGGATCCATCGAAACCACGCAGGGAATCGAGTGATGAGAAAGTCCAGCATCGCCAGTGCGCTCTTCGCGCTCGTTCTCGCTACCGCAGGCTGCAGTAGCGAGGACGGCAACGTTTTCATCACGCTCGACTACGACTCGTCGAACGTGCGCTGCCGCGTGGGGGAGGCGATCCTGCCGATCGCGCCGATTCTCAACGGCTCGTTCTTCGCGAACTACGTCGTGAATCCGGCGCTTCCTAACGGCCTGACGCTCGACCTCGGCACCGGTGAGATTTCCGGCACGCCGACGGCGGAGACGGTCGAGACGGTCTTCGCGATTTCCGCGGACTTCGAGGGCGAGACGCTGTTCTCGTCGATCACGATCGCCGTCGGCCCGCAGCTGCCGGCGACCGTTCTCACGCTCGCGGAAGGCTTCGCGGCGGAAGTGATCGCGACCGGCCTCGCGCTTCCCGCACACATCGCGATCGCGCCCGACGGGCGCATCTTCTTCGCCGAACTCGAGACCGGCAACATCCGCATCATCGATGCGACCGGCGCGCTTCTTCCCGCGTCGTTCGCGACGCTGCCCGTCGTCACGGGGGGCGAGCGCGGTCTTTTTGGACTCGCGCTCTCGCCGAGCTTCGGAACCAACGGCTTCGTGTACGTGGCCGTCGCGTCACCCGCCGGCGGCGGCGATCCCGAGCGAACGCGGATCGTGCGCTTCACCGATGTCGCGGACCTCGGCACGAACGAGACAGAGCTCGTCGACGATCTGCCGCTCGCTGCCACGACGAACGGTGGCGAGATCGTGTTCGACCTCTCGGGCAATCTCTTCGTCAGCATCGGTGACAACGAGGATCCGGACAACGCGCAGGGCGGTGCGTCGCTCGCGGGCAAGGTGCTGCGCTTCACCGCCGCCGGCGCCATTCCCGCGACCAATCCGTCGCCGACGAGCGAGGAGTGGACGCGCGGGCTGCGCGACACGCTCGGACTCGCGGTTCAACCGTTCACGGGCGCGCTCTTCGGCGTGGACACCGGCGATGCCGGCGACGACGAGCTCAACTTCCTCGAGGCGAACAAGAACTTCGAGTGGGGCGACACGACGGGCACGCTCGATCCGCTGATCGTCGGCCTCAACATCAGCACGTGGTCGAGCGCGATCGGCCCGCGCGGGATCGTGTTCCACACCGGCGGCGGCGAGTACACCGACCTTTCGAACGATCTATTCGTGACGGCCTTCGTCACGGAGGCGATCCGCCAGTTGAAGCTCGGCGGGGCCGCTCTGACGGTCCTCGACGACGACATCGAGTTTGCGACGTTCGCGCCCAGCGGCGACGACAACAAGCCGCGCGACATCCAGCAAGATGTCGACGGAACGCTGGTCGTGTCGACCTCGACGACCCTCTACCGCATCTTCAGGTTCTAACGCGGCGCGTGCTCGCGGATGAGAGCGAGCACGTCGCTCGCGCATCCCCATGACAGGGTCACGCCGCTGCCGCCGTGCCCGTAGTTGTGGATGAGCAGCGCGCCGGGACTCGGCGTCTCGCAATCCACGCGCACGCTGGGTCGCCCAGGCCGTAACCCGACGGCACTCGAGATCACGCGCGCACCTTCCAACTCGGGCATGCGCGCCGTGCAGCGTGCGACGATGGCGCGCGTCGTGTCGTCGTCGGGCTCGAAGTCCTCACGGTCGTACTCGACTGTCGAGCCGAGCACGCAGTCGCTTGATCGAGGAATGACGTACGTGATCCCACCTGGGCCGAAGTCGTCGAGCAGGAAGCGCTCGACACCCCGCCGCTCGACGCGCACGACTTGACCGCGGATCGCGTGCAGCTCGCGGTCGTGCGCGAGCTCTCGCGCACCGAGCCCCGCGCAATCGACGACGAGTGGACAGTCGGCGAGCGCTTCGTCGATCGAGAACGCCGCGCGCCGACGAATCACACCGCCGCGCGCGATGAAGCGCCGCCCTAGGACCTCGAGGTACACCGGCATCTCGATCACGGGAGCGCGGAACACGAAACCGCTGCCGCAGTCCTCCGGTAACTCGTCGCGCCGCGCCGCGCGGAACTCGTCGAGCGTCGTGCGCCAGAGTGGAGGCGCATTGAAATCGGGCAGGAGCTCGATCCCTTCACGCATCAAGACGCCGCTCCCGGGATTGACCGCCAACTCGCGAAAGCGCGCGTAGCTCTCGCGTGCCCAGCGCTCGACCTTCTCCGCCGGTCCGGCTTTGTACGGATACCAGATCGCCGCAGCGACGCTCGACGTCGTGCTCGGCGGCAGCT
Source organism: Planctomycetota bacterium (assembly GCA_031413895.1). Classification (GTDB taxonomy): domain Bacteria; phylum Planctomycetota; class UBA1135; order UBA1135; genus JANLUN01. The sequence goes on along the minus strand of JANOFY010000053.1, from coordinate 2,045 downwards.
CGCGCGCCCAGATCTCGACCTCGAAGCCGGCTTCGACGAGACAGAGCGCGCTCGTGAGCCCCGAGACGCCCGAACCGATCACGCGTGCGCGCATGGCGCGAGAGTGTAGCCGCAGCCGGACGGCGTTATTCTCTGTGCATGCGAATCGATGCTCTCTGCTTCTTCGTGTTCGTCGCTGCGATCGGCGGCGCCTGTGCCAGCGAACCTGACGTCCGTTCCGAAAATGCAGCGCCGCTCGTCGTCGCGTCCGACTTCGACAATCCGCCCTTCGCGGAGGTCGACGAGAACGGCCGCGAGCGCGGGCGCGACGTCGAGATGATGGAGCGCATCGCAGCGGCTCTGCACCGACGGATCGAATGGCGTCGCATGCCGTTCACCGAGCTGATTTCGGCCGCGGAGCGCGGCGAGATCGACGTCGTCTGCGCCACGCTGGGAATCACGGCCGAGCGCGCGAAGCGTGTCGCGTTCTCCGTCCCGTATTTCGAGACCGAGCTCGCCGCGGTTGCGCGCAGCGGCGCGGACGAGCCGCGTTCGATCGACGATCTCGACGGTCGCAAGGTCGCGGCGGGCGCGGGGACGACCTCCGAGCGCGCGGTGCTCCTGCGACTTCCGCGCGCGACCGGTGTCTTTCAGAACAAGAACCAGATGCCGCTGCACGAGCGTCTCATGTCGGGCGAAGTCGATGCCGCGGTCCTCGATGGGCCCAATGCCGAGGCCTTGATCGCAACGGGCAACGGCGCTCTGACGCGCCTTGCGGGCGACCTCGGTGCCGAGAGCTACGCGCTCGCGCTGCCGAAGACGAAGCTCGAGCTCTTGGCGGCGATCAATCGCGAGCTCCTGCGCATGGAAGAGCGCGGCGATCTGCGCCGCCTCGACGCGGACTACGCGCTGCTTCAGCGAGCGACGGGGCGAACGACACCCGCCGGTTCGCAGTAGTCGCGGCGCGGGCGTTGGGTAAAGGAAGTGCGCTCGCCGAGCTTCCACCCCTTCTGCACCGGCGGCACGCAGGCTACGCTGAAGTCCTCCCCCGGAGTTCGATCATGAGAACGAGAATCCACCTGTCGATGCTGACTGCACTCGCGCTGACGGTTTTCCTGGGCGGCTCGCTGCAAGCCCAAGAAACCGAGGTCGGCTCGCCAGCGCCCGAGTTCAGCGCGAAGGAGTGGTTCAACACGGTCGGCTCGACTCCGACGCTCAAGAGCCTGCGCGGTCAAGCCGTGCTGATCGAGTTCTGGGCCACTTGGTGAGGCCCCTGCCGTGGGGCGTGGCCTCACCTCAAGGATGTGTACGAGGAGTTCTCGGACGATGGCCTCGTCGTCCTCGCGCTGAGCGATGAACCGGCGAAGCTCGTCGCGCCGTACGTCGATCAGTACGACCTGCCGTTCTATGTCGCCGCGGGTTCGTCGGGGAATCGCGCGTTCGGGATCGAGGGCTATCCGTCGACCGTTTTGATCGCACCCGACGGAACGATCGCTTGGCAGGGACACCCGTCGTCACTCTCGAAGGGCACCCTCAAGAAAGCGCTCAAGGGTGCGCGGCGCCCCAAGGGTGGATTCCTCGCCGTTCAGCTGCACGCGGAGGACGGTGCCAAGCTCTCGAAGTCCGAAAAGCTCGCGGCCGACGGCGAACTCGCGGCGGCGTTGAAGGACGTCGACGCGGCGATCGCGGATCCGAAGACGTCGCCTGCGGATCAGACGCGTGCCACGGCGACCAAGGAAGCGCTCGCGAAGCACGTCGAGAGCCTGTTCACGAACGCGGAATCACTCGTGAAGAGCCGCGAGATCGCACGCGCCCTCACGCTGTTCGACACGCTCGCCAAGGAATTCTCGGGCGGCGAGCTCGGCACGCGCGCGAAGACTCGTCGTGATGCGATCGCGACGGACACGAAGCTCATGGTCGAGGTCGACGCCGGGAAAGAGCTCGACAAGATCAAGGCTGCGATTCGCGAGATCGGGCTGGGCAAGTCGCGCAGCAAGCTCGAGGCGCTCGTGAAGAAGTATCCGGGCACGAAGGCGGCGGAGCGCGCCAAGGCGCTGCTCGCCTCG
>JANOFY010000052.1:0-2515 GCA_031413895.1 Planctomycetota bacterium | reverse complement strand
GCGACGTGATCGTCGGCGCGGATCTGTACGCGAACGGCCAGTCGTACGAGGGCGCGGCGTTCCTGTACTTGGGTTCCGCCGCGGGGCTCTCGACGATCGCTGCGTGGTCGGCCGAGGGCAACGAGGATCTGGCTCTCTTCGGCGGAGACGTCGCGACCGCCGGTGACGTGAACGGCGATGGATACAGCGACGTGATCATCGGAGCGATCTGGTACGACGACGGTCCCCGGCAAGAAGGGCGCGCGTTCGTGTACTTGGGATCGGCCGCGGGGCTCTCCGAAACACCCGCGTGGACAGCGGAGGGTGTTCAATCGAGCGCGTTGATGGGCTGGTCGGTCGCGACCGCCGGCGATGTGAACGGGGACGGCTACAGCGACGTGATCGTCAGCGCGATCTTGCACGACCACGGCCGGATGCAAGAAGGTCGCGCGTTCGTGTACTTGGGTTCCAGCGCAGGGCTCTCCACGACCGCCGCGTGGACGGTCGAGAGCGATGAGCCCGAGGCGCGCTTTGGCTTCTCCGCCGGCACGGCCGGCGACGTCAACGGCGACGGGTACAGCGACGTGATCGTCAGCGTGATGGATTTGACCGATCCGTTGGATGACCGTGGACGAGCCCTCGTGTACTTGGGCTCGAGCTCGGGGCTCGCGAGCAGCCCAGCGTGGAGCGCGGAGAGCGAGCAGCGGAACGCGAACTTCGGTTACTCCGTCGCGACGGCGGGCGACGTGAACGGGGACGGCTACATCGACGTCATCGTCGGCGCGCAGAAGTACGACAACGGCCAGCTCGACGAAGGCGCCGCGTTCGTCTACCTCGGCAACGAGGGACGCGGCGGCTGGACGCTCGCGCCGCAGCAACGCCGAGCGAACGACTCGGCGCCGATCGGGCTGCTCGGTCGATCAATCGACAAGCACGAGTTCCGCGTGCGCGTCGGGTTCGAGCACGACCTCGCGGGGTTCACGTGGGGCACGGGCCGCGCGCCGACCGCGCGCCTCGAGTGGGAGGTCGCGCCGATCTCCGCGCCGCTCGACGGCAGCCACGTCGTGACCGGCGCACCGCAGACCGTCACGGGATCTCCGCTCACGTTCAACGAGCTCGTTTCCTTCGATGCGGCCGGCGCCGTTCCGCTCGCAACCGGCGTCGCGTATCGGCTCGCCGCAGGCGCGTACCACTGGCGCGCGCGCGTGCGCACGAACAACCCGCTGTTCCCCGTGACTCCGTGGACGACGATTCCTTGGAACAACGTGAGCGAGACGAAGCTGCGGGTCGGGCCGTTGCGGGCCACCGTCGTTCCTCACTGAGCGACGAGATTCGCCTTGGCAGCGCGCGCGATCGCGTCGGGCTCGATCGACTTCATGCACACGTGATGTCGCTCGCCGGTCAGCGGGCAGATCTCGCGGTGACAGGGGCCGCACGGAACTCGCTCGCGCAGAACGTGGACGTTCGCAGGGTGCTCCGCCGTGTGGCGCGGGTCGGTCGGACCGCATAGGACCACCGTCGGCGTCTCGAACGCTTGCGCGAGATGGCGCGGACCGCTGTCGGTCGTGATCGCGAGCCGCGCAGCCGACGAGAGGAATACGAGCTCGGGTAGGCCGACCGCGGGTTCGTCGAGCAAGACGATGCGCGCGCGTCGAACGAGCGCGGCGGCCCTGCGCGCGTTCTCTTCCTCGCCAGGTCCGCAGGCAAGTACGAAAGGCAGTGCGATGTTCGCCGCGCACGCATCGAGCGCCGACGCGAAACGATCCGGAGGAAAGCCCTTGGTCGAATCCGGCCGCGCGCCCGCGTTCACGAGCACGAACGGCTCGCCGATCGCGAGTCCGGCCTGCGCGAGCCGTTGGTTGGCTGCGTCGCGCGCTCGAGAGAAAACGGTGAGGCGCGGAGTTCGCTCGCGCACCGTGAGACCGAGCCAGGTCGCGAGCTCGACACACGCCTGCCCGAACGGCCGCGGCAAGTACCGCGGATAGCGACCGGCGCGACCGACGTGCGCCGGAACTCCGCCGCACTCGCGCGCCGGCACGAACGCGTGGGTCAGCAAGACGCTGCGGCCTCCGCGCGCGAAACCGGCGCGCAACGGAATCCCCGCAGTGAACGCGGTCCACGCGCTGCGAAACGATCCGTTGAGCAGGATCGCGAAGTCGAAGCCGCGCCAGCTGCGCGGGTCGTCGGGCTCGCGCTCCGAGATCGGCATGCGGCGCGCCGCGGCGAATCGTCCGTCGAGGAGCTCGAGCAATCGCGGCGGTCCGGCGAGCGTGATGCGCTCGCCCCCCCACTCGCACAGCGCGCGCATGACGGGCTCCGCCATCACAAAGTCGCCGAGCCACGACGGTGTGCGGACGAGCACGCGATCCGAGTCCGACAATCGGCCGTTCATGCGCTGACGCGCGCACGCGCGAGCAGATCCAGCGCCGCGTCGACGACGCGCTCGGGCGCGAGATCGCGCATGCAGCGGTGGTGCTCGAGCGGACAGCGCTTCTGCAGACACGGCGCGCACTCGAGGCCTTCCACGCGCACGACC
>JANOFY010000051.1:0-4049 GCA_031413895.1 Planctomycetota bacterium | reverse complement strand
CGCGTAGGGGCGGTGATCGCGAAACGCGGTGGGAATCTCGTTGCACACGATGTCGCGCAGCGCGCCTCCGAAGGCCGAGGTCATCATGCCCATCACGACGGCGACGAGGCTGGGCATGTTCTCCGCGAGTGCGATCTGTGTTCCGCTCGCTGCGAACATGCCGAGCCCTATCGCGTCGGGCCAGAGGATCGCGCGCTCCGTGAGGTGGAGATGCTGCTGGCGAAGGAACAGCATCGCGGCGAGGCAGAGGGCGAGCAGAATCCAGAGCCAGTCGGAGTGTGCGACCCAATAAAACGGCCGGCGATCGAGGAGTACGTCGCGCAGGGTTCCGCCGCCGAAGGCCGTGAGCGCCGCGACCGCACAGACTCCGACCGCGTCGAGCTGCTTGCGGCCTGCCGCGATCACGCCCGAAAGCGCGAAGGCGATCATCGCGATCGCTTCGAGCGCGTTCTGGAGCGATGAGAGCGACCAGGCGAAGGGATGCACGCCGGTCACGAGACGCAGTGCGCGTGGAGAACGAGCTTCATGAGTTTCCCTTCAACGCAGCCGAAGGCGCTTCGAGCCTGCACGCGGGCGCTCACTCAGGGGTCCGCGCTCGTCTGCGGCGTCTGGGGAGTCGCGGCGGGCGCGCTGCCGACACCAGGCCCGATCGCGCGGCGAACGAAGCCGTCGATCGCAGTGAACACGCGCTGCGTCGTTTCGTCCGACCAATCGTCGTGCCCTTCGTCTTCGAGCGTGACAAGCTCGGTCTTGCGGCCCGAGCGATCGAGCTGCTTCTTCATCCGCGTCGACTGGTCGTAGGGAACGAGATCGTCGTCGTCGCCGTGAATGAGCAAGATCGGCGCCGCGATTTCGTCGACGTGGAGCGCGGGCGAGGTTGCGGCGATCCGCTCGGCGTCGCGCTTTGGGTCGCCGATCTGTTTCACCCAATACTCAAAGGTCTCGGAGCTCCCGCCGTACTTGCGGCGCCGCGACTTCAGGAACTCCGCGAGATCCGAGATGCCCGCAATCGAGACCACGCAGCGATAGAGCTCCGGCGTGAACGTCGCGCCCGCGAGTGCGGCGTAGCCGCCGTACGACGCGCCGACGATGCAGATGCGCGACGGGTCGATGGTGCCCTGCGAGATCAGCAGCTTCACGCCGTCGGTGATGTCGTCTTGCATCTTGCGGCCCCACTCGCCGTGGCCGCGCTCGATGTAATCGAGCCCGAACCCGCTCGAACCGCGGAAGTTGGGTTGAAACACCGCGTAGCCGCGAGCCGCCAGGAACTGCGGGAACTGCTCGAACGCGAGGTGATCGCGAGACTCGGGGCCGCCGTGCGGCAACACGATCAGCGGGAGTTGCTTGGCGCCCTCGGCTCCAGGCGGACGCAACAAGTACCCGCTCACGTGCATCCCGTCGCGCGCTTCGTATTCGACGACGCTCGCGCTAGGCATTCGGCGGCGCGAGAGCGCCTCTTGCGCGAGCGCGAGGAGCTCGATTTTCGAGGTCGCGCGGCGGTACTCGTACCAAGCCGGTGGATCGCTCGGGCCCTCGACGTAGAGCAGGAAGATCTGATCGTCTTGCGACGAGTCGGTCACGTAGACGTTCGCCGAGTCGTCGAAGTATTTCCGCAGCCCCGTGAGATGCGCGTTCAGCTTCTCGTCGCTGGCGCGGCACACGCGCACGTGCGCCTCGTAGCAGTAGTGCTGCAGCCGCTTCCCGTCGCGCGAGATCGTGGCGGCGAAGATGTCGTACGTCGCGTTCTCCGCGATTGGCGCGCCGAAGCTTTGGGTCTCGAGCTCGTACAGATAAACGCCGCGCCGCTGCGCGCCCTCGGGACGCGCGAGCACGTAATACTTGTCCGGCTGATCGGAGGGCCCGAGCGCCTCGTAGTCCGGTTGATCCTCGAGGTCGCGCAGGCGCACCTTGTAGAACTGCTTCCAGCGGTCGCTGCCCTCGCGCCGGTAGAAGTGAAAGGCGCCGTTATAGAGGCGAACCTCCACCACGGCTTTGCCGTCGAGGTCGAGCCACCAGTTCACGACGGTGGGGCGAGCGTGCTCGACGACCTCGCCGCCGCCGGTCGCGACGTCGACTCGAAACAAACTGCGGCCGTGTATGCCGTCGACGAGCATCAGGATGTGCGCGGGATCGTTCGGGAGGAGGCTGCGGATCTCGCCGAGGTTGAAGGCGAGCGCCAGCTCGCTCTCCTTGTTGGGGCCGAGAAGTCGCACGATGCCCTCGCCGTCGCGGCCGATGGCGTAGAGGCGAATTCCCATCTTGCGAATGCCGCTGTTCTGGAAGCGTCGCCACGGAACGCCCTTCGCGGGCAGGATCGACACCCAGAAGAGCAGGCGCTCGTCGGTCTTCCACAACACGGCCTGGATGCGCGCATCGAACAGCGGGCCGACGTCGTCGCGTCCGAGCCGCATGAGCGGCGTGCGCTTCCGCGTTGTGAGATCGTAAACCGCGAGCACGTCGGCATCGTCCCGCCGCACGACGGCGGAGATGAAGCGACCCGACGGCGAGACCGCCATGTCGGGCACGCCCGTCTCCGAGAAGAGATCGTCCATCGTCAGTGACATGGCCGGCGGATCTGCCGACGCGGGATCTGCGAGCGAGCGGATCGCGAAGCTCGCCACCGAGATCGAGACTGCAACCAACAGCGAATGCTTCATCGCGGGCCGACGCTCCGGGCCCAATCCTATGACGAAGCGCGACTCGAGGGGAAGCTTGCGCCGCGCGCGGTTGCCGTGGCGGTCGCCACCCCGCGAGGTTCCCAATAGCTCCGCTCCAGGCCCAGAATCCGCCTTCGATCGTGAGGCTCGCGCCGGTCACGTAGCCGGTCTCGGGCTAGCGAGGTACGCGACGAACGCGGCGATCTCTTCGTCCTTGGCATAGCGGCCGAGAGCGGAGTGTCCCTTCAGCACCGCCGCGAACTCGCCCTGCGCAGGGTTCAAGTCGGTCGATGTGGCGCGCGGGTGACGATCACACGAGCGCGAGCACCGCCCAGCGGGCGACGAACGCGAGCGCGACGCACAGCGGAGCGAACGTAAACACCGGCTGGAGACTCGGTTGCCCCTCCTGCGCGGCCTCGGCGATGCGCGCCTCCTCGTCGTGCACTCGGCGGTGGATCTCGCCGACCACGCGCACCGATCGACCATAGAGCCAATGAGCTCCGAGTCCTCCGACGAGGAGATGCGTCGGCACGATACTCAGGGCTTTGAACGACGCGCTCTGAGCGGAAGCGAGCTCGCTCGCGAGGCCCAAGCACACGCCGAGAAACGCAGCGGAGAGCAGCGCGTGCGGAATCAAGCGCCAGTAGCAGAGCCACCAGAAGTGAAAGAGGCCGGCAGCCAAGACGGGATCGCTGGGGAGATCTCCGCCTCGGATCGCCGCAAACCGCGGGAGGTAGTACGCCGCCCGCGACTCGCCGACGAACGCGCGCAGCTCGCGGTCGCTGGGCTCGGACTGCCTATCGTCCACGCTCACGCCTCCGAACTCGACCCCCTGCGCCATCTCGGCCGGGCTCGGCGCATTGTGCACTGAATCAGTGAGTCGGGACTGTTGCGACTCTCCTCCCCCCCACGCCACGCTGCCTCCCCTGATGCCCGCGCTCTCCCACCTCACCGATCTCTGGCCGCTCCTCGAAGCGCGCGCCGCCGCGACGCCCGACGCCCTCTTCGCGCTCGACGAGCGTGGCCGCACGCTCTCCTTCGCGCAGTTCCGCGACGCCGCGCTCCGCTGCGCCGCAGGCCTCGCATCCCTCGGCATCGCGCGCGACGTGCCCGTCTCGTGGCAGCTCCCCACGCGCATCGACGCACTCGTCCTCACCGCCGCGCTCGCCCGCCTCGGCGCGGTGCAGAACCCTATCCTCCCCATCCTCCGCGAGCGCGAGGTCACCTTCATCACGCGACAGATCGACGCGCGTCATCTGTTCGTGCCGCGCGTGTTCCGCGGCTTCGACTTCGAGGCGATGGCGAAGCAGGTCGCGGCGCAGCAGCCGGAGCTCGCGGTCCACTGCGTCGACGACGGGCTGCCGAGTGGCGACCCGGCGACGCTTCCGCCCG
>JANOFY010000050.1:0-3287 GCA_031413895.1 Planctomycetota bacterium | reverse complement strand
CTGCGCCTCGCTACGAAGCTGGTGAGAAATACGGGCTAGCCAGATTCAGCATTCGCACGCACAATCACACAAACGGCGCTCCTCGTTCGGAGTCGAGTGCCGTGCTCGCGTTTCAGATCCACAGAAGCACCTAAGGGTTCCCACCATGCTCATCGGCAATTGGTTCAAGGCCAGAAGTCTCGCCGCGCCTCTCAGCCTCGCCGCACTGTTGCTCAGCCCGTTTGCTTTTGGCGTTCAAGTCGGGCATGAACCGCCGCCGGTTGTTCCGCCCTCACTCAAGACGATTCCCGTGCCGCTGCCCGACAGTCTGCTCGACTACGTCGCAGACGTCGATGCCGCAAAACGCCTCGGCTACCTGCTGTTCTGGGACATGCAAGTCGGCAGCGACGGCATCCAGGCCTGCGCTTCGTGTCACTATTTCGCGGGGGCCGACCACCGATTCGTGAACCAGATCGCTCCGGGTCCAGGCAACGCCTTCCACGAGACCTTCACCGGCGCCGGCGGACCCAATTACACGCTCAACGCCGGCGACTTCCCGTTCCATCGACTTCTCGTTCCGGACGACAACGAGTCCGAGGTCATCGATGACATCCCCGATCGCGTCTCGAGTCAGGGCGTTTTCTTGCGCGACTTCGTCAGCGTGAACCCGGGCAGTGGCATCGACAACGGAACGGTCAAACCCGACGCCGTGTTCAACGTTGCAGGGACCAACACACGCCGGGTCGAACCTCGCCAGGCGCCGCCGGTCATCAACTCGATCTTCCTGCATCGAGTCTTCTTCGACGGCCGCGCCAACCACTTCTTCAACGGGCGCAATCCGTTCGGCGACACCGATCCGAACGCGAAGATCCTGATCCGCAATCAGATCTCCGGGCTGGTTGAAGAGGTGCGCGTGCTGCTCAACAACGGAGCATTGGCATCTCAAGCGACGGGCCCCGTGCTGAGCAAGTTCGAGGGGTCCGACGACGGACGAGATTGGATCGACGTGGGGCTCAAGATGATCCCTGCCAAGCCCCTGGCCACGCAACTCGTCCATCCCGAAGACAGTCGCGTTGGGACGATGTCCGCGTCGCCCGCCGATGGACTGCTGCCTGCCACGCTGACCTACGGAGATCTCGTTCAAGCTGCATTCCATGCGAAGCTCTGGGACCAGGACGGCGATGGCGACATCAGCAATGACCCCGCGATCTTCGGCGGTGCGCGCCTGATCGAGAACAACTTCTCGTTCTTCTTCGGCCTCGCGGTGCTGGCGTACGAATCGACGCTGGTCTCCGACGACTCTCCGTTCGACCAGTACCAAGACGGAGGCGGCGAAGGCGGAAGCGCGAGTAACGCACTCACGGCCCAGCAAAAGGAGGGGCTCGACGTCTTCATGGATCGTGGCGCGTGCATCGCCTGCCACGCGGGTGCGGAGTTCGCAGGCGCTGCGATCAGCCACTTGGTTCCGCCAGAGGGCCTATTGGAGCGCATGCTGATGCAGGACGGTGTCGCTGACGCCAGCCTGGACCTGCTCACTCCGGTAAACCCGGCTCAAGTCGACCCGACGGAGCCGCCGGAACCACCGCATCCGGCCGACGTCCCGTTGCTGTTCGATCCGCGCGCGAAGCTGGTCGAGATTCGGCCCCCGCCGGGCTGGGGTTCGCCGCTGGCGATCGGGTTCGCGAACTTCTCGACCCCACCGGGAGTCTTCAGCCCCGCGATCGACGAGCGCATCCTCTTGCCGGTGGGCAACGGAGTTCCGAATCCGACGGCGATCAACTTCGTCGCCGAGCTGCGTTTCCGCAACGACACTCTTGGCAACATGCGTTTCACGATCTCGATGGAGTGGCAGCACCCGGGTCTACCGGCAGGCGACTACACCGTGTTCCTCGCCGGCGGGTACGTCGGCACGCTCAGCATGGGACAGGTGAAACCGCCGGCGGTCTACGACAACGGCTTCTACAACATCGGCGTGCGGCCGACCAACGAGGACCTCGGCAACGGCGGGACCGGCCCATTCGGACCGTTCGCGCTCGCCGCGCGCGCGAAAGCTGGCGAGGACGTCGACAACGGTACGTTGCAGCCGCCCGTCGGTGCCAACGAGCGCATCGCAGTCAACGGTGCGTTCAAGACGCCGTCGCTACGCAACATCGAGCTGACCGGACCGTACATGCACAACGGTGGGTTCTCGACGCTCGAGCAGGTCGTCGACTTCTACACCGGCGGAGCGCACTTCTTCCAGGCGAACATCGACGACCTCGATCCCGAAGTCGCCGGCATCGGCGGGATGAGCCCCGAACGCAAGGCGGCGTTGGTGGCCTTCATGAAGGCGCTGACCGACGAACGCGTGCGCCTGGAGAAGGCGCCGTTCGATCACCCAGAGCTGCGCATTCCCATTGGCCACCCTGGCGACACCGACGTGGTCGATGATCTCGTGAACAACGACAACGGCGTACCCGGCGCCGACGGCCGGGCGGATGACCTCTTCAAGCTCATCCCGGCAGTCGGACAGAATGGTGGTCCGGCGCTCGAACCGTTCGACACGCAATTGGCCGCCACCGTGACCGCGTTGCCGAGCCAGGGCCTTACCGTCACTGAAAACGGAGCCCCAGCCACGGCCCACATCGGGCTCGACCGAGCTCCCGCCGCGAACGTGACCGTGCAGTTGTCAGTCACCGACTCGACGGAAGCTACGCTCTCGACGCAGACGTTGGTGTTCACGCCGCAGAACTGGAGCACGCCGCAATCCGTCCAGATTCTTCCGGTGCAGGACATGATCGTGGACGGCGACGTGCCGATCACCGTCGTCACTTCGGCGGCGCAAAGCAACGATGCGGACTTCGCCGGCGCGCCCGTCGCGGACATCCCAGTGACTTCGAAGGACAGCGGCGACGCGTGGACCTACAAGTACATCGAGGCGGAATCGGGAACGGTCACCGCACCGATGGTCGTCCGCAACGCGGCCAACGTGGCCTCGGGCGGGAAGTACATCATCACTCCGAACGGAGTGGGCAACGTGAACTCCTCCACGGGTGTGGGCGGGCTGGCGAAGTACACGTTCAACGTGACTCGACCGGGCGAGTACGTGGTCTGGGGGCGCGAGTACGCCGCGAACACGAGAGATGACAGCTTCTGGGTCAAGATGGACACGGGTGCGTTCACGAACTGGACTCTCCAGCGTCCGGTGTCTCCCATGCTGCTGTGGGACGCTGTCAACAACTCGGCCGGTAGCGACCCCATCCGCTACAACTTGACCGCCGGGACGCACACGCTGCAGATCAAGCACCGTGAGGACGGCGCCATGCTCG
>JANOFY010000049.1:0-1509 GCA_031413895.1 Planctomycetota bacterium | reverse complement strand
GTGCATATAGATGAGGTATTCCAGAAGTCCGCGTGGGAGAAGTCGAACCCGCCAGGATAGAGAAAAGACGGCGGCGCTCGCTAGTTCGGCGCGCACCACGATAAGCCATGAAGCCTTTTTCGGGCCGGTCCGCCGCTGGATCCGCATTCGGGAATCACGCAGGGAGCGCAGTGCACACGCGGACGGGGTCCCCGACGATGGCGGAGAGGCGCGCGAACTCGGGCACGGCGAGCGCAATCCCGCGCACCCGACAGGCCTCCGTCACGAGATCGAGCTCCTCATCGGTCGTCGTGAGCACGGCGGGTGCGCACAGCGGCGCGAGCACGGCCGCGAGCAAGGACCGCGCGTGCCGCTCCTCGCTCGCGAGATCGCCGCGCGCCGTGGCGAGCTCGGTCCCGTGTCGACGGTAGAGCGCATCGTGAAGTGCGGGAAACGCATCCGGATCGTTCAGCACGCTGACGATCCACAAGTGATCGCACGCGGAGAGCATGCGCGATTCGAGCGCGGCGGTCTCGATGCGTGGCAACGCGCAGCCGATACGCTCTGACGCACGCGCGAGCGCGGCGTTCAATTGACGCGTCTCATCGCCGTCGAGACTGAACGCGAGCACCTCGCGCCCGAGCACGATCGACTCGCACAACATCGGTGCGAGCTCCGCCAGCGCAGCGCCGACGTAGAGACTGCGCCGAGGTCCTGTCGCCGGAAGCACGCTGAGCGCAGTCGCGAGGTCGTCGGCGAGTCGCAGTCCCGTGTCGCGGAGCGCGTCGCGGTCATCCTCCGCGAAGAAGTCGTCACCGCCTTCGCTGCAGTACGCCCGTCCCAGCGCGCTCCAGTCGAGGTTCGCCTCGACTTCGAGAAGGGCTGCGGCGAAGCGGGCGGGTGTGGACATCCCATTGAGTGTATGCACCGGACTTGGAGGGCAGTAATTGCGCACCGGACGTGGGTAGGATTGTCGCGGTCTACCGTCGAGCTTGCGTAGACCGTGAACCACGCGCGAGTTCGCGCCCCCTCGCAGTACTTCGGAAGGAGAGTGACCAGCATGAGACGTGCGAAGTCTCGTTCCGCACTGCTCGCCGCGCTGGGCTTGGCAGGACTTCTGGTCTTCCTGTACTGGTCGACGCGAGAGCGCCAGCCGGCGATTCCACATCAGCAGCAGCGCGAGCCGTCACCAGCGTCCGCGGAAGTCGAGCTCTCGCGCGCGCCCGCCGAGCTGCAGAGCGACATCGAGCCTGTGGTGTCGCCCCGCGACTCTGCTGCGGCGATGACGAGGATTCGTGTGTACGGGTTGCCGAGCCGTGTACTGCTGCCCGACGCGACGTGCGCCATCCGAGTCTCTCGAAACGACGCTCGACCGCTCGCGATGAAGGCGGACGCGTCCTTCGAATGTCCGTCCAGCGACCTCAAAGGTGCGCTGCTCGAAGTCGGCGCGAGCGATCACGTCACGATCGGACACCGCTTGAGCGGAGAAGTCCCGGCGACTTTGGATCTTGAGCTGCAACTGAGCGGCAC
>JANOFY010000048.1:0-2582 GCA_031413895.1 Planctomycetota bacterium | reverse complement strand
TCGCCGGGCGAGATCACCAGACGGTCGCCGAGCGCGAGTCGCGCCACGGGCACGACGTTCAGCCGCTCACCCTCGATCCGGCGCGCGACCAACCCGGCGGAAGCTCGTTTTCCTGCCCTGAGCGATTTCGTTCGCTCCGCGCTCGCAGGCGATGCCAGCGCCGTTCTCGACGCTTCGGCGTCGTGCGGTTACGACGCCGGCCCCGTTCTCGACGCTTCCGATCACTGACGCCGCGATGCGCGACTGGCCGACCCTCGGTTTTCGGGGGAAGCTTCCTCCGCGCCCGCCCTCTCCCAAGGGGGGGGGCGATCCGTGAACCACGATCACCAGCGAGCCCCGGCTCACCTTCAGGACGAGGTCTGGCGACGGCTCTGCGAGCGGCAGAGTCCCGCGCTCGCCTCGGCGATGTGCCGCGAGTTCCGAGCGGGCTTTGCGCGGATCGGACTCGATCCACAGCGGATGCCCAGGCACGCCGCGTTGTCGCGCCGACTCTTCGACGAGTGCGGCTGGACGATCGAGACCGTCGCCGGGCTGATCCCCGTCGACGAATTCTTCGCGCTGCTGCGCGATCGTCGCTTTCCCTCGCCGGAGTGGATCCGCCATCCCGACGACTTGGAGTACACGCCCGCTCCGGATCTCTTCCACGACGTCTTCGGGCACATGCCGCAGCTGTGCGCGCCCGCGATACGCGAAGCGATCGAGTCGCTCGCGGAGCGCGCGCGCGGTGCGACGCCGGCGGAGCTCGTCCTGCTGGAGCGCGTGTACTGGTTCACGATCGAGTTCGGCCTGGTGCGCGAAGCCGGGACGACGCGCGCGCTCGGCGCGGGGCTCGCATCGTCCATTGCGGAGCTGACGCGCGCGCTGTCGGAACCGAGCATCGATCGCCCCGCGTTCACGTTCGAGACCGCGTGCCGCACGACCTTCGACCCGACCCATCCTCAGCCGGTGTACTTCGTCGCGTCCTCGATGCCGGGGCTAGCGGCCGAACTCGAACAGCGCGCCCGGGCTGGCTGACGGCGCGCGCGCCGGGCTACGATGCGCCGCAGCGCGGCAGCCGCGCCCGCCATGATCATCGCCATCGACGGACCGGCGGCCGCCGGCAAGAGCACTGTCGCGCGCGGTCTCGCGCGCGAACTTGGTTTGACCTTTCTCGACACCGGCGCGATGTACCGCGCGGTGACGCTGGCCGTGCTCGAGAGCGACGTCGATCCGATGGACGAGCAGGGTTGCGCGCGCCTCGCGCGCGAGCTCGAGCTCGACTTCGATGCGGAAGGGCGGATCTCGATTCACGGCCAGCCCGGTGAGCCCTCCATCAGGTCGCGCGAGGTCACGCGCTGGGTCTCTGCGGTGTCCGCGCACCGCGCGGTGCGCGCCGCGCTCGTGCCGCAGCAACGCGCGCAAGCACGCAAGCAGGGCGGAATCGTCGCCGAAGGTCGCGACATCGGGACCGTCGTGTTCCCGGATGCCGACGCGAAGATCTTCCTCGTCGCGAGTCCGGATGTCCGTGCGCTACGTCGTGCCGAGCAGGAGCGTACGCCCGAGCGGATGGCGGAGATCCTGGCCGACATCCAGCGCCGCGATCACCACGACTCCACCCGACTCGACTCGCCGCTGACGCGTGCGGCGGACGCGTTCGTGATCGACACCGACGCTCTGGACGAGGATGGCGTCATCGCGACGGCGCTGGCGTGGATCCGCGAACGCACCGGGAGTCGCCGCACGTGAGCGCGCGGACGGAAGACTCGAAGAGCCGGGTCGCCGAGAGCGATCCGATCCTGACGCACAAGACGCTCGTCTACCGCGCTTGCAGCCTGGGCTCGCTGGCCCTGTGCAAGGCGTACTTTCGCTTGCGCGTCGAGGGGCTCGCGAACATCCCCAAGGCAGGCGGCGCGGTCCTCGCGTCCAATCACCAGTCGTTCATCGACATCCTGCTCTTCGGCGGGTGTGTTCCCCGTCATGTCGCGTTCGTTGCGCGCGACACGCTCGCCGACTGGCGTTGGCTCGCTTATGTGATGCGCGAGTGCGGCACCGTGCTCGTGCGGCGCGGGTCGAGCGACCGGCGCGCGCTGCGCCAGATGGCCGACCACCTCGAACGCGGCGACATGGTCGCGATCTACCCCGAAGGGACGCGCACGCGCGACGGCTCTTTGCAGGAGTTCAAAGGCGGAGCGCTGCTCGCCGCGCGCATGGCCGGCGTACCCATCGTTCCGTGCGGAATCCGCGGCGCGTTCAACGCCTGGCCGCGCGGACGCACGATTCCAAGGCCGAAGAAGATCGGTGTTCGATTCGGACCGCCGATCGATTCGAGCCTGCCGGACGCGCAAGAGCGCATGGTCGCGTCGATCCAATCGATGATCGGAAACGGACGCTACGACTCGGTGCCCGAGATCCGCTGAGCGAGGGTTCGCGCATGCGCTTGCGCAGCGTCAGGGCCTGCGTTGCGGATCGTTGGATGCGCGTGCAAGAGGCGCTCGTCGTCGAAGTCCGAAGTCGAAATACGGTCGAAATACGGTGTCAGACAAATACGGTGTCAGACACTTTTTTGGCGCTTCCGGCTTTCGTGTGGGTAGCCGCTGATTTGT
>JANOFY010000047.1:0-1964 GCA_031413895.1 Planctomycetota bacterium | reverse complement strand
AGCTGGCGGATCACCCCCGGACCGTCCACCGCGCTACCGAGGACACGCACGCGACCGGCAAGATCGAGCCTCAGTACCAGCGCTTCGAGTGCGGACCGCTCCTCCCCGTCGCCGATGACGTCCAGTTCGATCCGCGCACCGCGTGCTCGAGCCGCGTGCAACAGCTCGATGCTGCGATCGACGCCCTTGCGCGCGACGAGACGTCCGCAGTACACCAGATGCACGGGCCGTTCGGATGCGAGCGACACCGTGCGCGTCATGACGGTGTCGAGCGGCACGATCTCGGCGCTCGTGTAGTTCGTGTCGTGGAACTCCTGCGCATTGCGCGCGTAGGGACCGTACCGGCGCATGAGCCCGCGTCCTTTTAGAAGCGCTAGATCGGCGCGCGCCACGCACCAGCGCACGCCGCGCTCGTGCGCGCGACTGTAGACGTGCGTTTGCAGACGCGCGCTCGCCGAGCGCGTCTCCGCCAGCTCGCGCATCTGCACGACGACGTCGGTGTCCTGCACGAACACCGTCGGCTTCGAGGCCGCGAACGCGAGCTTGAGCGCGTCGAACATCAGCGGGCGGCGCAGATCGTCCAGGCCGGCCTGAACGACCGTCGCGCGCGCGATTCGCTCGGCCGCAATCGCTCGCCAGCGCGCCCGCCCGCCTAGCCAGTAGTGTCGCGCGCGCGTTGGAACGGCAATCGCCGGATCGAGCTCGATGCCGTCGGCGATCCGATCGAGCGCCTCGAGGCACTGCGAACGATCAGCGGATGCCGCAGGTAGCCACGGTGCGAGCACGACGATCGGCAGAAGCCCTGCCGGGAGCGAGTCGCGCAAGAGCTCGAGCGAACGCTTCCACTCGGTCGTCACCAAGCGGCGCGAGCCGTCGACGTAGATCGGAACGATGATCGGGAGCAGGAACATGGGGACGGTGCGCCTGCGGTATCGGCCGTCCCGACGCTCGAGATCAAGGCGCGAGCCTTGCAATGGTCGCGCACGAGCCCGAGATTCGTCCCCGCTGTGCGCCGGACCTCTCGCCCCATCCAAGTCGCCGCCGATACGACTGGGTCGCGATGAGCCTCCCCCTCGACCCCCGCTGGATCGAGCTGGTCGTCGTCGGACTGGCGCTCGCGCTCGCGGTCGCATTCCCCGAGCGGCTGCGTCCCGCGTATCGCCGCCTCGGGACCGCGCTCGATTGGCTCGCCCAGCGGCCCGCGCGATCGATCGTGCTCGCCGCGAGCGCCGCGGGCCTCGGCAGCGCAGCTGTCGCGATCTTCGTTCAGTGGCCGGTGCCACGCGTCCACGACGAGTTCAGCTACCTGATGGCGGCGGACACGTTTGCGCACGGACGTCTCGCGAACCCGACGCATCCGATGTGGCGTCACCTCGAGACGTTCCACGTCTTTTTCACGCCGGTCTACGCATCGAAGTATCCGCCGGGGCAGGGGTCTTGTCCTCGCGTTCGGCCAATTCGTATTCGGAGAGCCTGCGGTCAGCTTGTGGATCTCGGCGGCAATCCTCTGCGGAGCTCTGGCGTGGATGTTCCAAGCGTGGCTCCCACCGCGCTGGGCCGCGCTCGCCGCGATGCTCGCGGTCGGCCAGTATGGAATCGGCAACTATTGGACGCAGAGCTACTGGGGCGGCGCACTGGCCGCGACGGGCGGTGCGCTCGCGTTTGGAGCATTGCCGCGGCTTCTGCGCGAGCATCGCGTGCGCCATGCGCTGCTCCTCGGCGTCGGTCTCGCCACTCTCGCGAACAGCCGTCCGTTCGAAGGCGTCGTGGCGGCGCTGCCGATCGCGGTGATCCTTCTCGTGCACTGCGGCCGACTGATCACGCGTCGGAATCTCGCGGCGCTCGTGTCGACGACGGCACCGATCGGGTGCGTACTCGGCGTGTGCGTCGTCGGGATGGCTTACTACAACCGCTCGATCACCGGCTTCGCGTCCCTGGTGCCGTACTGGATCCACGACCGGCTG
>JANOFY010000046.1:0-4502 GCA_031413895.1 Planctomycetota bacterium | reverse complement strand
GCACTCGCTCGGCCTCTTGTACTCCGCGTTCACGTACTTCACGGGCTTCCGCGTCAACAGCGGCGAGTACAAGCTGATGGGTCTCGCGCCGTACGGCGAGCCGATCTACGCCGACCTGATCCGCGAGAAGATGCTCGACATCAAGGACGACGGCTCCTTCCGCATGGACATGTCGTACTTCGCGTACACGCACAAGGACGTGATGACGTCCCGGAAGTTCGACGCGCTCTTCGGCGGCCCGCCGCGCAAGGCCGAGTCGCCGATCACACAGCGCGAGATGGACCTCGCGGCGTCGATCCAGGTCGTGACCGAGGACATCATGCTGCGCATCGCGCGCTACGCGCGCGAGCTCACCGGCATGGACAACTTGTGCATGGCCGGCGGTGTGGCGTTGAACTGCGTGGGCAACGGCAAGATCCTGAGCCAGGGCCCGTTCAAGAACATCTGGATCCAGCCCGCGGCCGGCGACGCCGGCGGAGCGCTCGGCGCAGCGGCGTTCGTCTGGTACCAGCTGCTCGAGAACAAGCGCGAGCCGAACGGCAAGGACATGCAGAGCGGCTCGCTGTTGGGGCCGGCGTACTCGAACGAAGAGATCAGGGCGTATCTCGACCAGCAGGGTGCGGTCTACCGCTACTACCCGGACGAGACGTCGCTGTGCGACGCGGTCGCGGCGCTGATCGCGGCCGAGAACGTCGTCGGGCACTGCGCCGGCCGCATGGAGTTCGGTCCGCGTGCGCTCGGCGCGCGCTCGATCCTGGGCGACGCGCGCTCGCGCAAGATGCAGGCCGTGATGAACGTGAAGATCAAGTTCCGCGAGTCGTTCCGGCCCTTCGCGCCGGCGGTGCTGCGCGAGGACGTCGATAGCTACTTCGAGATGCGCCCGAACGAGGACAGCCCGTACATGCTGCTCGTCGCGCCCGTGCGCAGCGAGAAGCTGTTGCCGATCGAGTCGCGCGGCGAGAAGGGTCTGGACAAGCTGAAGCAGGTCCGATCGGTGGTTCCGGCGATCACGCACGTCGACAACTCGGCGCGCGTTCAGACGATCGATGCCGAGCGCAACCCGCGCTTCTACGGCATCGCGCAGGCCTTCAAGCGGCTGACCGGCAGCCCGGTGCTGATCAACACGAGCTTCAACGTGCGCGGCGAGCCGATCGTGAACACGCCGTCCGACTCGTATCGCTGCTTCATGCACACGAACATGGACGCGCTCGTGCTCGAGAACTGCGTGCTCCTGAAATCCGAACAGCCCGAGGCCAAGGAAATCGACGTGGCGGCGTACCTGGCCGAGTTCGGGAACGACTAGGCGGAGAGCAGCGATGTCCCAGATGGTCGAACTGAATCTCCGGCCCGACGCGCGCACGCTGCGCCAGTTCGGCTTCATCGCGCTGGGCGGCTTCGGCCTGCTCGCGCTGCTCGCCTGGAACGGCTGGCTGGCCTTCGCGTACCTGGACGAAGGGACGCGAGCGCCGGTCGCCTCGGGCCTGGCCGCGCTCGCCGCCGTCTCGGCGCTCTTCTCCGCGGTGTATCCGAAGGCGAACCTGCCGATCTACGTCGGACTCACGGTCCTCGCCTTCCCGATCGGCTTCGTAGTCTCGTACGTGATCATGGCGACACTGTTCTATGTCGTGATCGCGCCGATCGGCTTCGCCCTGCGTCTCGTCGGGCAGGACCCGATGGATCGCCGATTCCTGCCGCGCGCGAGCTCCTACTGGGTGGATGCACGCGCCAAGCGGTCGCGGGAGTCCTACTTCAAGCAGTTCTGACGGAGGCCGCAATGGCTGATCAGCACGAGACCGGTGGAAAGAACGACTTCATCAAGCAGTCCGAGGGCGGTCGCAGCGGAATCGTCTCGGAGTTCTGGGACTTCCTCCGGGACAACAAGAAGTGGTGGCTCGCGCCGATCATCCTCTCGATCCTCGGCCTGGGTCTGCTCGTCCTGCTCGGCGGTAGTGCGGCGGCGCCATTCATCTACACGCTGTTCTAGCGCTCGTCCTGGCGGCCCGCGGGCGATGAGCGAAGACGGCACCAGCGAGAGATCGATCTTCGGCGTTCCGGTCGTGGACACCGGAATGCGCGAAGCGCTGGAGATCTGCGTCGACGCGATGACGACGCAGGCGGCGCGCTCGCGCAGCCTCTTCTTCGTGAATGCGCACACCTTGAATCTGGCCTTCGCGGATCCCGCCTACCGCGCAGTGCTGCGGGACTCGGACTGGGTCTTCGGCGACGGCACGGGCGTTCGCTGGGCCGTGCGCTTCCTCCACGGCGTGCGCCTGCGCGACAACGTGAACGGCACCGATCTCGCCCCCGCACTTCTCGGTCGCGACCTCGGCCTTCGCTACTACCTGCTCGGCGCGTCGGCCGACGCGATCGAGCGCGCCGCCGCGCACGCGCGCGTCACCTTCCCGAGCTGGGAGCTCGTCGGTCATCACCACGGCTACGTGGAGATCGACGCGAGCGACGCGGTCGTCGACAAGATCAACGCGAGCCGACCGCACCTCCTGCTCGTGGGAATGGGAAATCCGAAGCAGGAGCGGTGGATTCACGCGCAGCGCGAGCGGCTGCGGGTGCCGCTGTGCATGGGCATCGGCGGCCTGCTCGACTACTGGGCGGGCGACCTCGTGCGCGCGCCCGCGTGGCTGCGCAGGATCGGCTTCGAGTGGCTGCACTTGCTGCTCGCGCAGCCGAGGAAATTCCGGCGCTACGTCTTCGGCAACCCGCTCTTCCTGCTCCGGCTGGCGCGTGTGAAAATCCTCGGGGAGAGCCGTTGAGCTCGATCTCGCTGCCGCGCTGGGTCGCGAAGAAGGCCGCCCGGCGAGTGCTGTCGCTGTCGATGAGCGCCTCGGGTGCGCTCGCGCTCCGGCGTGCGCTCGAGCGTGTCGCGCGCGTGCGCGTGCTCACCTATCACCGATTCGGCGAGATCGCGCGCGATCCTTTCTGCCTCGCGCGCCGCGACTTCGAGGCGCAGGTCCGCTTCCTCGCCGAGCGGCGGCGCGCGATCGGGCTCGACGAATTCCAGCGCTTCATCGCGGGCGAAGCGGAGGTCGCGGCCGGTGCGACGCTGATCACGATCGACGACGGCTTCCTGAGCACCTATCGAGACGCGCTCCCCGTCCTGCGCGACCATGCGGTGCCGGCCGTGGCGTTCGTCACCGCGAGTCTCGTCGGCAACCGCGAGGCCGCGCGCTCCGAGGCCGAGACGTACATGAGCTGGGACGAAGTCGGCCGTCTGCCCGAGAACGGCATCGAGATCGGCGCGCACGGCTACGTCCACGCCTCGTTCGGGACGCTCGACCCGGAAGCGGCGCGCGACCAGGGCGTGCTCGCACGCGAGCTGCTCGAGTCACGTCTGGGCGCTCGCGTGCGGACGTTCGCATACCCGTTCGGCACGCGTTCCGACTTCAGCGCCGAGACGGGCCGGGCGCTCGCGGAGGCCGGCTACCAGCTGGCCTTCACCTCACAGCACGGCTCGATCCGCGCGGGCATGAATCCGCACGAGCTGCCGCGCGTGAAGGTCGAGAACGGTGACGACCTGCGCCAGTTCGCACGCCTCTGCGACGGCGCGATGGACGCGTGGCGTGTCGTCGACGCGGGCCTCTTCCGACTCCAGCGGCCGAGCGCTGCGGCGACCGCGCGCGGCATCCCTTGAGCGCGAATCGGATCCTCCGCTTCGCGACGGCCGCGCTCGCGGTCGCGCTCGTCGCGCTCGCCTTCTACGACGACCGCTTCATCGGCGGCGGGCACGGCTTCGGTTGGTCGCAGTCCGCGCTGCTCGCCGTCGGCATCGCGCTCGGCGCGTTCTGCTTCGCGCCGCTCGCCTGGAACGCGCGCGCCCTGATGCTGCTGATCTCCGTCGGTCTCACCCTGACCGCGGCCGAGGTCCTGCTCCGCCGCGTGCTCGGGCCCAGGTACTACACGTCCGTCTCGCTGGACGATCACTTGCTCTACCGGCTCAGCCCGGGCAGCCAGCGCGAGTACACGCGCGCGGCGATCAACGGTGGCGTCCGAGTCCGCTACGGGATCAACAGCGGCGGTTTCAGGGGCGAGGAGCTCGCGGCGCCGGGTGAGGAGCCGCGTGTGGTCGTCTACGGTGACTCGTTCATCATGGCGGAGTTCTCGCGCACGGAGGACACGTTCGCGGAGCGACTCGAAGTGCATCTCGCAAAGCGGCTGGGCAGCCGCGTCGAGGTCGTGAACGCGGGCGTCGCGGGCTACGGTCCCGATCAGGAGCTTCGCCGCATGCAGGCGGAGCTCCCCGGCCTGCGTCCGGATCTCGTGATCGTCGCGATCTACGCCGGGAATGACTTCGGCGACCTGCTGCGCAACAAGCTGTACCGATTGTCCGCGGACGGAAGCCTGGTCGAGAACGATTTCTCGATCGATCCGGACGTCGAGCGGCGCGTGGAGGTGGCGCGCAGCGAGCTGATTCTGAAGAAGGCGCTTCGAGACGCGCACAATCGCCTGCGCGGCGACCCGAACGCGAGCATCGCCAGCGGCCAGGCGGC
>JANOFY010000045.1:0-3404 GCA_031413895.1 Planctomycetota bacterium | reverse complement strand
GCAAGCGGATGAGCTTCGGCATCTGGTCCTCCTCGAAGTGGCAGTGCACGGCATCGCGGACCTGTTCATGGAGCTCGGCCACCGTGTCCGCTTCCGTGAAGATCGACGCACCGAGGGCACGCGCGATGAACCCGCCTTCGGGCGCTTCTTCGACGACGAAGATGACTTCATTCATTGTGTTCCAACCTACCACCCCACCCACACTGAGGCCATTGCCCCTGATGTCGGCTCGGCTCCCGAAAAGGAGCAGGCCGGGCTCGGTCGTCGAGTTTGTCCGACGCGTGCCCTGCTACGAGCTCACCTTCTCCGATCTCGACGAAGCCCTCGACCACCTGGTGGACACCTTCGATCGGCACGTCAGCGAGGCGCGGCCGACTCCGAGGCCGCGCTCCGGCTGAGGCTCGTAGGTGGCGGCGGGGCGCGACGACGTCCTCACCGTTCGCGGAATCGAGGTTTCACGGACGACCGCTGGTGTCGGAGAAACGCGCGCTCAATCGACTCGTGGATCCGTCCGTCGTTGATCGCCTCCGCGGTCTGGCGCGGATTCCTGGCTGCCACTAGACTCGATTGCGGTGTGAGGAGTGCCCTGCACCAAGGCACCAGGACCTAGCCTCATGGATCTCACCACGCCGTCGGGGCCGCGCAGCGGAGCAGACCGGCTGGAGTCACTAGGGTCACGCAGCGAATCCAGGCGCAGTCTGCTCAAGAAGATCGGCACAGCCGGCGCGCTGGCGTGGACCGTGCCGCTGATCATGTCCGCCGCGCCCGTGCAAAGCCTGTCGCCGTGTGCGGGAGGCGACCCCGTGTGCCTCGGCGAGAATCCGTCGACCGGGCACTGCGTCAGCGACGGGGAATGCTTCCCTGGGAATTGCAATCACTCGGTGTGCGTCCCCAGTAGCTGCTACTGCGCTTGCAACGGTACGTGGGTTTGCACGAACGACTGCGGGGGCTTTTGCGACATTTGAGCCAACTGCATCGGTGATGTCCTGTCGGCAGCGATCGGGGCGGGCGCCCAGCGCGAGACTCACCTGCTCCGATCTCGACGAAGCCCTCGACCCCCTCGTGGACACCTTCGATCGGTACGTCAGCGAGGCGCGGTGAGCCCGGAAGCCGCCCTGCTCCTGAGGCTCGTCGGCGGTGCCAGCGCGAACTCGCTGTCCGAGAGTGGCGACTCCGATCCGCGCCGACTGTTAGCGCTGGCCCAGCGACACCAGGTGACTTCGCTGGCGTATCACGCTTCGCAAGTGAATGCGTCGTCGGGTGCACAACGTCCTGAGATCCCGCTCGAGGTCCGGCCCGCGTTCCGCATGGCGTTCTTGCACCATGCGCTGCGCAACGAGGTCTTGGCTCAAAACCTCGCGCACCTCGACGGGGCTCTCGCCGCGCGCGGGATCGAGGCGCTCGTCTTCAAGGGACCTTGGCTCGCTTTCCACGCCTATCCGGATCCTGGTACACGGCCGGTGGACGACATCGACCTCGGGATCCGCGAGCGCGACTACCGCGCAACGCTGGAAGTGCTCTCGTCGCTGGGGTATCGCCCCGGCGGAGAGCTGCCGTCGACGCCCGAGGAAGCTCTGCGGCGAGCCCACTTCGGCAAGCAACTGCGTTTTGGTGCGCGCGGTTGGAGGCCGTTGGAGTTGCACTTCCGCATGATCAACCTGGGCCCGCCGGCCAACGAGGAGCTCTGGCTCTGGGAGCGCGCGCGGACGGTCGACGTCGCGGGACGAGCGATCCGAGTTCCCGGCCCGGAGGCGATGCTCATGCACTTGCTGTTGCACGCGAATCAGCACGGGTTCGCGGTGCTGCGTCTCCTGTTCGACGTGCGCTTCGCGCTGGAGCGGATCGGTGCGGAGCTCGACGTCGAGGCCTTCCTCGCCTTGATCCGCGAACACCGGCTGCAGAACTCGGCCTATCACGGATTGTTGCTGGCACGCGAACTCGCGGGAGCTGCTGTTCCAGAGGCCTGGCTCGCGGCACTGCGGCCGGGCGCCGTGCGCCGCGCGCGCTTTGCGTGGCTTTGGAACACGGCTGCCGTGCGAGCACTCGAGGCGCCCCGGCGACCGCAAGAGCACGAATCGCCGCGCCTGTATTTGCTCGAAATGGGACGGTTGCGCGACAAGGCCATCTACCTTCGGGGCATCGTGCGGGATGCGGGCGGCCTGCGGGCGTTCCTGCGGAAGTCGCGCTCGACGCCGAGATAGGCGAGCACCCGGCGGCGTCGGGCACCCGGACATCGTCCTCGGCCGCCATTCGTACGCGGAACAGCACGAGCGCGGACGGCGGTGAACGTGGCCGCGCTACTCCAGCACCAGGAAAGCCGCGACCAAGTCGCGCTCGAACTCGGCCAGGCGCGGCGAATGCCTACGCAGAAGATCGAGCGCCTGATCGGTCGAACAGTTCCCCACACGCAGCCAGACGACCTTCGGGGGCGATCCGTAGAGGAAGCTCCGCTGGTGGAAGTCCGCGTCTTTGGAAAGGATCGTGAAGCCGTCCTGTCTTGCAAAGCTCCAAATTGCTTCGTCACTGGCGCTCTGCATCCCGAACTCGCGTACGTGCGCCGACTCGGGATGCGTCGATGCGAGAGCCCGGACCAGCCTCGGGGAGAGATTCTGGTCGAGCAGGAACTTCACCCGGTCATCAGGCGGCGTTCACGGTCAGCGGCGAAGGCCAGGCAGGCGCGGATGTCGCGCGCTGTCAAGTCCGGGAAGTCCTCGACGATCTGGCCCTCGGTCATGCCCGAGGCCAGGTACTCCAGGACGTCGTAGACAGTGATCCGCAGGCCACGGATGCACGGTTTTCCGCCGCGCTTGCCGGGCTCGATCGTGATGATGTCTTCGTAGTCCATGGGTGCAGGCCGTTGCGATCTGCGGATGTCTCCCCGCTTCCAGATTACGTCGCCGAGCGGGATCGCGCCATCCGGCTGTCCTCGCCATCCGCCGGCCGCAGCGCTGGCTCGACATGCCGCCGGTACATGGCGACATATTCGCCACGTCGTGGCGATTTCATGAGGCCGGGCGGGTGCCGAGGTCCAGTGTTCCAGCGCCGTCGATAGCGCCTGCGATCACATCCATGGGACGAGGCTCGCGAGCCTTCTGCGACGCGCGCGCGACGCAGAGGCCTCGCGTCGCAACGCGAGTCGATCGCGCGTAGCTTTCCCGGGAGTCCTGCACGTCTTCGCGATCGTGCTCGCAGCCCGCGCTGGACCACAGCGGGCTCTGAACGCTCGACCTCAAGCTCCTGGACCTCGCCGTTCGCATCGAATCGTCGGACCAAGGGGTACTGACCCTGGCAGAGTTCTCCTTCCGTCCGAATCACCTTGCCAGTCACCGGCGCTGCGGCTGGCACCAAGTTTTGGACTGCTCATGCTGAGACGAAGCGAACACCCGCGCGGCCCTTGAAGTCGG
>JANOFY010000044.1:0-11753 GCA_031413895.1 Planctomycetota bacterium | reverse complement strand
CACGTTCGTGCAGCTCGTCGGCGTCGCGCCCCCCGCACCGTGGATGGCGCGCCAGTTCCGCGAGAGCGATCTCGCGTCGGCGCGAGCCGGCGTCGAAGCGGCGGTTGCGGCAGGTGTTCGTCACTTCGTGTACGTCAGCGTCGCGCAACCCGCGCCGATGATGCGCACCTACGTGCGCGTCCGCGTGGAATGCGAAGTGCTGATCCGGGCGTCGGGTCTCAGCACCACGATCGTGCGCCCGTGGTACGTCGTCGGTCCGGGTCACTGGTGGCCGATCGCGATGAAGCCCGCGTACTGGGTGCTCGAACGCTTGCCCGCCACGCGCGCCGCTGCGATCCGACTGGGTCTCGTGAGCCACGAGCTGATGGTGACCACGCTGGCCTGGTCGGTCGAAAACCCCGCGACGGGAACTCGGATCCTCGAGACGGAGGCGATTCGTGCGGGCGGAGTGCGACCGCGCGAGCGCCGTGCTACACAAGTGCCATGAGGTACACACCCAAGGTCCTGGTGTTCGCCGGCAGCACACGCCGCGACTCGCTCAACAAGAAGCTCGCGCGCGTCGCCGCCGATGCCGCGCGCGCGGCGGGCGCCGAGGTCACGCTGCTCGATCTGGCGGAGCTGCCGATGCCGCTCTACGACGGCGATCTCGAAGCGCAGAGCGGCGTGCCCGCGAACGCGCGCAAGTTCAAGGACCTCATGCTGGCGCACCAAGGGCTCTTGATCGCGTCGCCCGAGTACAACAGCACGATCTCCGGCGTTCTTAAGAACGCGATCGACTGGGCCTCGCGGCAAGAATCCGGCGAGCCGCCGCTGGCGTGCTTCGCGAACAAGATCGCCGGCTTGATGGCCGCCTCGCCGGGGATGCTCGGCGGATTGCGCGGCCTCGTGTCGCTGCGTTCGCTCCTCGGAAACATCTCGGTGGTCGTCGTGCCCGAGCAGCTCGCGGTCAGCAAAGCGCACGAGGCGTTTACGCCTGAGGGCAAGCTCGCCGATGCGAAGCAGCAAGCGAGCGTCGAGAAGATCGCGGGACGCGTCGTGTCGATGCTGTCGAAGCTCAACGCAGAGCGTGGCTGACGGGGAGACGCGCGACCGATGACACGCCGTCGCGCGGACGCGCGACGGCTAACGCCGCGCCTTGCGCACCATCTTCGCGAGCCGGTCGAGGCCGAGCTCGAGGTTCGCTTGCGGCGGTCCGAACGAGAAGCGCATCCACTGACGGTAGGGCGACGTTCCGCGCCGCCGCTTGCCCGGGTTGACGTCGAAGAACTCGCCCGGAACGGTCAACACCTTCTGATCGAGCGCACGCCGGAAGAATGTCATGGCGTCGTCGAGCGGCGCGGGCAAGTCCGCGAGCGATGCCCAGCCGTAGAACGTGGCTTCGGGTTCGCGCGCGAAGCGGATCCCCATGTCCTTGAGCTGCTCGACGAGGATGTTGCGCTTCTTGGCGAACACCTCGCGCAGCGCGCGCGTCTCCTGATCGGCGCGTTTGGGCTCGAGGACCTTCAACGCCGCGCGCTGCGCGATGCGCGAAGGTCCACCGTCGATCGAGCTCGCCGTGCGCGCGAGCGTGTCCATCATCGCGGAAGGACCCACGACCCAACCGACGCGCCAACCGGGATACCGAAAGCTCTTGGTGAGTCCGTCGACGAGGAGCACGGGATCGCGCTCGACGTCTTCGATGAACGGCGCGGCGCTGACCGGGCCGGCGCCCGGCTTCCCGCGCGGCGTGTAGATGAAGTGGCTGTAGAACTCGTCGAGGATCAGCGTGACGCCCTTCTCGCGTGCGACGCGCACGAGGCTCTCGAGCTCCGCGCCTTGCATCACGTTGCCCGTCGGATTGCACGGGTTCGACAGCACGAACGCCGCGAGTCCCTTCTCGTCGATCTCCTGCGCCAGGCGCGCTGCCGGCACGGCGAATCCGTCTTCTTCGCGCGCTCGCAGCGGGATCGGATGGAGGCGCGACAAGTGCAGCTCGAACATGTCCTCGTACGCGGTGTAGTCGGGCAGCTGGTAGCCCACGTTCACCGGACCGAGCGCCGCCATGACGCGCGTGAGCGCGAGCCGTCCACCCTGCGCGACGCATACGTTCGCGGCGGTGTACTGGGACTTCTTGCCGCGCCGGTAGAGACGGTTGTAGTGGGCGGCGACAGCTTCGCGCAGCTCGTCGGTGCCGCCGAGGTGACCGTAGGCATGATCCTGCGGCAGGATCTCCACCGAATCGACGCGCGGCGGCGCGCCTTCCATCGGTCCGACCTCGGGCTGCCCCTGGCCCAGGTTGCACCAATCGGGATGGCCGTTCTGGAAACCGAGCTTCATCGCTTCGGCCACGACGAAGATCACGCCCATGTAGGGCACTTCGCGCAGCGCGCCCAGCGACGGCGCCGCAGCCACGATCGCGCTTTTCTTCTTGCTCTTGGTAGTGGTCTTCACGCGGCGCAGCGTAAGCGCCGGAGCGCGTTCGCACCACGTCTCGCGCGTCAAAAGATGTTGACGAGCATCCCGTCGAAGAACCGAAAGGTCAGCCCGCCCGTTCCGGGCACCGCGTAGAACCAAGAGTTGTCGTTGTGGACTTCGTCCGGTGGACCGAATTGGTCGAGCACCTGTTGGTACGTGAAGAACCGATACTGGCGCGAGCGCACGTCGTAGTCGACTGGTTGCAGCTCGCGCAGCAGCGCGGCGTTCTGCGGACGGTCGGGCACGATGAGCGCCGGTGCGTTGCGGCGGGCGGTGCTGGATGGCGCGGACGAGGTGTTGGTGATCGTTGCCAACTTGTCGATCGCGGCCACGAGCCTGTCGAGGTCGGGCTCTGAGCTCCCCAGTGCTGGTTCGCGCGCCGGCTCGGTCAGCCGATTGGCCAACGATTCGTGGAGCGAGCGGACTTCCTGCCTGAGTTCGTCGATCGCGCGGAGCAGTGCCGGATCCTGGGGCTGGCTCAGCGAGTCGCGCGTTGCCGGGGATGATTGCGCGCCGATGAACAGCGCACCGGCGATGCCGCCTGCGAGCCCGAACAGGAGTCCGATTCCGGCCGCAATTGGGGTCGAAGTGTTTCCCATCGCTCACCCCCCACGTCGCGCAGAGTGCGCAACCGTCTTCCGCACCAGCTCTGCGAACTTGCT
Source organism: Planctomycetota bacterium (assembly GCA_031413895.1). Lineage (GTDB taxonomy): Bacteria > Planctomycetota > UBA1135 > UBA1135 > JANLUN01. Next base: position 8,637 of record JANOFY010000044.1, on the reverse strand, counting down.
CGCCGCCGGGCTGAGTTGGCTCTCGCGCTGGACCAAGAGTCCGAATGCAATGGGTGTGATCCCGCCCGTGAGGGGGACGGCACGCAGACCGAGAGTTTCGCGCCCTTTGAGAACGATCGGCGGCAGCACCGTCTGCATGCGCGCGTGCAGCACGGTCATCAACGTCGAGTCGATGGTCGCGATCTCGAATGCGACGCGCGGCCTTACTTTGACGCTGCGAAATGCCTCCTCGACCAAGTGACGCATGTCGAAGTTGTCGGGCAGCATGACGAGCGGAACGCGCTCGAGTTCCTTCGTGGCCACCGACTTCCTGCGCGCGAAGGCGTGGTCCGCACGTACCACCAGCGCCAGCTTCTCCGTCAGCAGGCGCTCGTAGCGGATGTGGGGCGACATGTGCGACACGATTCCGAGGCCGAGATCGAAGCGACCGGCTTCGATCTCCGTCTCGATGTCGCGCGACGGCCGTTGGTGTACGCCGACACGCACTCCCGGGAAGTCACGCGCCAGTACTTCGAGGACCGGCGGAATCCAGGCCACGTGCAGTGCCGGGATCACGCCGACCTCGACATGTCCGGTCAGGAGCTCCGCGACCCGGCCGACCGACGCGCACGCTTCATCGAGCTTGAGCAGCACGATCTCGGCCCGCTTGCGGAACTCGACACCCGCGTCGGTGAGGCCGATGCGCTTGCCCACACGTCGAAAGAGAGGGGTGCCGAGCAGGGCCTCGAGATCCTTCATCTGCTGCGACACGTTCGGCTGCGTGACGTGCAGGCGCTCGGCCGCGCGCGTGAAGTTCTCGGTCAGCGCGACCGTCAAGAAGTAGCGCAGGTGCCGGATCTCGATCGACGAACTCATGGGGAGGCGAGCGGCGTCGCGGCCGGCTCAGCGCTGAGGGCACCCATTTAAGCGACGCCGCCTGCGCCTGACAACGTGCAAGTGACGTTGACGGATTTTGGCATAAGTGGCATCTTGGGTGTCATAAGTAGGAACGCTGGTCCGATCGGAGCACAATGAAGACCAAGATGCTGAGGGGCGCGGTCGAAGCCATCGCGGCGATTTCCCTCGCCCAGAAGATCAAGATCCTGGTGGGCGTGGTCGTTTTCATCGCGGCGATTTGCTTCGCCCATTGGAAGTGGAACGGCACGCCGCGCTACATGGAGAGCTCGCCGTCGACGAGTACGCCGGCCTCGGGAGAAGTGCGCGAGGAGTTCACCGTCGGCTTTCTTCCCGTCACGTGTCACCTGACCTGTCCCGTGACGAGCTGGGTCTCCGAGCACAGCTCGTCGGGCACGAAGTTCAAGGCGCAGCGGTTCACCGACTTCCCGTCGATGAAGGAGGCGCTCATCGCGCGCAAGATCGACGCGACGTTCATGAACGCGCCGCTCGCGATCAAGCTCGTGATGGACGGTGTGCCGTGCAAGATCGTTCACCTCGGCCACCGCGACGGAACGGCGTTGATGGTCAGGACCGACGGACCTATCCACAAGTTCGAGGACTTGAAGGGGAAGGTCGTCGCGATCCCGGGCCGCTTCTCGAACCAGAACATCTTCCTGCACAAGATGATGAACGAACTCGGGATGCCCTTCGATTCGATGACGATCAAGGAGCTGCCGCCGCCCGAGCACCCGGCGGCGCTGGCGGCCGGCGCGATCGACGCCTACATCATCGGTGAGCCGCACGCAGCCAAGGCCGAGCTCGACGGCTACGGACGCGTGCTCCTGCAGATGCGTGATGCGTGGCCGAACTTCATCTCGTGCGTCCTTGTGGTGCGCCAAGAACTGATCGACGAGCGCCGTCCGCTCGTGACCGAGCTCGTGAACGGGATCGCTGCGTCCGGAGAGTGGCTCGACGAAGACCGGGATAGCGGTGCGCAGCACCGTCACGACGCGGCGATCGTCGCCGGCAAGCTGTTCTACAACCAGAAGCCGGAGCTTCTGGATTTCCTGCTGACGAGGGACGTGACGCGCGTGTCGTACACGAACCTCAAGCCGTTGCAGAAGGACTTCGACGAGATCGTCGACTTGGCGGTCGAGCTCCAGATCCTGCCGCGGAAGATCGCCTTCGAGGAGTACATCGACGACAGCTTCTCGCCCGACCTGGCGACGGTCGACGTGCCGTTCGATCGACTGCCTGACGTCGAGAAGGTCGCTGAACAGTAGTGAGCCTGGTTCCGATCGCAGCGGCCGCCGGCGCCGTCCTCCTCATCGTGCTCGCGCGCAAGTTGCGCGACCCGCTGCCGAAGGTATTGCTGCCGTTGGCGACGGCGATCCTGTTCCTCTGTTTTTGGCAAGTCGCCGCCGAAGAGGCGCGCTACGAGGTCAAGTGGCCCGACGGCACGGCGCGCGTCGTCGAAATCTTCCCGACGCCCTGGTCCACGCTCGTTGGCATGCAGAAGCCGATCATGGACGGGACGCTCTTCCGGTATGCGATCGCGAGCCTCTATCGCGTGGCGATCGGGTTCTCGCTCGCGGTGCTCATCGGCATTCCCATCGGGCTGCTCGCGGGCTGGTATCTGCGCGCCTTCCAAGCGATCAATCCCCTGATCCAGGCGATGCGACCGATCTCGCCGATCGCCTGGATCCCCGTCGCGGTGCTGTGGTTCGGAGTGAAGGATGCTTCGGCGATCTTCCTGATCGCGCTGTCGTCGTTCTTCCCGATCGTCTCCGGGACGATGACCGCGGTGCAGTCGATTCCGCTCGACTACGTGCGCTCGGCGAAGAACTACGGGCTCGCTGGCTTCGGACTGTTTCGCTACGTCGTGTTCCCGGCGTGTTTGCCGCAGATCATCACCAGCTTGCGGATGGCGCTCGGCATCGCGTGGATGGTGATCGTCGCCGCCGAGATGATCGCGGTGGATTCGGGCCTGGGCTACCTGATCATGGACGCGCGCAACGCGAACTATTACGACCGCGTGATCGGTGCGATGATCACGATCGGATTGATCGGAATCGGGCTCGATTTCGCGATGCGGCGCCTCGAGTTGATGGACGACGTGCGCTGGGGATTTCCCAAGGTGAACTCGTGAACTTTCGACCGGCAGGGGCCGCGGCAGCGAGAGAGGGTGCGGCGAACCTAGCCACGGCGCCCAAGGTTCACGTGTCCGGAGTGTGCAAGTCGTTCCTTCGCGGCAAGGCCCAGCTGGCCGTGCTCGACGACATCCACCTCGACGTTCGCGCGGGCGAGTTCGTCTGCTTGCTCGGACCATCAGGATGCGGCAAGTCGACGTTGCTCAACATCGTCGGCGGATTCGAACCGGCGGATGCCGGCCGCGTCGAGATCGAAGGGCGACCCGTCACCGGCCCTGATCCGCGGCGTGTCTTCGTGTTTCAGGAGTACGGCATCTTTCCGTGGGCGTCGGTGTGGGACAACATCGCGCTCGGACTGCGTTCGAAACCCAAGGACGAGCAAGCGCGCATCATCCGGCACTACGTCGACTTGGTCGGTTTGAACGGTTTCGAGAAGAGCTTCCCGAGCGAACTCTCGGGCGGCATGCGGCAGCGTGTCGCGCTGGCGCGCGCGCTGGCCGTTGCGCCGGACGTCGTGTACATGGACGAGCCTCTGGGCGCGCTCGATTCGTTGACGCGCTTGCAAATGCGCGCCGAGCTGCTGCGCCTGTGGCGGCGCGAGAAGATGACGATCTTGTTCGTGACGCACGACGTGGACGAGTCGATCCAGCTCGCCGACCGCATCCTCGTGATGACGCCGCGCCCGGGCCGCATCGCCGAGGAACTGCGCGTGGATCTGCCTCACCCGCGCGAGATCAGCAGTCCCGAATATGGCCGCATCAAGAATCGGCTGTACGAGCTGCTCGGCGTCAGCCACGCCATCTGACGGCCGTCGAGGAGCGCGCTACACTGCTGCGCGATGTCGACTCGCGCACCGATTCCGCGGACGGTATTCCTCGCGCGCGCCTGGCGTCGCCGCTGTCCACAGTGCGGCGAAGGCCTGCTCTTCGTCCGTTACGCCAAGCTGCACACGGCCTGCGCGACCTGCGGCCTCGTGTACCGCCGCGAGCCAGGCGCGATGACGGGCTCGATGTACCTGTCCGCGATCGTCACCGAGCTGTTCGCGGCGTTGCTCGTGCTGGTGATCTTCTTCGGCACGGACCTCGAGCCGATCCCGTCGATCGCGATCGCGTTGCCGCTCCTCCTGGCGTTCGCCTATTGGTGGTTGCCGCGTTCGATCGCGCTGTGGACCGCGATCGAGTACGCGACCGATGTCTCGAACGACGAGCCGTGGGCCGCGCCGCGCGCGTGAGCTGCCGCTGATGCCCGAGCTGCCGGAAGTCGAAACGGTCGTGCGCCTCATCCGGCCGCATCTCGTCGGCCGCGTGATTCGTTCGTGCGACGTGCGCTGGGTGCGGACGCTCGGCGGACTCTCGGTGCCACGCTTTCGCGCCGCGGTCACCGGCGCGCGCATCGTGCGCGTGTGGCGGCGCGCGAAGTTCTTCGTCGTCGATCTCGAGCGCGGCGGTGAATCGGCCGGCGCGCTCGTCGGTCACTTGCGCATGACCGGTCGCGTCCAGGTCGAGCCGCGGGGCGTCGACCCGGGGCCGTACGTCAAGGTGAGCCTCGCGCTCGACGACGGCCGCGTGATGCACTTCATCGACGTGCGCAAGTTCGGGCGGCTCGCCTTCTGCGAAGACGCGCAGGCGCTGCTCGGTGAGCTAGGCCCGGAACCGCTCGAGCGCGAGTTCACGTCGCAATGGCTCCATGAAGCGCTGCGCGCACGTCGACGCGTGTTGAAGCCGCTGCTCCTCGACCAAACCTTCGTCGCGGGCCTCGGCAACATCTACGTCGACGAATCGCTGTTCACGGCCGGGCTCCATCCGCTGTCGCGTTCGGACAAGGTGACGCGCCCACGCGCGGCCGCGCTCGTCGATGCGATTCGCAGCACGCTGGCGCAAGCGATCGAGCGTGAGGGCTCGAGCTTCGACACGTTCTATCGCACGCCCGCAGGCAACCCCGGCAGCTACCAGGATCAGTTCAAGGTGTACGGCCGCGCGGGCGAGCCGTGCCTGGTGTGCGGCGCACCGATCGTGCGCATCGTCGTCGGGCAGCGCGGCACGCACTTCTGCCGCCGCTGTCAGCGACGCTGATCAGCGCCGCGCTTCCCAGAGCTCCTGCAGCTCAGTCACCTTCGGCCATTGCTCGGCGCAGATCGCGAGGTACAGCGTCACGTCGGCCGGCGCGTACTTCTTGTCGAGCTCGGCGACCACGCTCTTGATCTTCTTCCTGTCCGGCTGACTCGCGTCGACGTCCTCGATCATGCCGTCCTCGTGCTTCACACCGGTCGCATCGAGGAACTCCGTGACGAGCGCCTTGCAGTTCTTCAGCAGATAGCCGCCGATGAGCTCGTACGTCAGCTCGGAGTTGCCGCTCGTCTCGAGGATCTGCTTCGCGCGTTTCGCACGCGTCGCCATCGGCAGCTTGCGAACCGCCTGCGGCCGGAAGCGCAGCGATTTCGCGACCTCGCCGTCGAGCGGTCCGAAACCGTGCTGATCCAAGCTGGAGTAGATCGCCAGGAAGCGCTCGGCGCTCATGGCCTTCAATTGATCGATGACCTGCATGGGGAGGGAGAGTCTAGGCACCTCTCGATGCGGGTCAATGCGCAGGTCGCCGTTGCGTGCCGCGGTGCGCAGCGGTAGAAGCGGACGAGGCATGAGCCGTTCCATGGATGGCGCCGACGGCGCCAGGCGCGAAGTCCTCCTGCTCGTGCTGTGCGGCCTGTTCGTCGGGTTCTTCGTCACCGCCGAGCTCCTGGGGGCGAAGCTGTGGACGTTCACGCTTTTCGGGCTGAGCCCGGCCAAACTCGGCCTGGGCGACTCGCAGGTGTTCGTCGCGTCGGCAGGGATCCTGGCTTTCCCACTGACGTTCCTCCTCACGGACATCATCAACGAGTACTTCGGACGCCGCATCGTGCGCGTGTTCACGTGGCTCGCGATCGGGGTGAACGTGATCCTGCAACCGGTCGTGCAGGCGGCGATCCGTGTCCCGGCGATCAGCTTCACGGAGGGCGTGTCCGCCGACGCGATTCAAGGCGCGTACAGCCTCGCGCTCGGTCAAACGTGGGCGATCGTCGTCGCGAGCCTCGTCGCGTTCTCGATCGCGCAGTTCGTCGACGCGACGGTGTTCACCTGGCTGCGTCACAAGACCGGCGGAAAGATGCTCTGGCTGCGCGCTCAGGGCAGCACCGCGGTGAGCCAGATCATCGACACGATCGTCGTGATCTTCCTGGCGTTCGTGATCATTCCGAGCCTGATCGGCGGATCGGGCTACGTGCGCATGTCGCCGAGCGACGCGGCGGGCGTCGCGCTCACGAACTACGTCTACAAGTTCGCCATCGCGATCGGCATCACGCCGCTCCTGTATCTCGTGCACGCCGCGGTCGAGGGGTGGCTCGGCCACGAGCACGCACGGCAACTCGTCGAAACGGCTCACCCTCGCGATCCTCTGTGACACCACGCGCCGTGTAGGATTCGCTCGTGATCTACGACGCGATCAAGCGGCTGACGAAGCACTCGGTGATCTACGCGCTCGGTCCCGCGGTCCACCGCGCGATCGGATTCGTGCTGCTGCCGCTCGTCACCGCGTACATCGGAACGACGGCGAATTACGGCATCACCGAGATGGCGGCGGTCGCGATCGGCGTCGGCAGCCAGCTCTTCGGCATCAACTTGCTGTACGGGATGTCGCGCTTCTATCCGGAGTACGCGACGGAAGAGGAGCGCGGTCGGCTCGTGTCGACGACGTTGCTCTTGATCGCGGGGACCACAGGTCTCGCGGTCTTGCTCGCGCTGCTCTTTCGCGAGCGCGGAGCGGAACTCCTGTTCGGATCACGCGAGGCCGCACCGGCGTTCGTCGCGATTGCAGTCATCCTGTTCTTGCAGAGCATCGGTCAAGTCGGACTGCGCTACCTGCAGATTCGAGAGCGCTCCGTCGCGTACGGCGTCGTGACGACGCTCAAGCTGCTCTGCGAGGTCGGCCTCAAGGTGTGGTTCCTCGTCGGGCTGGGACTCCTCTACATGGGCGTCTTCTACTCGGTGCTCGCGGGCGAAGCGCTCGTCGCGGTCGGCGCCGTGTACGCGGTCATGCGGCGTTCGGGGTTCGCGTTCTCCATGCCCATGGCGCGCCGGCTCGTGCGCTATTCGTACCCGCTGATCCTGTCGGGCCTGTGCATGTTCGTGCTGCACCAAGCCGACCGCTTCGTGCTCCGGCATTTCGATGTCCCGCTCGGTGACATCGGTCTCTACGGGTTCGCGTACAAGCTCGGCGCGATGGCGAGCACGGTCCTCATCGAAGCGTTCGGCCTGATCTGGTTCACGTACATCTTCGGGATCAAGGACGAGTCGCACGTGACTCTCCTGTGCCGCAAGGTGCTCACGTACTTCACGTTGATCATGACCGTCGCGTCGCTCGCGATCGCGGTGCTCAGCCCCGAACTCGCGCGCACGATGGGCACGCCCGAGTACTTCGCATCGCACCGCGCGATGCCGATCATCGCGTTCGGCTACGTGTTCTGGGCGATCTTTCAGGTCGTCCACACGGTGTTCTACATCCGGCAACGCACCGGACAGGTGACGCTCCTCGTCGCTGGCGCGGCCGTGTTCAACGTTGCGTTGAACGCCGTGCTCGCTCCGAGCTACGGATATATGGGAGCGGCGTGGGCCACGCTCGGCACGTTCGCCGTGCTCGCGATCGCCGCGTGGATCGTGGGGGAGCGCGTGATGCCGGTCGGGCACGAGCTGTCGCGCGTCGCCGTCCCAATCGGACTCGCGGTCGCGCTGTTCTTCGTGAGCCGAATGCTCCCGAGCTGGCCGATGGCGTTTCTCGTCGCCGCCAAGCTCGCTCTCGTCGCCGCGCATCCAATTCTCTTGTGGCTGGCGGGCTATCTGAAACCGGGCGAAAAGGACAAGATCAAGGCCATGTCAAGCGAAGCCCTGGACCTGGTTCTGCGTCGATCGCGCCGCGCCGTCTGACGGATGGATTCGCTCACCGAGCTGCGCGAGAAGGTCCAAGCGCCCGTGCGTCGCTACAACGACGTCGCCGGGCTCGTGTACGGAGATCGCGTTTCGATCCACGTGACGCGCTTCTTCGTGCGCTTCAATCTGAGCCCGACGATCGCGACGCTCGCGTTCTTGATCTTCGGCCTTCTCGGATCGGTGCTGCTCTTGTTCGGCGGCGTGTATTCGGTGCTCGGGTTCCTGTGCCTCTTCGTCTACTACATCATGGACTGCGTGGACGGCGAGGTCGCGCGCTACCACGGCCGCGAGAAGTTCGTCTTCGGCTTCCACGACTTCATGTTCCACCTGTACGTGAAGTCGGCGTTCTTCATCTGCTACGGGATCTACGCCGCGCGCACCGCCGGAGAGCCGTGGGTGTTCTTCTTCGCGCTGGCCGCGCTCGTGAGCACGCTGATGGCAAAGTTCCTGCACGACGTCAGCTTGATCCTGACGTGTCGCTACGTGCTGCTCCGATCACCCGCCGAGCGCGATCGGTACGTGACGCAGATCCTCGCTGGCGCGCAGGGCGGCGCGCCGCCGTCGGACACGACCGAGCCGACCGAGTCGACTGGGCCGACCATACCGCCCGGACAGCGGTTCAGCAGCCCGCTCGCGTTCCTGCGCACGGCGCTGAC
>JANOFY010000043.1:0-3124 GCA_031413895.1 Planctomycetota bacterium | reverse complement strand
CCCTCGTCGGTCTGGCCGTTGTCGAAGCTGTACGCACCGACGAGGAGGTCGTCGTAGTCGTCGCCGTTGAAATCCCCGGCCGAGCCCACGGCCATTCCGTACCAAGCGGCCGCCTGATTACCCTCGGCGGTCCACGCTGGTGTCGGACCGAGCCCAGTGGGAGAGCCTAGATAAAGAAACGCTCTCCCTTCGTTGTTCTGCCCGTTATCGAAGTTGTAGGCGCCGACAATCACGTCGTCGAAGTTATCGCCGTTGAAATCACCGGTGGCGACGGAGTACCCGAAGTTCGCCGCCTGCTGGTTGCTTTCCGCGATCCACGACGGTACGGCGGGCAGACCCGAACTGGAACCGTGGTAGACGTACGCGCGGCCCTCCCAAGCCTCGGCGCCACCGTACGACGGGGAGCCAACGACGACATCGGCGAAGCCATCGCCGTTCACGTCTCCCGTTGCGCAGACGGACTCCCCAAAGTCGGACCAACTGTGCTCGCCGTCCTCGATCCAGTCGGGTGCGGGAGAGAGTCCGCTCAGGGATCCGTAATGAAGTTGGACGCGGCCGAGCGGCATCGTACCGGTGCGGTAGAAGCGCGCGCCGACGAGGACGTCGTCGAAGCCGTCGCCATTGATATCGCCAGCCGATACGCTGTGGCCCATCGACGCGTCGAACTGGCTGCCCTCGACGCTCCAGGCCGGACTGAGGTCCAAGCCGGCCTGCGAGCCGAGAAACAGGACGGCGCGTCCCTCCAATGCATCACCGTTCGAATAGCCGGGAGCGCCGATCACCACGTCGCCATAGCCATCGCCGTTGACGTCCCCGGCAGCCGACACAGACAAGCCGAACATGGCACCGCCCACCCCGCCTTCCGCGGACCACGCAGGCGGGATACTCGGGACCGCGTGGATGACGCCGGGCGAGAACACAAGAACAGCGAACGCGATGGCGACGTGGGTACCGAGCGAAGTTCTCATGGCCGGTCCTCCTTGCGTGTTCGTGCGAGGCGTCAGTCGGGTCGCGTCGATCGGAGATTGGCGGACACGGCTGCTTTGTGCGCTGATAGGGTTGCGGCCCACTTTAGCCAGGCGCTCGCTGGGCCGCAAGCCGCCGCGTGGAATGCGGCGAGAGGTTCGTCACCGCTAAAGCGGGAACTGGCCGCGCGAATGTCGGAATGGGGACCGCGCTGTCACGAGTAGAGGACGGCCGAGCGCTGCTCGGTACTTGAGGCATCGCCTCATGCGACGTGATGTGCTTCATGCTGAACATGTCGCCGGATTGCTCGAGAGTCTCCGACGCCAGGCACGCATTCCGCGCGATGCACGGCCAAGCCGATCCTCATCCGCACGGACCTCGACTTGCAGCCATGTCACTCCCCTGGCGCCGTTGGCATCGGCTTCGTCGATCCTAGAGTTGTGCACCTACACTCTCTCGATTTCGCAGTTCCCACCGCGCCCGCAGTGCCTCGCGCTCACGCCGCCGGTTCTTCGGCTCTGTCCGGATGCCGCAGCGCCAGCATTCGACACGTTCAGTGTCACGGTTCGTGTGCGAGGGCCGTTCAATAACCCCATTCCGGGTGCGCTCGTCGCGTTCTCGGAGCGTTTGGGGCACGGTAAACATCGCGACCGGCGGCTCGACGACGGCCGTCACAAGTGCGCAGGGGCTCGCGACGATTTCCCTGACGCGCGCGTCTGGAGCCGGACGGGTCGCGCTCTGCGCGGACGGAATCGAACTCTGCAGCGTGCAGGTGCACTCGCCCGACGTTTCGAGTTCGTCGATACCGAGTGGCTGCGCGCTCCCGACCACCGGCACGAGCTTCGTCACCGGCTCGGAGATACTCAGCCCGGCGTGCGGCTATCTCTCGAAGTTCGGGCCGGTGACGACTGGCGTCAACGACGGCTGGGATCTGAACTGCGACGGCTTCGTGAGTCCTGTCGACATATCGGCAGTCTCGGAGAGGGCGGCATGTTGCAGCACTTCGGCCATGGTGGCGCGTTGGGAAGCGTCGCGAACTGCGCGCTGCCGTAGGCGCCTGCGGGCGACGGGGCTGTCAGGGGTCGCGCGGCTTGTGACGGCGCGGCGCGCGGCGTAGGCTCCGCGCATGCCGACTCCCTCCGAGGTGACGCGCACGTTTCTGCGATGGCGCGACGGCGACGGCTCGGCGCTCGAGGCGCTTCTCCCTCTCGTGTACGACGAGATGCGCCGGCTCGCGGGCTCGTACCTGCGCATGGAGCGCGAGGGCCACACGCTGCAGCCGACCGCGCTCGCGCACGAGGCGTACATCCGCCTGATCGACCAGCGTTCCGTCACGTGGGAGAGCCGCGCGCACTTCATGGGCCTCGCGGCGCAGGCGATGCGGCGCATCCTTGCCGACCACGCGCGGCGCCACGGTGCGCAGAAGCGCGGCGGCAGCGCGGCGCGCGTCTCGCTCTCGCTCGAAGAGCACGACGTTGCCGCGGACACGGGCGACGTCGACATCCAGGAACTCGACACGGCGCTCGAAGACCTCGCGAACCTCGAGCCGCGCCAAGCGCGCGTCGTCGAGCTGCGCTTCTTCGGCGGGCTCTCGATTGAGGAAGCGGGCGAGGTGCTCGCGGTTTCGCCGGCGACGGTCAAGCGCGATTGGACCCTGGCGCGCGCGTGGCTCTTCCGCGAGCTGCGAGGCCCGAGCGCATGAGCGATCGCGCGGACGCGCGCGCGCGCTGGCAGCGGGTCGGCGAGATCTTCGACGCGGCCGTCGAGCGCGGGCTCGATCGCGCGCACGAGATCGCGCCGGGCCGCGCGGCGGACGCGCTCGACGCGTTTCTCGCGGACGCGTGCGCGGGCGACGCCGCCCTCGAGGCGGAGGTCCGCTCGCTTCTCGCGAGCCACGGCGCGGCGGGCCGCTTCCTCGAGCCGGGGGTCGCGTCGCTCGGCGTCGGTGCGCTCGCCGCCGATGCGTTCGGCGACGCGGGCACGCTCCTCCTCGCCGCGCAGCCGCTCGAAGGCCGCACGCTCGGCGCGTGGCGCATCGTGCGCGCCATCGGCGAAGGCGGCATGGGCACCGTCTATCTCGCGGAGCGCGGCGACGGCGAGTACCGGCAGCGCGGTGCGCTCAAGCTGATCCGCCACGGGCTGGCGAGCGAGGAGATGG
>JANOFY010000042.1:0-11601 GCA_031413895.1 Planctomycetota bacterium | reverse complement strand
GGACTCGATGAGCGGATGCCGGACGAGCTGCAGGCCAAGCTCGATCGACTCGACGAGGACGAGTCCGTCGAGATCACCGCGCAGGAACGCGACCGTGTGATCGAAATCGGGGCGTCGACGTTGATCGACACGTCGATGGCGCACGCCGAGAGCGCGCTCCTCTCCGTCTACACGGCGGGAGACGCATCGCTGGATCCGCGCGCCCTAGAACGCGTTCTCCACAGCGCGCGCGAATCGCTCTCCTCCGTCGTCAGTCGCGAGCGCATGGCCGCGGTCGTCGACAAGTTTCTGGGAGCCACGAAGGACGACACGGACGCGGTGCACGACATCGAACAGCTGGAGTCGGAGTCGCGTGACAGCCTGAGGTCGTCGCTGGACGCGGCGCTGACAAAGGACGGCGTGCCGCTCACCACGCGCAATGCGATCCGCGGACAGCTCGAATGGACCTTCACGGCCTTCGACCACACGACCGATCTCGGCGACGAATCGTTCGAGGTGACCGTGCATATGCCCGGCATCGTCGTGGGCGGCAACTTCGACGGACGGGAAGGCGCGACTGTGAAGTGGAGCTTCGACGGCGAGCGACTGAATGATCGCGATCTCGTGCTGCGCGTCGTGTCCGTGGCCGACTGAGCCCAACGCGCCGTGACTCACGCCTTCGACGAACTCGTCGCCGGACACCAGCACGAAGTGCTGCGTCTGTGTCGCTCCATCGTCCGCGACGAGCACCTCGGCGCGGACGCGGCGCAGGAGACGTTCGTGCGCCTGTGGCGGCGCTTCGCTGAAGGTCGTCAGCCTGAGCATGCCGGCGCGTGGCTGCGCAAGGTCGCAGTGACGACCGCGCTCGACATCGCGCGACGCCGTTCGTTGCTCCGCTCGTCGAGCGACTCGACCGTCGAGGATGTTGCCGCAGAGGAACGTGCGCCGTCCGACGACGAACTGCTCGCGCGCTTCGAACACGCGTTGTCCGAGCTGTCGGAAGGCCAGCGCACGGTCTTCCTGCTGCGCCACGAAGGGCGCATGACGCTCGCCGAAGTGGCCGAAACGCTCGACGTCTCGCTGCCCACCGTCAAGACCCAGTTCGCGCGCGCTTGCCTCAAACTACAGGCGAAGCTCGCGCGCTTTCGACCGGAGAACGACTCATGAACCACGAACACTTCCGCGAGCAGATGGCGCTTCGTCTCTACAGCGAGCTCGATCTCGACGCAGCGAAGGCGCTCGACGTGCACCTCGGGCAGTGCGACGAATGCCGACGCTTCGAAGCCGAGCTGACGCGCGGCATGGGTCGCGTGCTATCGCTCGCAGAAGCGCGTGCCGACGCCGAGCTGCCTCCTGATTGGACCGAGCGGCTCGCCGCCGCGACGCGCGACCGCGGCGAACGTCGCACGCGCATCTCCCCATGGGTCGCCGCCGTGACGAGCTTCGCCGCGGGAATCCTCGTCGCCGCGCTCGTGGCGCACCGCGCCGATTCACCCGCGCCCGAATCGAATCGTCACCCCGTGACGGTCGACGAAGCGAACTACGCGCGCTACTTGCGTGCGACGCCACCGCCGCCTTCGACGGGCGGCGGTCAGCTCGCGCGGCTTTCGAGCTACGTCAAGCGCTGACCTCGTATCCGGCCGAGTTCAGCGCCATTCACCGCTGAGCACGAACGCACCCCAGGTCGACGGCAGAGGATCGCGGTGCTCGGCGCGGTTTCGAGCGAGCATGCTGAGCTGCGCGGCGCGCAACGCGTCGGCGCGGTCCATCCGCTTCACCCACAGGTTCTCGTAGAAACTCTGCATCAACCTCGCCGTCGACTCGTCTTTCACCGACCACAGCGAGCTGACCACCGTCCTTGCTCCAGCGAGCTCGAATGCGCGGCGCAGTCCGAGCAACCCTTCACCCGACTGCGACCTTCCGAGTGCGGTCTCGCAGGCCGACAGCACGACGAGCTCCACCGCCGAGAGATCGAGCCAGCCGACTTCTTCCGCGGTCAGATAACCATCGTCGCGGTCCGCCCCAGAGAGCTCGTTCGCTCCGGCGCAGACGAGCCCGCTCAGAAGACCCGGCGCCTGGCCCACGAGTTCGAGACTCTCGCTCCTCAGACCGGGGCGTCCCTTCCCCGCTTCCTCGACGGCCGCGGTCCAGAGCGAAGGGACGCCTTCGGGATTGAAGAAGCCGTGCGTCGCGACGTGCACGACGGTGTGCCGGGGCAGCTCGCGCTTGAGCGCTTCCTCGGATGCTGCGTCGCCGCGTAGCGCAAGTCGCGCGCCCTCTTGAAAAGCGCGTGCGTGAAGCGCGTCGACGACGTCCGATTCGTACCGGGTGTGTCCCAGCGGCGCCCAGAAGGACTCGAAGCTGCCGCGCACGTCGAAGGAGGCGGCTGCGTTCGATGCGAGAGCGGTCGCGAGCGGAGCGGACTGCGCTCCCGTCGCGGGCGCGGCGACGGAGTCCTTCCCCGGTGGAGCGCTCTTCGCGTAGTCGATGCCGCCGACGGAGAGCAAGCGGCTGCGTTCGGCCGACGGTTGCCGCGGCTGCGCGAGGATGTCCGGCGTCTGCTCGTACACGAACGCCACGTGCTCGATGAGGAAGCTCCCATCGTCGCGGGTGAGCGTCTCGAACGGCAGCGTGCACAACGCGCCATCCGGCGAGACGAAAACGCGGGTCACGCCCTCCAGGTGCTCGGCGATCGGATCCCACAACCGACGACGCAAGTCGTGCGCTGCGTCCGAGCTCGAACCGCTCGTGCTCACGGAGACGCCCCGGCGCGCGACGAGATCGTGAAGGAACGCCATGATCGCCGCGTCGAGCTCGGCCTCGTCGCCCAGATCCACGTGGACACTGCTCTCGTGATCGGGCCGCGTGATCCACGCCGAGACGCGCCGCCGTCCCGTCCATCGGCCAGGCATGAACGTCGGGTCGCTCGCGGACGTCCTGCGTCCCGGCTCGTAGGCGCGATGGACGAAGAAGTCGACGAACGCCGCGCGCTCGTCGAGGCTCCGGCGCAGCTCGGCGAGCGTCGGAGGCTTCGAGAGCTCGGTGTCGAGCACGTCCCGCACGCGGCGCTCGAGCCGTTCACGCTCGCGATAGAGCTCGGCCAGCTGGCGCGAATGGGCCTCGTCGCTCGCGACGTCGCGCGCGAACGCCAGCGTCGAGAGCTGCGATTGCACGGCCCGCAGCTCGTCGAGCTCGGCCGCGTGCGTCTCGAGGCTCGCGGCGCGGCTCGCGGAGATCATGCGGCCGGTCTGTCCCTTCCAATCGAGCATCGCCTCCGCCGCCAGCGAGGCCGAGCCCGTATCGGCGCACAGGAGCATCTCGAGCTCGCTGCGCACCTTCGCGAGGTACGCGTAGCACTCGCGCTCGTTCAGCGTCGCGACGAGTGCGCTGCGCGAGGCGCGGCTCGAACGCCAGCTACGGCGCGCGAGCTCGGCGGCCCGCGCGGTGTCGCCTTCATCGAGCGCGAGCAGCGCCAGGTTCGCGACGCTCGTCACCGTGTCGGGATGATCCGGGCCGACGAGTTTCTCCAAGATTGCGAGCGTGCGCTCGAAGAGCGCACGTGCCGCCGCCAGCTCGCCTAGGTCCTTCGACAGGAGCGCGAGCGTGCTCACGTTCGCGGCCGTGTCCGGATGGTCGGGCCCGAGCGTCCGCTCACGAATCGCGAGCGCGCGTTCGGACAACGACCGAGCGGTTGCGAGGTCGCCCTGCTCCCACTCGAGCCAAGCCAGATTGTTCAGGACGATTGCCAAGTTCGGCGCATCGGGGCCGAGCGACTTCTCCCAGATCGCGAGAGCTCTCTCGAAGAGCGCGCGCGCGGCGATCGAGTCGCCTTGCGCTTGGAGCAGGAGCGCGTGGTTGTTGACGCTCCGCGCGGTGTCCGGATGCTCCGGACCGAGGGCGCGCTCGGAGATGGCGATCGCGCGCTCGGAGAGCGGACGAGCCGCGACGAAGTCGCCTTGCGCATGGAGCAGCCACGCCAAGTTGCTGAGTCCTTTCCCCGTGAGCTCGTGATCGGGGCCCAGCGTCCTCTCGAGGATCGGGATCGCGCGCTCGAAATAGCGTCGCGCCGCGGCGTGATCGCCCTGCGCCTTGCAGAGCAGCGCCAGGTTGTTGAGGCTCGCCGCCGTGTCGGGATGCTCGGGTCCGATCGTCCGCTCGCGGATCGCCAGCGCGGCCTCGTGCAATGGCCGCGCGGCGGCGAAGTTGCCTTGTGACTCGAGCAAGACGGCGAGGTTGTTTCGACTCTGCGCGGTGCTCGGGTGCTCCGAGCCGTACAGCGCCTCGTGGATCGCCAGCGCGCGCTCGAACAGCGGGCGCGCCGCGGCCAGATTGCCTTGCGACCAATAGAGCGAGGCGAGGTTGTTCAGTCCGATCGCGGTGCGCGGGTGCTGCGGGCCCAACACCTTCTCGCGGATCGCGAGCGCGCGCTCCGTCAGCTCGAGGGCGGCCGCGTACTCTCCCTGGGTTCCGAGAAGCGAGCCCAGTTGGTCGAGACTCTGCGCGGTGTCCGCGTGCTCGGGCCCGAGCGTCTGCTCGCGGATCGCCAGAGCGCGCTCGTAGAGCGGACGAGCGCTCTCGAGATCGCCCTGCTGCTTCAAGACGAGCGCCAGATTGGCGAGGCCCGACGCCGTTCCGGGATGATCGGGTCCGAGCGTCTTCTCCCAGATCGCGAGCGCACGCTCGAAAAGCGCGCGAGCGCCCGCGAAGTCGCCCTCGGTTCTCAAGAGCAGCCCAAGCTGATTGAGCGCGTGCGCCGTGTCCGCGTGATCGGGACCGCGCGCCGCTTCGCGCACTTCGACGGCGCGCTTCGCGTCCGCGACGTCGGCGGCGTGCCGCTCCAGCAGGGACAGCGCGGGCGGATCGCCTTCGATCACTCGGATCTCGAAGCTCCCGCGGCTCCCGTGCAACGCGCAGGCTTCGATCAGGTAGCGCTTCGCGCCGTCGAGGTCGGCCGTGACGCGCGCGTGCGTTCCGAGCAGTGCGTCGTCGTCCTCACCGAGGACCCCGCCCTCTCCGTCGCGCAGCACGAGATAGGCGTCGAACAGGTAGGAGCGCAGCTCGACCGAGTGCCGGCCCGATTTCGCGACGGCGAGCTCGAAGCGCTTCGCGATCACGTGTGCGTCGGTGAAATTCGCGTCGATCGCATCCGTGCGCGCACGGTGATCGGAGTCGACGATCTCGCCGTGCGTCGAGGCGGCGCCGGCCTGCAGTACCGGGCGATCCGCCGGAGCATCCTGGAGCGTGGCCCAGGAGGCGAGAGCGAGCGCGCCGAACGTGAAGACTGGAAGCACGCGGTCAGCATAGCGAGCAAGCCCGCAGGCCGATCTCGCCCGCCGCCGGACTCGCGCTACGGCGCGTACGTGACCTTCACGCCGTTCGAGAGGCCGTAGCCCGTGTGGTCGAGATGCTGCGTGTCGCGGAAGAGCGCCTGGTAGTGCCACGTCTGTCCGACGAGAGCGGACATGTTCACGACCGGCAGCGTGACACTGCCTTCGGTCGTCGTGCGGAACGTCGTCCACGAGACGAGCGGCAGCGCGGCGTACAGCGTCCCGCCTTGAAACGGTGAGCTCGCCTGCTGACTCGACATGTGGATGAAGCCGATCGCGCGCGGAATGGCGTGCGTCAGCTTGAGCCTGAAGTCGTTGATCGACACGTCGGGTGCGCCGATCGGCGCGAGCTCGGGCCGCAGTCCTTGCGACGTGAGCTTTCCGAGGCCGTAAATCGTCGCGCTGCCGCTCGGCGGCGGCGGCGCACCGGCGCGGAACGCCGCGGCGATCGGCGCGGTCAAGCTCATCGACTTCGCGTTGTCGCAGCCCAGCGAAGACGTGCTCGGAACACCGGTGGCTTCACCTTGGTAGCTCACGAGCGGGTTCGAGAAATACGGGATGCGGTTGCCCGGCGCGTACGCCATCACCGTGCGCCACGTCGCCGAGGGATTGCGATAGCCGTACGAGTACGCGTAGGCACCCGTGCCGCCCGTTTGTCGGTCGTGCGCGCAGCCGAGGTTGTGCCCGAGCTCGTGCGCGAAGCTGTAGTAGCCCGTCGCGCAGGAGCGTGACACCACCGTGAACGCGAAGCCTTGGAACGCGCTGCTGACGTTCGTCATCACGTAACCGATGCCGCACGAGCTGCTCGCGTTCACGATCAGCGAGACGAGGTCGGCCTTGTACGTGTCGCGCAGCGCATGCACCGAGTCCATGAAGCCGTCGGCCGGACTCTGCAGCCGCGCGAGGTCGGTGTTGAAGTTGTTCGACTCGGTGTACGCGATCTCTTGCTTGCGCACGAGGTTCAGCGACAGCGGCACGACGCTGTTGACGTACGTCTGATTGGCTTCGAGCACCGCGAGATCGATCAGCGCCTCGATCGCGGCTTGACTACCCGCGCCGGTCTTCGCCTGCGGCGTGTAGAGCACCATCACGTCGATCGTCGTCGGAGCGGTGAGCGCGAGCGCGCCGTTCGCCGAGCCGGCTGCTTCGGGCGTGTGCCCGCCCGTCAGGCGCACTTCGTGTGCGCGTTCCACCGAGCACGACGGGAAACGGCTCTCGTCGATGAGCTCGAGCGCGAAGGCGTCGGGCTCTGCGGTCGGGCGAATCTTGTACAGCGCACCCTGCGCGCGAATCGTTCCGACGACGACGTCGCCGCGCACGATGAAGTTGACCTGGCTCGAAGGATCGCTCGGATCGCGCCCGGCCCATACCCCGCTCGCGATCGAAGTCAGCCGGGCTTGGTCGCGGAACGCCACGCGCGCGTCGCCGTCGAACAGATCGAGCACGAGCGCGTCCTGTTCGAGGATCGCGGTGCGATCGATCTCGATCACGCGCGATCGGAGCGCGGTCGCGTCAGGCACGAACGCCGCGGTCGACGACCTCCCCGCGCGAAACACACGCTGCGGATCGCGTTCGCCCGCTTGCGCGAGCAGCGGACTGCTCGACGCGATGCCTGCGAACACGACGAAACCGAACAGCGTGCCGAGCTGCGAAACGGCACGCGCCAACTTGTGGTGCGCCATGGATTCCCCTGCCAATGCGCCAGCGTGCGGACCCCTCCGCCGCCGGCACCCCCCCGGACTCTCTCTCGCCGGGGAGGATCGACCCTGCGGCGGGGCCGGCTAGAGACAAATACAATTTCCTTAGTTCGGCACGCCAAAATGCCCGACCTGACGACCAACCCCGGCGGCCGGACGTGCCGAAAGCGCGGCCCCTGGAGGCTAGCTCGCGCGCCGTACTTCGAACTTCTCGGCGCCGGTCGGCTGGGTCGCTTCGACGTGCGTGCCGTCGACGTGGGCCAGCGGCGGGCCGTGCGCGAGCCACGCGACTAGATCCTCAACGGCCGAGGTCGCGCCCTCGGCCCACACCTCGACGTTGCCGTCCGCGAGGTTCTGTACGTAGCCGCGCACGCCGAGCTCGCGCGCTTTCAACTTCGTGGTGTGACGGAAGCCGACGCCCTGGACGCGCCCGCTCACCGTGATGCGTCGCGCGATGTCGCTCATGCTGCGCGTTCGATCGCGTGCGGCCTGGGAGGATATCACCCGTTCTCGGGCAGCCGTAGCATGGCACCGTGCTCTCGACGCTCTTCACCGCCATCGCCAGCAGCGGCGCGCTGCACGCGCCGGTCGATCTAAGAGTAGGTGCGTGGCGAGCGACGCTCGCGAGTGCCGGCGGGGAGCTGCCGTTCGGCATCGAGATCGAGCGCGAGGGCGAAGTCCTGCGAGCCGCCCTCGTCAACGGCACCGAGCGCATCACCGTGCCCGCGCTCACGATCACCGGCGACGAAGTCACGTTCGACATCACGCACTACGACGCGAGCCTACGCGCGAAGATCTCCGCCGACGGCATGAGCTTGTCGGGCGAGTGGTCGAAGCGCGCCGGCGCGGATCGCCGCGCGAAGCTGCCGTTCACCGCGACGTTCGGCGACTCCGCGCGCTTCGCATCGCTAGGCGGCAGCGCGGCACGTGCGAGCGATGTCGACGGTCGCTGGTCCGTGCGGTTCTGGTCGGAGCAAGATCCGGCGGTCGGGATCTTCAGCGCCGCGTCCGACGGCGCGGTCGAGGGCACGTTCCTCACGACGACCGGCGACTACCGCTACCTCGCGGGCTCGATCGACGGCGACCGGCTGCGGCTCTCGTGCTTCGATGGCGCGCACGCGTTCCTGTTCGACGCACGATTGTTGGAGGACGGTCGACTCGAAGGCGATTTCTGGTCGGGAGATCGATGGCACGACCGGTGGCGAGCGACGCGCGATCCGAAGGCCGAGTTGCCGGACACATTCGCCGGCGTGAAAGCGGCCGACGACTTCGGCCTCGCGCTCCTCAACTTCCCCGACCTCGATGGGAAGCTCCGCTCGCTGGCCGAGTTCCAGTTCGCCGGTCGCGCGCTCGTACTCCAGGTGCTCGGCTCGTGGTGTCCGAACTGCCACGACGAGACCGCGTACCTCGCCGATCTCGATCGGCGCTACCGCGCGCGCGGCCTTGCGATCGTCGGCCTCGCGTTCGAATACTCGGGAGAGTTCGCGCGCGACGCCACGCAAGTGCGCCGCATGCGCGATCGGCATCACGCGGAGTATCCGATCTTGCTCGCGGGCTCGGCCGCGAAGGATCGCGCGGCGGAGGCGCTGCCCGCGCTCGACCGCGTGCTCGCGTTCCCGACGACCATCTTCCTGCATCGCGATGGACGCGTGCGCGCCGTGCACTCCGGCTTCGCGGGTCCGGGGACGGGCGCGGAGAACGCGGCGCTTCGAGCTGAATTCGAGTCGATCGTCGAGGAGCTCCTCGCGGAACCAAACTCCGACGAGTCGTCGGCCTGGTCGCTGCTCAGCGGCGGTACATGGCGAGACACAAACGATCGATCAGCGCACGAGCTCACCCACGGCGAGCGCGTCGCCGCCCTGGGGACGAGCGTGCGCATCGGCGAAGAGTTCTGGTTCCTCGATCGGCGCGCGGGAGCCCTACTCGATCCGCGCGACTTCGGACATCGCTTGGTTCGATCCGAGCACCCGCTCCCGAAGCCGACGAAGGACTTCAGCGCGGCGACGCTGGCGGAGAACAGACGCACCGCGCTCGCACTCCAGAGTCCCGACGCGTTCGTACGGCGCGAAGCGCTGTTCTCGCTCGCGGATCTCGCGGGCGCGCCCGAGGTCGTCGCGGACATGCACCCCGAACGATTCCTCGTGGACGCCGATCCGCTCGTGCGCTGCATCGCGGCGTGGACGTCGGGGCGCTGCGGCGCGCGTCAATCCGGCCCGGCGCTCGTCACCGCGCTCAAGCACGGTCACGCGCCGCTGCGCCGAGAAGCAGCGCGCGCGCTGGGACTGCTGAAAGTCGCGGATGCAACCGAGCCCTTGCGCGCGCTGGCGAACGACATCGATCCGCTCGTGCGCGACGCGGCACGTGCCGCGCTTCAGCGCGCCGGCACGCGCTGAGCGACTTCGATCGGAGCGAGGCCCGAGTGCATCCGGACCGCGAACGGCAACGCGGCGACGATCTGTCCTTCGAGCGCCGTGAGCTTCTCCAATCGACGCGCAACACGCTCGGCCGGGTACGCCGAGAGCGCCAGCTCGCGAAACAAAGCCTGGTGCATCGACTCGGCCGGGATCAATGCGCGGTAGAAATCCGCGAGTTCGGGGTCCGCGAGGTGCGTGGCGAGCAGGTGAAAGCGCTCGAGGCTGCGCGCCTCGATCAGCGACGAGACCAGTAGCCGGTCGAGGAGCTGCTCGTCGCGCTCATCGTGCGCGCAGATGCGCCCATCATGCGATCGAGCGAGCAGCTGTTCGGTGTACGGATTCGGAGCGAGAGGGCCGAGCGCGCCGCCACGCGCATCGAGGACGCGCACGACCATCGAGAAGTGTTCGATTTCCTCACGCGCGACTTCCGCCAAGCGCGAGACGAGCACGGTGCGCGACAGGTTCTTCACGATCAGCGCCTGCGCGGACGCCGCCGCCTTGAGCTCGCAATGCGCGTGATCGGAGAGCAATGCGAGAAGATCGGACTCCACGCGATGCACCCATTCGACGGGTGTGGCGAACGACAGTCGGAACACGGCGCGGATCAGGCCTGGCGCTGGCCGGGCTTCCACAGGACGTCGAGCTTTCCTTTGCCGTTGAGCACGCGCGAGAGCACGAACAGGAGATCCGACAGTCGATTGAGATAGCGCACGACCTCGGGGTTCACGCGCGGCGTCTCTTCGGGGATCGACATCAATTCGGTGACGAGGCGCTCGGCGCGGCGGCACACGTTGCGCGCGAGGTGCAGCCAAGCCGACCCGGGCGTGCCCCCGGGGAGAATGAACGACTTGAGAGGAGCGAGCACCGCGTTCTCGCGATCGATGATCTCCTCGAGTTTCTGCGTGTAGATCGGCGTGATGCGCAGGCGATCGCCCGCTGAACCCGGCACGCACAGGTCCGCGCCGACATCGAAGAGATCGTTTTGGATCTCGACCAGGTAGCGGCGGTGCGGATCCTCGAGCCCGTGAGCGACGGCGAGACCGAGCACCGACGACAGCTCGTCAACGGTGCCGTACGCCGCGACGCGCGGATGGTGCTTGGGAAGACGCGTGCCGTCGCCGAGACCGGTCGTGCCGTCGTCACCGGTCTTCGTGTAGATGCGATCGAGTCGGACCATGGTCGGGAGTGCGCGTGGACGCGCGGGTCGTTGCAGATGATGGGCGATGCGTCCGCTGCGCACAAGCGGACGTCAACGCGATCGTCCGCCGCGGTGGGCCTTCTCTTTCGCCGCGCTCACCGCCGCCTTCCGCCGCGCGCGCTTCTCCCCGAGGTCTAATCCCAGGTCCTTCGGCGTCAGCTCGCTCCCCAGCGCGCGCAACATGAGATGCCATGCCCGTGCGTCGCGATCCTCGAGCGGCGCGCGCGAGAACACGCGATCGATCGACGCGAGGATGTCGCGTCGCGCGCTCGGCGTCCGCGCGATCTTCTCCGCGAGCACGTGTTTCAGGTTGGCCTTCAAGTACTCGCGCCCCTCGCCCGACAGCGCCTTGGCACCGCGCTCGAACTTCTTCGCACCTCGATCGGCGAAGAGATCGGACAGCACGACCCCGACCGCGATCGCGAGGTTGAGCGACGTGTGCTCCGCCGATGTCGCGATGTGAACGAGAACGCCGAGCTGCGTGCTCTCTTGCGCCGTCAGTCCCGTCGTTTCATTGCCGAACACGAGCGCGATGCGCTGCGCCTTGTCGTTCGCACGCATACTGATCTCTTCCTGCACCTCGCGCCAGTCGACGCGTGTGCGACGACCGTGCACGCGCGCGGTGAAACCGATCGACGACGTGCACTCCGCGAGCGCGTCCGGCAACGTCGCGAACACGCGGCAACGCTCCTTCACGTTCGCGACGCCGTGCGACATCTGCTCGAACTCCGGATGGACCAAGAGCGACGGCCGCTCCGGCGCCACGAGCGCGATCTCGCACGGACCGAAGTTCGCCGCGATGCGCGCGATCATGCCGACGTTGCGCGGGCCTGACGGCCGCACGAGGACGACGCGCTTCACGAGCACGCCCGGCTGCGTTCGGCCGCGATCTCGCGGCGCAGCGTCTCGATCTGTTCGGGATCGGGATTGCCGCCTGACACGACGACCGCGACCTTGAGCCGGCGCTTCGCATCGCGATGCGCGAG
>JANOFY010000041.1:0-11197 GCA_031413895.1 Planctomycetota bacterium | reverse complement strand
GAGACAAGCCTGCGGCTTTCGAAACCGAGAGCGCTTCCGCAACGCGATCTACTTTCATCTCGGCGGACTCGACCTCTACCCCGCGGCGCTTTCAACCCACACGAAAGCCTGAAGCCCCAAAAATATGGATGCCCGCGCGAGAACTCGACTAGGTTCTTGCCCTCGACAACCGTCGACACGCCGCGCGTCTCTTCCGATTTTCGCAGCGTTCGCTTCGCATCGCGAAGCGCTTGGGCTGGAGTTTTCCTCTCGACCAGGTAGCCGGCGTAGAACTTGGCCATCAGATCCTTCGTGACCGCATCATCAAGGTCCCACAGCGCGGCCAGCACTGCGCGCGCACCTGCGTGGAGGAATGCGTAGGCCAATGATTGCACGCCTTCACCCTGTAGCGCTTCGCCGCCCGCGGTAGAACAGGCGGAGAGTCCGACCAGATCGGCATCGAGTTCGAGTCGGACCACGTCTTCGAGTCTCAGTAGACCGAGCTCTCGCGGCTCGTACGCCAAATAGAGCCCGCTAGATCGCGAGCGGGCCGGATCGATGAATCCATGCGTGGCAATGTGGATCAGTGAATAGTCGAGCGGCCGGTCGAACAGTGCGGCTCGCGCCGCGCGGTTGCCTAGGCATAAATCGAGCCGGCCGACCGTCTCGCCAACGTTTCGATCCTTTCGAGCGGCGAAGAGAACCCGGTCCTCCTCCGAATCGAGCTCGCCGTCCTCATGAGCGATGAGGTTCGCGATGTCGAGGATCTCGTCGCGAGTGCCCGACAGCCGTCCGAACCGAGGCACGCTCGTCGGCCACGGCGCATCGGCCTGGAGTGCCTCCGATTCTCCGATGAACAGCGGATCCCCCATGAGGAGCACACGACCCGCACGCTCCCGCGCAGCACGCCCGGCGAGCCGTGAGGCCACGTGCGCAGACGGGACGTACGTCACGTCGAAGCGGTCCAGCAGGAACTCGACGTCCGCGAGTTTGGGTGTGGAGTCCTCAGCGCCGGCACTGGAAGCGACCAGCGCTTCGAACGGCAGGCTGCACAGCGCGCCAATCGGCGAGATCACGAGCTGGCGCGGACGTTCAGGCAACTGCGCTAGAACAGGCGCGATCAGCGCCCCCCAGAGTTCTCTGCCGAGCGCGACGAGTCGGGCATTCCCGAAGAGTCGCTGACGATCGGAAATCCCCACGACGTATTCCCGGGACAACGCCTCGATACTCGCCCACGAGCCGAGCTCCACCAACTTCGCGGCGCCCTTCGTGAGGACGAACGCGCGCAGCCGCTCGCGGCCTGCGACGTAGTCGACGATCGCGACGTCCGGTTCCAAGGCCAGCCGAAGCTGTGCAACCCACGCATCCGGATCCCCGTCCGATCCGCGGGACTCTGGCCCTGGGAGCCGATCGAGAAGCACGCGCGCCTTGAAGCGATCCACGATGGCCCATGCATGGGCGACGGTCGCTTCCTCATTCAGCGATGGAGTCTTCGTGGCGGCCGCCAGCTGCGCGCCGCAGTCGGCCGCGAGCTTGCAGAAATCCGCGAAGCGCGAACGGAGCGAGGCCGCGTCCTGAATTCCGAGCGCGTCGACACCGCGGCCGGAAAGCAGCGCATCGGCGGCCTCGATCGATTCCCTCGCCGTCGCCGTGTTGCCCTGCTCGACGGCGGCGTGAGCCAACACGCGAAGTGGAGATAGACGGTGTTCGCGGGCGTCAACACGCTCGAAGACCGTTAACGACTTGTGTGCCATCTCGCTGGCTTCGTCCAGCCGTCCGCGCACCAGCTCGAGCTCTGCAATGCCAGCCATCGCCGAGCCCTCGAGAAGCGCATCCCGTGCTTCCTGGGCCCGTGCCAAGGCCAGTCGTTGGCACTCGAGCGCCTCGTCGTGGCGACCGTCCTCGCGCAGCAGTCGTCCCAAGTTGACGCGCACGCGCGCTTCGCGCACAGGATCCGCGAGCGACTCGCACACGGACAACGCTTCTCGGTATCGCTTCTCGGCTGCGAGTCCGTCGCCTGTCTTTTCCAGCGCTAGAGCTAGATCATTGATCGCATCGACGCGATCTTCGCCCACATCGGATTCGCTCATGTCGGCGAGCAACTTCTCGCGCAGTTCACGCGCAGTCGCGAAATCGCCGAGCCGAAACCTGATTTTTGCGAGCAGGATACTGGCACTCCGGCGAAGACTCGGCGAATCGATGCTGCCCGCGTCACGTTCGACCTGCTGCGCGCGCGAGAGTGCCGCGCCATATTCTCCCAGGCGCAAGAGTGTGTTCGCGAGGCGGCCACTCAGCGCAATCGATCTGTCCACTGGCCACTTGGCCGCGAGGACGGACTCCAGGAGGGCCCGCACAT
Source organism: Planctomycetota bacterium (assembly GCA_031413895.1). Lineage (GTDB taxonomy): Bacteria > Planctomycetota > UBA1135 > UBA1135 > JANLUN01. The sequence continues at coordinate 8,862 of JANOFY010000041.1, read as the reverse complement.
CGCTGTACCGTCCATTCCGCTCGGCATATGACGCGAGAATGTAGATCGCGTCGAACACGGCTGGTTCCGGCGGACCCTGCGCGCACAGTGCGGCGGCATCCCGAAAGCGGTTCCGCGCCTGCTCGTCCTCACCCAGTGCATCCAACGCGGAGACGGCGAATGCGGACGCCAGCGCTTCGGCAGGCAGAAGTTTCGCTGAACGCGCACTCGACGCGATCGCATCCGCTTCGCGACAGACGGCTCGTAAGATCTCCTCGCGCCCCGGTGGCACGGCGGACTTCGCCTGATTCAGCAAGTCCGCGAGGGACTTCGATGCGCCCGAGAGATCGTTCGACGCGCGCCGCGAAGCGCACTCTGCGGCGACCGTGCGCCAGCGTTCCATCGCGACGTCTTGAATCGCCGCCGGACTCCCGAGCGCGTTCGTCGCTACGAGAGCGAACACCATCGCAGCGCACAGCAGCGGTCGCTCAGAGGCAGCGGCGGGAGGGCGACTTCCTGAGCTGAGCCAGCGAGTAGGCACGACGAGCGAGAGAGTGAGGAGTACCGAGTCGGCACTCACTTCGAGCTCGGCGAGCAGACTACGCACGACGAAGAACCCGCGCAAGATGACTCAGTTTTCACGGGCCACCTTCGACTCCCACTCGTTGCCTGAGGGGTTCTGTCGACTTCGGATCGATCACGCTCGATGATCGGGACCTGCGCGAGAACACTGAATCGGTCCAGCAGTCGCAACTGGCGCAAGCGCACGCGATTTCCCACCATCGTCGTCGTGAGATCGCTCGCGCTCATCGTCCTCGCGGCCTGCGCCGCCGTCGCGCCATCCTGCGCCTACTTCACGAAGCCCCTGGTCGGCGTGCGGCGCGTCGGCACGGATCAAGTCGCGCTCCAGCTCGAGTCCAGCGCCCTGACCGGCGATGCGCCCAGCGCGACGGCCATACTCGCGCTGCATTACTTCGACCTCGCGGACGCGTTCGAAGACGATCCGGCAGCCGCCCTCGTCACGCTGCACGAGCGCGCGGCCGCCGACACGTTGCGCCTCTTCGTCTATGCGCTCGCGGAGCTGTCGTACTACACCGCGCGCAAGCTGGACAGTCGCGAGCACTATCTCGCCGCCGCGATCTACGCGTACGACTACCTCCTCGACGACCACTGGGGTGACGCGCCGAATCCGTACGACCGCACGTTTCGATGGGCGTGCGAGATCTACAACCGCGGCCTGCGCGAGGCACTCATGTCGGACGATCGATCTCAGCTCGAGATCGTGGATCGTCATTGGCAGCTCCCCGTGGGCTCCGTCGACGTCACACTCCAGTCGCCCGATCCAGCGCTTTCCCGCGAGCACACGCGGCTCATCCCGACCGACGAATACGAGGTCTGGGGGCTCTCGATGCGCGTGCGCGACTCGGGTCTTGGAGTCCCGCTCGTAGCCAGCTCGAGCGCAGATGCAGACGTCCGACGCGGGCGTCGTGCGTACGTGCCGTGCAGCGCGTTCCTGCGACTGTCCGGTGGAATGATGGAGCTCGAGCAGGGACGGACGGCCGTGATCGAGCTGCGCTCTGCATACGAGTCGCAAGACGTCGTCGTCGGCTCGCACACGGTGCCGCTCGAATCCGACTTCAGCGCGGCGCTCGCTCTCGCGCTCAACGAATCGACGATGTGGAGCAAGAGCCTCTCGAGCTTCTTCGACGGTTCGCGCAAAGAGCAAACGAATGGCCTGAAGTTGATCCGCCCGTACGACCCCGGTCGCATCCCCGTCGTCTTCGTTCACGGCACCGCCTCCAATCCGGGCAACTGGGCCGAGATGTTCAATCTCCTGATGGCGGACTCGATCCTGCGCGAGCGCTGTCAGTTCTGGTTCTTCCAGTACTCGACCGGCAATCCGATCCTGATGTCGGCACAGGATCTGCGCACGTCGCTCCTGAAGCTCGTCGCCGAAGTGGATCCGAAGGGCGCGGACGCGGCACTGAAGCACATCGTGCTCGTCGGGCACAGCCAGGGCGGACTCCTGTGCAAGCTGCAGGTCGTCGACGGCGACGTCTCGTGGTGGCAATCGCTCACGGGCACGCCGCTCGCGGACTCCGGTTTCTCGCCGGAGATCACGGAGCTCGTGCGCTCGGCCATCGTCTTCGATCCGCTGCCGTTCGTCGATCGCGTCGTCTACCTCTCGACGCCGCACCGCGGCAGCTACCTCGCGGAGCATTGGCTCACGCGTTGGGTCAACACGCTCATCTCCGTTCCGAGCGAGGTCGTCTCGCTGAGCAAGACGATGCAGGCGGACGAACGGTTCCGCCGCGTGCTCCAGAACGAAGTCCCGACGAGCATCACGGGCATGAAGCCGTCGAGCCTGTTCGTGAGAGTGATCAGCGGCGCCCCGGTCGTGCCGGGCGTCACGCAGAACTCGATCATCGCGATCGGCGACGCCGATCCGAATCATCCACAGGGTGCGAGCGACGGCCTCGTGCAGTACGAAAGCGCGCACATCGACGGAGCGGAGAGCGAGCTGTGCGTCGCCGGCGGCCACTCGTGCCAAACGAGCTCGAGCGCGATCCGCGAAGTCCGGCGCATCCTGCGCGCGCACATCGCCGCGGTCGGCGGCAAACCGTGACAAGCGCGCCCGCGGACCGCCGTCGCGCAGGGCATCGCTTCCGCGCAGTCGTGCGCTTCGTGCTGCGCGCGGTCCTTGCGCTCGCGGTCGCGCTCGCCTGCGGCTGGGCGGCGCTCGCGCTCGCAATCGACGGCGCGGGAACTTGGCTCGCGGCGCTGTTCCTCGCCGCGTCCGGAGTCCTGCTCTTCCTGCGCAAGCGTCGCGGCGCGGCGCGCATCGCGTGGTGTGTCCTGTTCGCTGCGGTGATCGTCTGGTGGCTCTCGATCGAGCCGAGCAACGATCGCGACTGGCAGGAGGACGTCGCGCGCGTCGCGACGGCGCGCATCGACGGCGATCTCATCACGTTCACGAACGTGCGCAACTTCGCGTGGCAATCGGAGACGAGCGGCGTGCCCGCGTGGGAGGAGCGCACCTACGATCTGCGCGAGCTGATCGGCTTCGACGTCTTCATGTGCGACTGGGGCGCCAAGGGCATCTGTCACACGATCACGTCGTGGGAGTTCGCGGGTGGAAAGTATCTCGCGATCTCGATCGAGACGCGCAAGGAGCGGACGGAAGGCTACTCCGCCGTGCGCGGCATGTTTCGCCAGTTCGAGCTCATCTACACCGTGGCCGACGAGCGCGACCTGATCGGCGTCCGTGTTCAATACCGCGGTGAGCGCGTGCGGCTCTACCGCATGAACGCCGATCGGGCGCACGCGGAGGAGCTCCTGCTCGCGTACGCGCACGAAATCAATCGGCTGGCGCGCGAGCCCACCTGGTACAACGCCGCGATGTCGAATTGCACGACGTCGATCCGGATGAACGCGACCGCGGCCGGCGGCTCCGTGCCGTGGGACCACCGCATCCTGATCAACGGTGGACTCGACGAGATGTTCCAGGAGCGCGGCCGGCTGAGCTTTCCCGCGGGAACGCCGATCGACGAGATCCGCCGGCGGTGCGACGTCACCGAGAGGGCGCGTGTCGCGCTGGGTGCGACGGACTTCGCGGATCGCATCCGCGTCGGCCTACCGCCGCGTCACGTCGGCCCACCGCCGCGTCATTAGGTTCCCGCGGTCTTCGTCACGTAGGCACGCCACTCGGCCTCGAGGTCCTTCTCCTTCACCCTGAGCGTGCCGAAGAAGTTCGACGGCCCGCCTTTGCCGAGCGCCGCGTCGCGCGCGTACTCGGCGAACGACGTGCGGTACTTGCCGCCGTCCCCGAACGCGAGGAAGTGAACGAGCGTGTACGCCGCCGCGTAGTTCTTCATCTGGTCCGGTCCGCCGTCGAAACCGCCGCGGCCGGTGCCGAGAAGTCTCTTGAGCTCGGTCGGTTTCGCTTCCTTCGCGACGGTTTGGAAAAGCGACTCGTTCGGCGACTCGAGATCGAACTTCGCGTGTCCGGGATCCGGTCGGAAGCCGGCGCCGAACGTGAGCGCGAGGCCTGATCGAAGCCACGGCTCGATCTCCGACACTTGCTTGTTCAACGTGCGGCGGAACGAGTTGAAGACCAGGACCTCGCACAGCTCCGTCGCGATCGCGCCGCGGTCGGGGTTCTCGGAGATGTTCGCGTAGAGCTGGTTCCCGACGCGCTCGTACCAGACGGTCATGCCCGGCGCCGGCGGGTTGGGAAAGTCCGCCTTGTCCGTGACGAAGTTGAGCTCGGGCACTTCGTCGAAGACGTAGAGCTTCAGCACCGGACCGAACATCTCGTAGAACGCGAGGTACGCGCGCTCGACGTCGATCGCGACGTTGAGGACGCGCTCGGGGTCGCCGTCCGAACGAATCAAGAAGTGCGCGGTCGGCAGCTCGAGCGCCGTCTTCCATTCGCTCTTGCGCTTGCGCAGCTCGTCGAGCGTGTAGCTCCGCCCCTTCACCTTGAGCTTCCACACCTCGCCCTGCTTGACGCCGCCGAGCTTCGTCCACGCTTGCTCGTTGTTCGGATCGGCGATGAGCGTGCGGATCCACGTGCAGCGTGCCTCGTGCGGCAGATTATGATCTTCGGCCCACTGCGCGAGCGTCGCTTGCTGCGAAGCGTCGTGAGGATCCGCGGCGTCGAACTGCTCGAGGAACTCGCGCAGACGGCCCTCGACGGAGTCGAACGACTCGACCTCGGCGCGCGGCACTTCCTTGTTCTTCTTCGAAACGCGGTAGACGACCTTCTCGGCGTCCGCGTAGAGCACTCGGCAGGCGACGGCCTTGCCGTCCTTGAGCTGGATCTTGTCCGGCTCGTCGTTGGGAAGAACGGGTAGGTACGTGCAAGCGGCCAGAAGGAGCGTGTGGAGCATGAGTCGTACTCGTGTGCGGGGCAGATCAGCCGGTCAGTGTCAGGTCATTCGCTGCTGAGGCTCACGCCTCGACTTTCGGACTCGGCCTCTTCCAACTCCGCGTCGCGTCGCTGAAGAACGCGCGCAGCTCGCGCACCTTCATCTTGTCCTGCGTCATCGAATCGCGGTGGCGCACCGTGACGACGTCGTCCTTCATCGTGTCGCCGTCGATCGTCACGCAGAACGGCGTGCCGATCTCGTCCTGTCGACGGTAACGCCGCCCGATCGCCGCGCTCTCGTCGTAGTACGTCGACAGCTTCGCGCGGCGCAGCTCGAGCTCGATCTCGTGCGCCTTCTCGGGCATGCCTTCCTTCTTCACGAGCGGGAACACCCCCACCGTGATCGGCGCGATCTCGGGGTGGAAGTGCAGCACCACGCGCTTCTCGCCTTCGACCTCTTCCTCGTCGTACGCGTCGATGAGGAACGTCAGCGCGGTGCGATCGACGCCCGCCGCCGGCTCGATCACCCACGGGAAGTAGCGCTCCTTCGTCTCCGGATTGAAGTAGCGCAGGTCCTTGCCTGAAGCCTCGGAGTGCCGCTTCAAGTCGAAGTCGGTGCGGCATGCGATGCCCTCGAGCTCGCCCCAGCCGAACGGGTACTCGTACTCGACGTCCGTGCAGCCGGTCGAGTAATGCGCGAGCTCGTCCTGGCCGTGCTCTCGCAAGCGCAGCTTCGCCGGATCGATGCCGTAATCCGAGTACCAGGAGCCGCGCTCCTTGCGCCAGTACTCGTACCACTTGTCGTTCTCCGCGGGCGGAATGAAGAACTCCATCTCGGCTTGCTCGAACTCGCGCGTGCGGAACACGAAGTTGCCGGGCGTGATCTCGTTGTGGAACGACTTGCCGATCTGCGCGATGCCGAACGGCGGCTTCACGCGCGAGCTCTCCAGGACGTTCTTAAAGTTCAGGAAGATCCCCTGCGCCGTCTCCGGTCGCAGGTAGGCAAACGACGACGCCGACTCCATCGGTCCGACGTTCGTCTTGAACATCAAGTTGAACGCGCGCGCTTCGGTCAGCTCGCCGCCGCACTCGCCCGGGCGTTTGCTCGGCTTCTCCGGACAGCTCGTGTCCGTGAGCTTGTCGGCGCGAAACCGGCCCTTGCACTTCTTGCAGTCGACCATCGGATCGGTGAACCCACCGACGTGGCCCGACGTCTCCCACACCTTTGGGTTCTGGATGATCGCAGAGTCGAGCCCGACGATGTTGTCGCGCAGCCCCACCATGCGCGCCCACCACGCTTCCTTGACGCGCCGCTTCAGCTCGACGCCCAGCGGTCCGTAGTCGTACGTGTTGCCGATCCCGCCGTAGATCTCGGACGCTTGGAACACGAATCCCCGCCGTTTGCACAGCGAAACGATCGTGTCCATGAATTGAGTGTCTTGCTTGGCCATGTGCGGGCGAATTGGGCGAGCGCACAGTGCGGAAGCACCGCGGCGACGGTGGAACGAGCGAAGGGGCGCGCGAGCTTATCCGAGGTCCCGCGCGGGTTCGAGCGCGGACCCGGCTCGACGACCCGCGCACTCCGCCCAGCGCCGGGCTCGCGCTACTGCTTCTGCGGCTTCTTCGCCTCCGCCTCGGCGACGAGTCGCTGGACGAGCGCCGCCATCTCGGGCCAGGGCAAGTCGCGCCCGCGGATGATCCCATCGGCGTCGATCGCGTACGTCGCCGGGAACTTGCGGACCATCCACTGCTTGAGGATCGCGTGCTCGCGTAGATCGATGACGATCGAGCGCAGCGGCACGCCGAAGCTGGCGTGGTATTCCTCCAGCTTCTGCGGGATCGCGGTGCCGACCCGGACCGCGATCAGCGAGAACGGCCGGCCTTCCATCGACTTCGCCAGCGCGCCGCGCAGCGGAGCCGCCTGGATGCAGTCGTCGTCCTTCAGTTGGTGGAACTCGAAGAGCACGACCCGCCCGCGGTACTCCGCGAGGTTGACGTCCTTGCCTTCCTCGTCGGCTTCGACCGTGTCGGGCGCCGGCGATCCGGGCATCGCGTGCTTCAACCGCGCGAGCCGCCCGGGCAAGTCCTTGGCGATCTCCGTGTGGGGGAACTCGGCGAGCACGCGCTCGTAGAGCTCGATCGCGCGGCGATCGTCTTCCACGAGGCTCGTGGTGGTCAAGAGATCCGCGTGCATGTTGAGCGCACGCGCACGAGTTTCGGAAGACGCGCTCTTCTCGACGAGCATCGTGAGCATCGCTTGCAACCCTGCGCGCGGGTAATACTCGGCCATGGCGGCGACGTGCTGCAGCGACATGTTCACCCACGGCTCCGACGCATACTGCGCGTAGATCACCGACAGCATCGCGAGACGCAGCTCGGCCATCTCCATGGACTTCACCGGGTAGACCGCTTCCAGCGTGTCCACGACGGACAAGAGGCCTTCGCCGGTGTTGCCCATGCGCCGCGCGCGTTCGAACGCCGGATACAGGTCGCGCAGCCACTTCATCGCCACCTGCAACTTCGCGCGCGCGAGCGGCACGTAGCTCGGGCGATACTTCTCGAGCGGCAGCTGCGGCCAATCCTGCGGCGGCCGACCCGCGGCCTGCAGCTCGCGCACCGACTTCACCCACGCCCACTGGGCGTCGACGTATTCCTGGTTCGCGGTCTTGAACACCTCGGTCGCCGCGCGCCCGCCGGCGTACGTGACCGGAAACTCCATCAGGATCGTGTTGAGGAGCTCGGTGGACTCCGCGCGCCGCATCGGATCGGTGGTCGTCCCTTGCTGACTGCGCGCCCAGGCGCACATCCACAGTCCCTGAGCGCGGGACTGATCCGAATTGCCCTTCTCGTAACCGAGTTGGCCGATGTCGACCAAGAGATCCTCCGGTAACACGTCGACTTGGCGGTTCAGCTTGCCGAACAGCGCGAGCTCGCTTTCCTCGTCGAGCTTTGCCTGAAGCAACCGATCGAACACGTGCACGCCCTGCCTGCGCGTCTCGGCCGGATCGTCGAACCCCTGGCCCAGGTTCTCGAGCAGCAGGATGAACGCTTGCGGATCCCCCTGGTCGCCGAAGGCCTCGATCCGCGGCCAATACGCGCGGATGGGATGCGGCTTGCCCTCTGGGTCCTGGTTGTACGCCCGCAGCGCGTCGCCGTAGCTCTTCCGCAGCGCGGCGAAGCTGTCGCCGAAAGCACGGGAACTCGCGGCCAGAGGTCCAGGAACGAGCGGCAGTGCGACCGCGAGGATCGCGAGGAGTGCTTGGGTCCACATTGGGGGGGCATTGCGCGCGGGGTGCGCTGCACGGAGGGCTATATGGGACGAGCGTGTTCCGCGGGGTCTTTGCGTTCGACTTCGAGAGCTCAGTGTAGCTCGCGCCGTACGCGAACACCGCCGCGCCCGTTGGCACCGTGAAGCTCGCGCAGCCTAAGATAGTGACCCCATGAACTCCGGCGCCCCGGTCATCGCATCCGCTCCGCCTCCGGCCCGTTCAAGCACAGCGACGAGCGGTCCCGATGCCGCTTCGATCGACCGCGTCGCCCACCGCGTCGAGGACGGGGAACGCATCAGCCGCGAGGACGCGCTTCTGCTCCACGATCGGGCCGACATCCTGACGCTGGGCCGGCTCGCCGACCTCGTGCGGCAGCGCAAGCACCCTGAGCCGATCGTCACGTACATCGTCGATCGCAATCTGAACCCGACGAACGTCTGCGTCACCGACTGCGGATTCTGCGCGTTCTACCGCCGGCCCGGAGCTCCGGGCGAGTACTTGCTCTCGCGCGACGAGATCCACCGCCGCATCCAAGAGACCGCCGATCTCGGCGGCCGCCAGTTGCTCATGCAAGGCGGCCATCACCCCTACATCAAGACCGACTGGTGGTGCGATCTCATCGCCGACATCCGCGCGCGTTGGCCGCAAGTGAATTGCCACGCACTGTCCGCGCCCGAGCTCGATCACTTGTCGAAGCTGGACAAACGTCCCGTGGAGCAAGTGATCGCCGACTTGAAGGCCGCC
>JANOFY010000040.1:0-12858 GCA_031413895.1 Planctomycetota bacterium | reverse complement strand
CGCTCGCGCTTCAGGTCGTTGAAGACCACCGCGCCGATGCCGACCTGTTCGGCGATGGTCTCGGCCGACGCGAGGCCTGGATTCTTCTCGCGGATGATGCGCAGCGCTTCCTCGACGGCGCGGTCGAGCACGTCCTCGAGGAACACGACGCGGCCTTTGCGCGTGCTCATCTTCCCTTCAGGTAGGCGCATCATCCCGAAGTCGACGTGCTCCACGCGCGGCTCCCAGTCGAGCTGCATGCGCTTCAGCACGCCCTTGAGCTGGCGGAAGTGCAGCTTCTGGTCGCCGCCGACGACGTACAGGCAGCGATCGAAGTGGTAGAGCTCGTGCCGGTGGAAGACCGCCGCGAGATCGCGCGTCGCGTACAGCGTCGTGCCGTCGGTCTTGCGCAAGAGGCACGGCGGCATGCCCTTCTCGATCGACGCGAGGTCCACGATCAGCGCGCCCTGCGATTCCTCCGTGATGCCGGTCGCGACGACGCGCTCGATCGTGCTCTGCAGGTAGGGCTCGTAGAACGATTCCCCGCGCACCTCGTCGAAGCGCACGCGCAGGCGCTGGTAGGTCTTGTCGAACTCCGCGAGCGAGAGTTGCGTCAGCCGCCTCCAGGTTGCGCGCACTGGCCCTTCGACGCCGCTTTCGAGCTCTTGGAACGCGGCCTGTGCGGCCTTGGCGAGCGAAGGATCCTGCTCCTCCTCCTCGTGGTAGCGCACGTACAGCGCGAGCAGCGCCTTGATCGGTTCACGCTCGAGGTCGACGGTCGCGCCCCAGCGGTCGACGGCGGCGACGAGCTTGCCGAACTGCGCGCCCCAGTCGCCGATGTGGTTGATGCCGACGGTCTTGTAGCCGAGCGCGTCGTGGAGCCGTTGAATCGCAGCGCCGATCACCGTCGAACGCAGGTGTCCGACCGACATCGGCTTCGCGATGTTCGGCGAGGAGAGGTCGATGACGACCGTCTTGCCCGCACCGATCGACGAGCCGCCGTACGCAGCGCCGCGCGCCTTGATCTCTCCGATCACCGTCTCCGCGAGGCGCGTGCGGTCGATCTTGAAGTTGATGTACGGGCCGCTCGCCGCCGCGGAAATGCCGCGCAGAGTGCTCGCGACTCGTGCCGCGAGATCCGTCGCGATCGCCGGCGGAGCCTTTTTCAGCTGCTTCGCGAGCGCGAAGCACGGAAACGCGAGGTCACCGAGCGAGGGATCGCGCGGCAACTCGATCCGGACATCCATCTCGGGGACGCCCGCCTCGCGCGCGATGGCGGCGCGAATCTCCTCGACGAACTTGTGCATGCGGCTTCGGTACCGTCGGAGAATACCGGCCGCGCAGGCGCGGTCCTACTGCCAGGTCTCCCACTCGTTGTACGCCGTCGCGAGGTCGCGCTCGATCTCCGCCATGCGGATCTGCGCCTCTTTCAGCCTCTCGACGTTGCGGTACACCTCCTCGGTCGTCATCGACGCTTGCACCACCTTGAGCTCTTGCTCGAGCGCCATGATGCGGCTCTCGAGCTTCTCGAACTGGTAGGGGTTGCGCACCTTGCCGCCCGACGAGGAGCGCGGGCGCGCCGCCGATTCGTCCTTGCCGCCGCGCGACGCCGCCGTTGCCTTCGCCTTCGTTGCCGTCGCCTTCGTCTTCTCGACCGGCTTCGGGGCGTCTCGCGTGGCCACGCGCGACGCTTCCTCGCGCGCCTTCATCGCGTGCCAGTCGGAGTAGTTGCCGTCGATGCGTCGCACTTCGCCACCGCCGACCTCCACGATCTGAGTGCACAGTCCGTCGAGGAATTGGCGGTCGTGGCTGACGAAGACCAGGGCGCCCTGGAACGCGCTCAGCATCTCTTCGAGGGCTGTCCGCGCCGCGAGATCGAGGTGGTTCGTCGGCTCGTCCATCGCGAGCCACGACGGCTTCGTGAGCACGAGGCGCGCGAGACACAGCCGCGCGCGCTCGCCGCCGGAGAGCGAAGCGACGGACGCGTCGATGTCCTTCCCGCGGAAGAGGAACAGCGCCAGGTGACTGCGGATCTCGAGATCGGTCAGCGTGGGATGATCGCGGCGGATCTCGGTGTACGGCGTGCCGTCTTTCCGGAGCTCCGACGTGTCCTGGTCGTAGTAACCGCACGCGGCTTTGTGTCCGAACTCGACGACGCCCGAACGCGGCGCCATTCGACCGGCGAGGATCTTGAGGAGCGTCGTCTTGCCCGCGCCGTTCTCACCGAGGATCCCGATGCGGTCGCCGCGCGCGATGCGCAGGTCGACACCGCCGAAGAGCGCTTTCGCGTTGCCGTAGCCGGCGCACAGCTCGCGCGTCTCGAGCACGAGCTCGCCGCCGCGTTCGGCTTTCGGCGGATGGATCATCGGACGCCGAACGTCGTTGTACGGGCGCGGTAGACGCACGAGGTTCTCGAGCTTCTTCTGGCGGCCTTTCGCTTCGGCGGTCCGCTGGCTGCCCATGTGCTTCTTGATGAACAGGTCTTCCTTGCGCAGGAAGTCGTCCTGTATCTCGAAGGCACGCAGCTCCGAGGTAAAGCGCTCTTCCTTGAGGCGCACGTACGTGGAGTAGTTGCCCGAGTAGCGCGAGAGCGTGCCGCGTTCGAGCTCGACGATCGACGTGACGGCGTTGTCGAGGAGTCGCCGGTCGTGGCTCACCGTCAACACAGCCGACTTCAACTCGCGGATGTACGCCTCGATCCACTCGATCCCCGCCAAGTCGAGGTGATTGGTCGGCTCGTCGAGTAGCAGGAGATCCGAGCCGGACACGAGCTCGCGCGCGAGCGCAGTGCGGCTGCGTTCGCCGCCCGACAGCGTGCGCGCTTCGCGATCCCAGAGTTCCGGTTTGAGGCCGATGCCGGACATCACGGTCTCGACCCGTCGTTCGAGCTCCCAGCCGCCGAGCTCGTCGATGCGCTCGCTGAGCCGGTCGTGTTCGCGCATCGCGCGTTCGAGTTCGTCGCCGCTCGTGTGAGACAACTGCGCGTTGATCTGGTCGAGCGCCGCGATCGCCGAGCGCACCTCCCCGAGTCCAGCGTCGACGTGCGCACGCACCGTGACTCCCGGATCGAAGTGCGGACGCTGCGGGACGTGACCGAGGCGCGCGTTCCGGCGCAACTTCACCGAGCCCCAGTCGGGGGCTTCGAGGCCTTCGATCAGACGCAGGAGGGTCGACTTGCCGCCGCCGTTCCGTCCGACGAGGCCGACCTTGTCGCCCGGATCGAGCGTCAAACTCGCGCCGGAGAGCACCTCCAATGCGCCGAAGTGCTTCTTGACGTTTTCGACGATCAGCAGGGACACGGCGGGTGATGGAGCGCGAGGTTCGGCGGCGCGGGCGGAGCAGGATAGCGATCGGAAGTTTCTTCCACCGGTGCGCGTCGGCGATTCTCTGCGTTGGCGCCCGTCGGCCAAGGACTTATCCGCGCGGCGCACACGCAGGCGAGGAAGCGCTCAGGCTTCGCAGCCGCCGACCGATATCCACCTCATGAACATCTCGAGACTCGGTCAACCCAGTGGCTTTGGTTCCATCACTCCGCGAGCTGGGCAGACGGACACCCGGCCGACGGCGACGTCGAAGAGGGATCCGAGCACGCCCGTGGACGGCTCGGACAAGACGACGCAGGGGGGAAGCGAGCGCCTCGCCGCGTTCGAGGACTCGCTCCAGTCCCGGATCGATCAGATGGCGGCTTCCGGCAAGCTCAGCCCGCGCCAGTTGGAGGCGCTGAAGGGCATAAAGGAGCAGTTCGGCTCGATGATGGCGCGCCTCGATCGCGCGTTCTTCGACGGCGAGAACCTCGATGCCAATGCGTCGGACGTGCTCAAGCACATCATGGACGTGACGTCGGAGGCGCTCGGCGCGGTGGTCGGACAAGGGGAGCCCCGCACGCCCGGACGCCTCATCGGCGTGAGCCAGCACGAGTTCCCGTACGCGCGCACCGGTGCCGATGCGACCGGCGCGTCCCTCGACAAGGTCGGCTGAGTCGGTGACGGTGCGTCAGCCGCGCCGTCGCTTCAACACCAGCACCACGTCGAGCTGATCGTCCGAGATCGTGCGCGGTCGATCCAGCCGGTACGCGAAGTCGTACGTCGCGACGAGATCGAACTCGGGCACGCTTGCGAGCAGCGCGCGCACTTGGCGCGCGTCGTACGTCCGGAACTGCCAGCGTGTCTCGTTGCGCAGCTTGCGCGCACCGCGCGTCACGAGAAGGCGCGTGCGCACGTCTTCGAGCCGCTTGCGCCGATCCGCCGGCCAGACCTGCGTGTTGCAGACGACGTGTGTGTGGCCACGCGTCGCGACCCAGCGTTCGCGTGAGAGTGCATCGCTGTCGTAATCGGTGAGGTGGAAGCCGAGGACGTAGATCCCGCCGGGCGCGAGACAGCGTGCGACCGATTGCAGATGCGACCGTGCGCCGCGCTCGTCGAGCAAGTACTTGAACGTGCTGACGAGGCAGAAGGCGAGATCGAAGCGTCCGCTGACGCGGAACCGATCGAGCTCACCGCGTGTCAGGCGCGCCGACAGTCCGCGTGCTTCGAGCCGTCGCGCCGCGTATTCGAGCATCGCTGCGTTGCGATCGAAGCCCAGCACGTCGAAGCCGCGCCGCGCCATCTCGCTCACGAGTCGCCCGCTGCCGCATGCCGGTTCCAGGACGCGCGCGCCGCTCGGACGTCCATGACGCCGCAACATCTCTTCGAGAAAGTCCGCTTCGACCCGCGTGTCCGTATCGAAGACGATGTCGTAGTAGCGCGGCGTGTCGTACCAGTCGATCGTCGACCAGCGCGGGGGCGTCGGCGACCGCAACGTAGCGCTGCGTGACTTCATCGCACGCGCCGCTTGCGATTCTGCACGTAATCGACGAGCACGAACGATCCGAGTCGATCGAGCTGCGAATAGTACGCGCGTCCGTGATTGACGCGCGTGAAGTGCTCGACGAACTCCACCAGCGTGGGATCCGTCGTCAGCATGAACGTCGTGATCGGGATGCCGTGTCGGCGGCAGGCCTCGGCTTCCTCCAGCGTCTTGTTCACGATGCGCCGATCGAGGCCGAACGGGTTCTTGTAGATCGCGCCGCCGCGCTCGGTCAGCGCCGACGGCTTGCCGTCGGTCAGCATGATGATCTGGCGATTGTGCTTGCGCGTGCGGCGCAAGATCCCGCGTGCGAGCTCGAGCCCGGCTTTCGTGTTCGTGTGGTACGGACCGACGGTGACGTAGGGGAGTTCCGCGATCGAGACCTGCCACGCCGTGTCGCCGAACAAGACGACGTCGAGCGAGTCCTTGGGATAGCGCGTTTGGATCAGCTCGCACAGCGCGAGCGCGACGCGCTTGGCGGGCGTGATGCGATCCTCGCCGTACAGCACCATGCTGTGCGAGACGTCCACCATCAGCACCGTCGCGCACGACGACGCGTGTTCGGTCTCGTGCACGGCGAGGTCCGACTCGTCGATCGCTATCCGGTCGAGTCCGCCGCGCCGAATCGCGTTCGCGATCGTCTGCGTCGGTTCGATGGCGTTGACAGGATCGCCGAACTCGTACGGGCGTGTTTCCGGAAGGCGTTCATTTCCGGGGCCGAACGCATCGACGCGGTGCTCGCCCTCGATGTCGCGCTCGAGCGTCCTGAAGATCGTGTCGAACGCCGAAACGCGCAGGCTGCGTTCGCCTTTGCGCGTCAGTACGCGCCGACCGTCGGGCTCGCGTGCGATGGTGCGCTGGCCCTCGAGGAATCTCTTGAAGTCCGCGATCGAGAGTCGCCCTTGAGTGAGCCGGTAGCGGCGGTCCAATTGCTCGAGCAGGCCGAGCGCCTGATCGACATCGCCGTCCGTCTGGAGCAGCAGTTGGTTGAAGATCGAGAGGAGGTGCTCGAGGAGCTCTCGCAGGCCCGCGAGCGACGGATCGAACTTCGAGTAGCGCCAGTCCATGTGCGCGAACTCAACCACCCCGCTTGCGCGGAGGGCGCGACGGCGGTGATCTGTCCTCGGGTTTTTTCAGCCCGCGCACCATGTCTTCGAACATGTCGCGGTACACGAGGCCGCCGCGCACCACGTCCTTCGCGAGGAGAGAGCTCTGGTGCAAACCTTCGAGGATCAGCTCCATCGCGGCGGCCGACTCGGCGTCGGTGGCGGGCTTCAGGTACTTCGCCGCGAGCTTCTCGAGCGACGGAATCGCGGCCAGCGCAGCCTGAACCTGAGCATCGCTCGACGCATCCGACACGTCGATGGTTCGTCCATTTTGAAAATGGTGCACGACGGGTTGGAACTCGCCTTCGCCCGCACCGGGCTTGTCGCCCTGTTGGTAGACGTCCGGAAACGTGCGGTCGAACACGGCCTTGATCGCTTTGCCGATCAAGTGTCGCGCGACGGCTTGCACGCCTTCCTGTTCGCCTTCGTAGACGAGCTCCACCTTGCCGGTGATGGCGGAGCTCGCGCCGTAGAGGTCGCTCGTCCGCGCGACGGCGTGCGCCTCCGCGTGCGCGAACGCGCGCCGCTCGGCGTTCGAGATCGTGTTCTCGAGGAGCGCGATCGTCAGCCGTGCGCTGACGCCCGAGTTCTGGTCGACGAGCTCGCTCGCGCGCGCTTGGAACGCGACTTCCTCGATGATGGTGCGCAAGTAGTTCGGCACCGTGACCTGTGGACTCTTCGGCCGCGCGCTCCACGCTTCCTGCGACGTGATCGCCTGCGCCTCGTCGATCGTGTGCGGGTAGTGCGTCAGGATCTGCGACGAGATCCGGTCGCGCAGCGGCGTGATGATGCTGCCGCGATTCGTGTAGTCCTCGGGATTCGCCGAGAAGACGAGGCAGATGTCGAGCGGCAGTCGCAGCGGGAAGCCGCGGATCTGGATGTCGCCTTCCTCGAGGATGTTGAGCAGCCCCACTTGGATGCGCGCCTGCAGATCGGGGAGCTCGTTGATCGCGAAGATGCCACGATTGCTACGCGGGATGATGCCGAAGTGCACGACCTCGGGATCGGCGAACGAGAGGCGCCGATTGGCGGCCTTGATCGGATCGATGTCGCCGATCAGATCGCCGATGGTGACGTCGGGCGTCGCGAGCTTCTCGCGATAGCGCGCCGCTCGCGGAATCCAAGTGATCGGCAGCGCATCACCCTCCGACGCGACGCGCTGCTGGCATGCCGTGCACACGGGCGCGAGCGGATCGTCGTTGATCTCGCAGCCCGCGATGGCGGGGATCGTTTCGTCGAGGAGTTCCGCGAGCCCGCGCAGGAGCCGCGTCTTCGCCTGGCCGCGCAATCCGAGCAGGATGAAGTCGTGCTTCGAGAGCAGCGCGTTCGCGATCTGCGGAATCACGGTCTGGTCGTAGCCGACGATGCCCGTGAACAGCGGCCGGCCTTCCTGCAGCCGCCGGATGACGTTTGCGCGCAGCTCGTCCTTCACGCTGCGGCGTGTCCAACCGGATTTCTTCAGCTCGCCAAGAGTCTTCTGGGTCTGCATGGTGGGTTCGGGCGAGCTCAGCGAGCGGTCGTCAGACGCTTCAGCATGGACTCGAGTTCCGCCTCGGACGCTTCCTTGCCCGGTAGGCCGGGGAACTCGCCGCTTCGATTCGTGGGGATGAGGTGCACGTGCGCGTGGCGCACTTCCCAGCCGATGACGGCGACACACACTCGCTCGCACGCCAGCGTCGACTTCAGAGAGAGCGCGACGTTCCGTGCGCGTTCCCATAGTTCATGATAGGCCGCAGGCTCCATATCGAAGAGATACGGAATCACGCGCTTTGGAATGACGATCGTGTGGCCCGGAGCGATCGGAGTGCGGCTCAGGAACGCCAGATGGTGCTCGTCCTCGAACACGCGATGACAGTGGGTTTGGCCGCTGACGAGGTCGGCGAAGGTCTTCATGCTGGATGCGTCCCAAATTGGCCGGACGTCACGGCCAGCGCGACGCTAACATCTCGCCCGCATGCCCGCGCCCCCCGTCGACGCACGATCCTTCCTCGGCGAGGCGATCGCCGTCGAGCCCTGCGGTGACGACGGAGTCGTGCTCCGCGTCGCGGTCGATCCGCCGCTTCCGCCCCTGCGTGCGGCCCGCTTCTTCATGCTCCGACGCGAGGATCGACTTTCGCCCGCGATCCCGCGTCCGTTCTCGATCTACCGTCAAGTCGGCCGCGAGCTGCACTTCCTGATCAAGGTCACGGGTACCGGCACATCGGCGTTGGCGGCGTGCACGCGCGGCACGAAGCTGCGCGTGATCGGGCCGCTCGGCAACGGCTGGCCGACGCTCGACGGCGTGGGTCCGCCGTGGGTCATGCTCGCCGGCGGCATCGGATCGGCGCCGTTCTACATGGGGATCGAGCAAGCGGTCGCTGGAATGGACGGCGCTGGCCGCGTCGCGCCGGATTCGATCACGTACCTCTACGGAGCCGCGCGCAAAGGCCTGCTCTACGACTTGGCGCGCTTCCAAGCACTCGGTGTCCGCGTCGCGACGTGCACGGACGACGGTTCGTACGGTTTCCACGGCAACGTCGTGCGCCTCCTCGAGCAGCGTTGGAAAAGCGGCGAGACACCGCGCGACGTGCGCCTCTTGGCGTGCGGGCCCGAGCGGATGCTCGAAGCGGTCGAAAAGCTCGCGCGCGAGCACAAGCTTCCGTGTTGGTTGAGCCTCGAGACGGTCATGGGTTGCGGCGTCGGCATCTGCAACGGTTGTCCGGTGCCGACGCGTGCCGAGGGGCCGATGGGGAGCTGGCCAAACGCGAAGTGCTGCGTCGAGGGCCCTGTGTTCTCGACGGATGCCGTGTCGCTGTGCGCCGCGCACTAACGCGCTGCAAGCGCGGCGCGCTGGCGGCTCAGTGTGATTTCGACTTGATGTCGTCGATCTTCTGACGCAGTCCTTCGAGCGCGGCGGCGCTCTCGGGATTGCGACCTTCCGACTTCGTCACGATTTCGAGCGCGCGTTCCAAGTACACGAGACCGTCCTTCGTTCGACCCGCGTCCACGAGCGTCGTTCCGAGCGTGTAGTGCGCCGGATAGCTGTTCGGCATCGATCGGCACGCGCTTTCCATCGCCGCGATCGCGCCCTCGACGTCGCCGCGCTTCTTGCGCAAGAGCCCGAGCAGCATGTGAGAAGGACCGTGCTCGGGATCGATTTCGAGCGCGCGTCCGAGCCAATCCTCGGCACTCGCCGGCTGTTCACGTTCCGCATCGATCGAGGCCAGGCGCCAAAACGTCTCGGGAGCCTGGATCCCTACCTCTTGGAGCGACCTGCGCAGCTCGTCCGCCGCGACGTCGGGGGGACGCAGCGTGTAGGCCTGCACGAGATGCGGCATCGCCGCAGTCCTTTCGTTCTCTTTCAAGTACAGCGCGGCCAGGTTGTAGTGCGCTTCGAAGCTCTGCGGCAGTCGGTCGGCCGCGCGCGTGAATGCGGTGCGAGCACCGAACAGCTCCCCGCGCGCGAGCAGGATCTTGCCGCGCAGGAGCAGCGCCTCGCCGTCATCGGGAGCGAGCGCGAGCGCGCGATCCGCCCACGACAAAGCGGAGTCGAACGCGCCGCGCCGCGCGTCGAGCGTGCCGCGGACCACGAGGGGCAGCGGAGAATTCGCGGCGAACACCGCGGCGCGCTCCGCGGTTTCGATCGCACGCTCGTTCTGACCGCTCTCCGCCAAAGCGCGCGCGAGGTCGACGAGGTCGTCCAGATGATCGGGCCGAGAGCGGAGCGCGCGCTCGAACGCGTCGATCGCTCCCGGCCAGTTCCGTTGTCGGACCCGCAGCTGACCCAGGTTGTGCAGCGCCTCGGGGAAATCGGGACGAAGCGACAGCGCCTTGTCCAAGGCCAGCTCGGCTTCGTCGAAGCGGCCCAGCGCGAGCGCGGCGACACCGAGCGCCATGTGAGCCTCCGCGTTCTCGGGATAGCGTTCCGCGACCATTCCGAAAATGCGATGAGCGGTGTCGTCCATGCCGAACGGATCGTGCTCGGTCTGGAGCAGGATCGACCAGCCGAGCCCCAAGTTGCTCTGCACGAAATCACCGCTCGTGGCATAGATCGATCGATCCCCTCTTTGTGCGCGCGAGAGTAGATCGAGCGCCGATTCGAACGAGCCGTGCGCCGCGTCGAGCGCACTCCTGTCGCCGTGAGCGCGGTAGTCGTCGAGTTGGGCGCGGCCGAGCCGCCATTGCAGCATCGGGCTCTCCGGTTGCTGGGCGACCGCTGCGCCAAGGAATGCGAGCTCCGATCGCCAGGTGCGCGTGCGCGCGTGCGTGGTGACTCCGAACGCGATCGCGATCGCCAAAGCCGCGGCGACGGCGACCTTGGTCGTCGCCGCGACTGCGGCGACGAGCGCGAGCCCGGCGGCGGGGAGATAGAGATCGTCGGCCGAGATCGAGAACGCGCCCGCCGCGTTGTCGACGAGAAGAGGTTGGAGCAGCGCCGCAGGAATGAAGAGCCCGGCGAAGAGCGCGCGATTGCGTTTGCTTCGGTAGAGCCAGAGGCTCGATGCGAGGAGTACGGCCACGCTCGTGAGTCCGAGGAGGAGCGTCGGATCGCTCCAGCGAAGATCCGGCCGGAACGCGTGAACGAAGCTGGATCCAAAGGGCCAGCAAAGCTGCTCGGCGGCGCGGCCGACGGACTCGACGCGCGTGATCGTTCGCCCAGGGTGAACCGCGGCGAGCCGAACCAAGCCGTCCTGCGTCGGTCCCACGACGAGCCATGCGAGCAGCAGGCTGCCGTGGATCGCCGAGCGCATGATCCGAGCGCGCCGGCCCTCCGGCCGCTGCGTGCACAAGTCGATCGCGATCGCCATCGGCAAGAACACGATCGCGTTCAAATCCGCCATCAGTCCGCAGAGGAACAGCGCGACCGATGCTGCGTGTCGTTTCCAGGTGCGCGCGCCGTCCTCGTCGGTCTCGGCGTACACGAGGAGCGCCACGAACACGAACGAGGCTGCGAGCGGCGCGTGCAACGCGCTGATCCGCGCCACGCTCTCCGCGTGGACCGGATGCAGTCCGAAGAGGGCGGCAGCGACGAGCGCCGCCCATGTTTGCTGCGTGAGTCGCCGTGCCAGCACGTAGAGCGCCGCCGTCGCGCACAGGTGCAAGAGCAGCGACGCGACATGGATTGCGAATGCGCTCGCCGGCGCCCCGCGCTGCAGGAGCGATAGAACCGCGCGCTCGAGCGGGAGCCCGTCGGCCTGCGAAAGCCGCGTCAGGTCTTCATTCAGGAACTCCCCGTGCAGCGCCGGCCAGAACGCAAGCGCGATCGAGGCCAGGACGCACAGCAGCCCGGCCGAGCCGGCGCCGAGCACTCTGCGCGTCGATCGCGACACTGGGTCCGCAGCCATGGCGCCTCTCTATCGCGTCCGAGTCGGTGCGACAACGCGGTGCGTCAAAGTCTTCGGACTGTGGGCACTCCGTCGAGCCAAAAAGAGAGGGCGCCGCACTTGCGGCGCCCTCGGTGTCGATCCGAAGTCTGTTGTCGGTCGATCCGCTGGAACTCAGTTCGTCCAGGTGACCGAGAACATGTTGGAGAGGTTCGTCGTGCCCGGGCTGCAGAAGCCGTCCAGAGCGTTGCGGTAGTAAACCTGGATGTGCCGCGTCACGCCGCTGCCCGGAGTCACTCCGGTGGCGGTCGAGAGCGGATTGGTCAGGCCGACCGACGGGTTCGGATAGGTGACCGTGCCGCCCACGGCGAACTGGCTGCCGAAGCGAACCAGGGCACCCGTGACGCACAAGACGCCGTCGCCGTTGGCCGCGCCGGTTGCGTTCACCGCGTCGCCGCACAGGAAGATCGAGAACGACGTCGTCGGCTCACCCGTGCAAGTCAGAACGACTTGGTCCGGATTGACATCGCCGGCACCGTCGAGCTTCGCACCATTCAGGTTCGCCCAGTTCGCGCAGCCGGCGTCGGATGCGCCGCTGGGGAACGGAACCGAATCCGGCGGAGCGCACGGGCACCCAGTCGGCGTGCTGCCGTCGCCGAAGCACGAAGCGACGCCAGTCGGCGGGATGACGATGACGCCGGGGTCAACCGGGAAACCGTTCGAGAGCGAAGCGTGTCCCGAGGACGAGAGCTTTACGAACACGTCGCCCGCGCCGGCAGCGGCGGGGATGGTGACCGTGATCACCGTTCCATTGCTCGAGACCCCTGTAAGCACCACCGGGAAGTCGGCGCTGGTCGCCGTGTCCGGCGTGAACCAGACCTGGTTGTTGGTCGCTCCGAAGTTCACGCCGTTGAGTGTCAGCACGCCGGCGTTGACGGCGATCGAGTTGATCTTCGGCTTGGTGCCCGACGCGACTGCGTAGATGAACTGAACGCCGGCGATGTCGTCCGCGGCGATCGAGCGCTGTGCGACACCGCTTCCGCTGATCGAAGGGAACATCGTCGCCCCACTCGTGGTGGAGTGACCCAAGCCGAGCGCGTGCCCGTACTCGTGGCAAGCGACGCCTTGGATGTCCGTTCCGCCCGGGTTGGTCGTCGGGCCGTCCGCCCAGGTCCAGGTCGAGTAGTAACGGATGCGCCAGCCGTCGCTGATCGGTGTCTCCGTGAACGCGAGGACGCCGCCGTCACCGCCCGCCAGCTCGGAGTGCGTGTTGCCGTTGGTCGTGCCGACGCCCGTCGCGTTGCCTTGGAAGACGGGATCGAAGTTGGCTCCGCCCGAGCCGAGGCCGCCGTTCTGGTGCGGGTCGCCGTTGCCGTTCCCGCCGTGAATCGAGCTGGCCCATTCGACGCACGCTTTCCAGATCGCGAGCTCGACGCCGGTGAAGCCCGGCCAATTGGCATCCGCGGTCGTGTTGTTGTTCGCGGCGGCGTCCGTGAAGTTGTCGAACACGCGGAAGTCGCGCTGGGTCGTGGCGAGGTTGCCACCGATCGTCGAGAAGGCGTCTGTCTTCGCGGGGATGAGCAGACCCGCCGCAGCGCCGAGTGCGACCGTGGGGAGGATGAGGT
>JANOFY010000039.1:0-8175 GCA_031413895.1 Planctomycetota bacterium | reverse complement strand
GCCGCTCCCTGGACGGGGTGTGGCCATCGTTCGTGTGGCACGAGTTCGGTCGCTGAACGGTTCGTTCAGGGGCCTCCACTCGTGCCACCCGAACGAAGCTCAGTGTGCCAACCAGGCACCAATCTGGGCCCACGCGCTCGGATTGAGTTCGTAGTTCCAGATATCGGCCTCCCGGGGTGCGTGTACCGCGAGGTGAATGCCTCTGGCTTCGCACTTCGCCGTGAAATCGCGGAGGAAGCGAGGCGCGTTCGGGTGCTGCCTGGAAATCGCGACTTCACCGATGAAGACCGGCAGCCCCGTACGGATGCCCGCAGCTTGAACACGATCCAGCAGCCGATTCAGGTCGTCAGCAGTTCGGTTCACGCTCGGGTAGGGCGTGACGTTCGCAGCTCCCGTCGGGGAGTAAGGAGAAAACTGAACGTCGGGCCAATCATAGAAGTGAAACTCGAGCACTTGGTTGGAGATGCCGGGAAGTGGCGTGATGCTGTCTGCAGGAGCGGTCGTCACGCCTCTTGGTGCGAACACGATCTTGTGTTCGGTATCGATGGCTCGAATCGCCTGAGCGGCCAGAGTCGCCACCGTTCTCCACTGAGGATGGGAGGGTTCGTTGCAGAGGTCGTACCAGAGCTTTCCACGATTCTTGAAGCGCGTAGCAAACAGTCGCCACTTGTTCACAAAGTCGCCGACATTGACGATGTCTGCGTTGAACAGGCCGGGAGTCGGATGATGAATGTCGATCACCAGCAGCATGTTCAACGCTTCGCATTGCGCGAGAACTGCATCCGCCTTGTTGAGCCAAGCCTCGGTCGACGGAATGTAGCTGAAGTACACGGGAAAACGTACCAGGTCAGCCCCCAGCAAGTGCAGATTGCGCACGTCCTGGTTGATCGTAGCCGCATCGTTCAGCGTCGCGAGCATCATGCCCTGCTTGTGTTGCGCGATCGCGCCCGCTGGGCGCTGCAGAGCGAGACTGAGCAACGAGACCGTGAATAGAGTTCGGAAAGCATTCATGATCAATTCGCCTTTCAGTTGCCGGTTGTCTACGTAAAGAATCGTTCTACACGCGATGCCTGCTGGACCATGGAGGCTTGCTGACTCCATGGTCGTACCGTGAAGCAACGATCACATCGTTATTTCACACACTCAGTGTGTGCGGCGACCGCTCTACGGCGACTCCTCGAACACGGTAGCCGTCGTCTCGATCGACGTCGGAAGCGGAAGTGCGATGAGCACACTTGCCGCCGGGAACGCAATGAGGTCGACTCCGTTCAGCGGCTGAACGCTCGCCGTTGTTCCGACCGCAACGACTCCCTCGCTCGAGCTGAGCGCGCCACAGTTGCCGTTCAAGTCCGCGCGCAGCACGACGGCGTGGTCGCCACTCCCCGGGTGCACCGCGCTCCCGCACAAGAGGAGACCGTTGGTCGATGCGGTGGCCACGTCCCAAAGCCGCGGCACGCCGCTCGGGTACGTGTTGGGAAGCAACCCACCGTAGGTCTTCGCCGCGAGCGTGGAGCCGCTCGCATCGAACTCGTAGAGGCCGGCTCCAGTCACGCCGTTCCAGAACCAAACGGGCACGACGAATCTGTCACCCCTGAGCGACGACATCGTCCAGCGGTAGAAGACGATGGAGACCTGAGTGACCGCCGGCAGCACGTGTTGCCACAGCACCGCCCCGCTCGCGTCGAGACGCAATGCCCAGGCAGCCGACGACTGAGCCGACACGTCCGTGTACCAGCCGAACACGACCGCACCACCGTCCTGCGTGACCTCGATCGCATCGGCACGCGTCGAGTCGGAGCCTGGTCCGACGATCTGCTGTGCCCACACGACGTCGCCCTCGGCATCGAGCTTCACGACCGTTGCGGCGATCTGCGTCGCCAATGAGGTGCGCGACCATCCGCACAGGAACGCCTCGCCGGACTGCGTGAAGGCGACGTCGCCGAAGGTCCGGAAGCCGTGATCGATGCCGACGACTTCGCGACTGTCGCGCACGGAACCGTCACGGTCGATTCGGATCAGAAGCGCGCGCGGCGACGCCTGGTTGGTGGAGCCGGACAGGACCACTTCGTCGCTCGTTGCGCCGGCCGACAGCGCTCCGTAGCCGATCCCGCCGATGGCGAAGTGCCATTCGGGCATGCCTCCCGCATCGACGGCCAGCAGGCCCTTTGGACCACTGCCGATCGAGTCGCGGATCAGCGTAACCGCGCTCCCGTCGGCTGCGACAGCGAGGTCCGCGAGCACGTCCTCGGGAAATGTGGAGTACGTGCGTTGCCACAGTGGCTCTCCAGCCGCGTCGACCTTGACGAGCCACGGCGTCTCCGACGATTGTCCGAGCAGCGCCTCGCTCGACCCGCTGAGCAGGAACGCGTCGCCCGCGCTCGCAGCGGAGGCGAGCACGAGGCCCGCTTGCCCATCGGCGTACGTCTTCCACCACTGCGGACCCAGGTCCGACGCATCCGTCGTTCCGAGAACGGCGATCGAGAGCGGGGACGCGCCCGCGTCGTTCGAGGCGTGCACGCGGTACCAATACGACGTGTTCTCGGTCAGGCCTGTGTCGTCGAACGACTCGACATTGGCGACCGTCGTTCCGACTTGCACGAACGCACCTGGGACGCCAGTGAGATCGGGAGCGCGGTCAATCAGGAAGCCGAGTTCGTTGCTCGACGTGTCGTTCCACGAAACGCGGATCGAGGTCGTCGAGAGCGCCGTGGCCGACGGAGACGTGGGCGTGGTCGGTGCAACTGTGCCTCCGGGTCCGCGAGGCCCATCGCCGCCGGAACACGCGGCGACGACAAAGATCATCCAGCTGAAGAGAGGAACTGCGAAACCAAAGTTGCGGGTAAACATGGAGGTCTCCAATCGGGGTGAGTCTCGGGCGCGCGCCATGGACAGACTTCGGGCGTGCCCCGTGTGCAGGGGTGAATTGCGGACAGCGCGGTGCGCGCGAATCAGCTCGGGCGCGGCGGCGGGATCAGGTCGAACCCGTTCGCCTTCAGCAGCGCCTCGAGTGCTGCCATGGCGCGGCTATGAAGCTGGACGGCAGCCTTCGCATTCGGACTTCCGATGCGCTGCGCGATCTCGTCCCAGGACATGTCGGCGTACTGCTTGAGCAGGATCACGTCTTGGTAGTGCTCGCGCAGCTCGCTCAAGCACTCGTCGTAGATTTCCTTTTGCTGCTCCGCGGAGACGATCTGCGACGGCGTTCCGCTGCCGCCCGCGATCGGCAGCCATGTCGACGCTGCATCACCTTGTCGCGGCGAACGCATCGAAACCTCGAGATCGACGTCGCGCTTCTCGCTGCTCCAGCGCTTGACCTCGTCGCGGATGCAGTTCCTGGCGATGTTCGCGAGCCAGTCGATCAGACGCGGCGCATTGCGCGCGTCGAAGGAGCGCAGGTGCTCCCACGCGACGCGCAACGTTTCCTGCGCGATGTCTTCGGGATCGACTTTGTTTGCGAGCTTCGGACCGATCCGGACGCGGGCGCTGCGGATGATTCGTTCGCGGTAGCGATCGAAGAGCTCGTTGAACGCTGCGTGATCGCCTGATTGCGCTCGGCTCAAGAGCGCCTCGACGTCGCGTTGCGAGGCGGGTTCATCGCCGCGAAAGCTGGTGTGGGTCGACATGGGTGAAGGGGCCGGTAGGCGGGGGACTCGACGCAATTAGGGACGGGACACTGATGACAGGGAAGTCCCGGCGCGATTACCACGAACGAAATTCGGTGCGCCGATCGATCGGCGGCCGGCGCACCCGTCGCCGCTTCTTCGATGGCGGGCCTCGGCTATCCTGGCCATCGCCCGTCGAGCCCCCCCCCACCGCCACGCAACCACGGACGCCATTCGCTCCGCGGTCGAGCCGATCATCGAATGAAATCTGAGCCTTTTGCGAGCCGCGCTCCCTCGCCCGCCGAGGATCTCTTCGCCGACTATGTGCTGGGGCTGTCTGGCGGGAAGCCGGATGACTTCGACGCGCTGTGCGAGGCGCATCCGACGCTCGCGGTCGAATTGCGCGAACTTCACGCTCGTCACTTCGGTGCGAAGGGGCTACAGCGCGCGCTCGACCTCGGCTCGCTGCCATCGACTGCGCGGGGCGCGGGTACGCAGAACGCAGCGATCCTCGAAGAGCTGAAAGCGCGTGGCGCGCAGGTCGCACGGTATCGAGTGGTCGAGAAGATCGGCGCCGGCGGAATGGGCACGGTGTACGACGCGGAGGACGTGCTGCTCGGGCGCAGGGTTGCGCTCAAAGTGATCTCCGACGTTGGGCGAACAAGGGACCTGCTCCCGCTCTTCCACCGCGAGATGCGCATCGCCGCACGCATCAGCCATCCCGGCGTCGCCGGCATCCACGACGCAGGCGTCGACGAGCAAGGACGTGCGTTCTTCACGATGCCGCTCGTACGCGGGCGCGATCTGAGCGAAGTGTTCCGGTTCGTGCGAACGACGGACTCTGGCTGGACTCTGCCGCGTGCACTCGGTGTCCTTCGCCAGGTGTGCGAGACGATGGCCTACGTCCACAGCCGTGGCGTGATTCACCGCGACTTGAAGCCAGCCAACGTTCGCGTCGGGGACTACGGCGAGGTCTACGTGATGGACTGGGGCCTCGCGAAGGTCACGGCGGAGCAAGAAGGCGCGCAGGCGGTGAGCGCGCCGGGCCAGGCGATCGGTTCGCTGTCGGGCCAGACGAAAGGAACGCCGGTCTACATGTCGCCGGAGCAGGCGCACGGAGATCTGGAAGCGCTCGGACCGGCGACCGACGTCTATGCCATTGGCGCGATGCTGTACGAGTTGCTCGCGGGGCACGCGCCGTACAGGGAGAAGGACGAGGAGCCGGACAGCGAACGCGATCTGAAGCGCGTTCGCGCGGGACCGCCTGCAGCGCTCGGCCGAGTGGCACGGGACGCGCCCGCCGAGCTCGTAGCGATCTGCGAACGCACGATGACGCGCGAGGCGAAGGCGCGTTACCCCGACATGAGCGCGCTGGCGGCGGACCTGGCGTCGTACCTTGAGACGCGTGTGGTGTCCGCGTACGAGACGGGAACGTGGGCCGAGACGAAGAAGTGGGTTCAGAGGAACAAGGCGCTGGCGATTGCGCTAGCGGGCGTCCTGGTAGTCGCCGTCGCCGGTGGCGCAGCGTTCGCCCTGAAGGCTGACGAAGCAACGCAGCAGGCGCTGCTAGCGGAAGCCAACGCGGCGCGAGCAACAGAGCAGGAGCGGATCGCAATCCAGCGCGCGGCGGAATTGGCCATCGCAACGCTGTCGGCACAGGACAAGGAGCGCGAGGCGGCGCAGAGGGCGAGCGATGTGCTCTCCTTGTCGGCCGTCCAGGAATTGAAGGAGCTGGAAGACCGAGCGGACGCGCTGTGGCCGGCGCACCCGGACATGGTTCCGAAATACGAGGTTTGGCTCGCTGACGCGCGGCGGTTGATCGATGGACAGTCGGCGGATCCCAAGAACGGGCTGAAGAAGCGTCCAAGCGTCGCGGAGCACGAAGCCAAACTGGCCGACATTCGGCGACGCGCCAAGGCGCTGACGCCCGAGCAGGTTGAGAGGGACCGGCGCGCGAGCCCGAGCTACGCGGAGTGGGAGAAGGCGCGATCAGAGCTCCAGTGGATGCGCCGTATGCTCGGCGAAGAACCGTGGCCAAACGACGCGCAGGTCGAGACCGAGCTTGTGCAGGTGACGCTGCCGACCGATGCGAAAGGCTTGAACGACATCGCATGGCCACTTGTCGACACGAGTCGTACGAAGATCGTCTATGGCAACGAGGTCAAGGCGCTCGCGCTCGCCGAGCGCGCGGTGACGGCAGCGGCGGCGAGCGAACGACCGAGGTTCAGAGTCACGTTGGCATGGGCTTTCTACCGGACGGCGCGATTCGACAAGTCGCGAGCTGAAGGGCAACTGGCGGTCGTGGAGGTGGATGCGGCGAAGCAGGAGGAGTACGAGGGCTACCTCGCAGCCCTGGAGCGGGCGATTTCAGAGTGGAGCGCCGAGGAGTCGCGTGCGACGCGGCGCGAGGAGGCGTCCCAGCTTGCCGATCGCGTGACAGGGCTGGAGCGCGACGTGAACGAGCGGCGCACATACGAGTTCGACACCACCGAGGATCAGTGGTGGCACTTGCAGCTGGCACAACTCGTGAACAATCTAGGGTCATTCACGGACCAGAGCTCGGGTGGCCTCTACTCGGCGGGCACATCGGAGAAGCACGGCCACGGGATCCTAGCGCGCGAACAATTGGCAAGGTCGATCGGGCTGCGAAGCGTGAGCGATTCCGATGCGAAACATCGCTGGGACGAGGCGATTCTGGCCATCGTCGCTTCTAAGTACTATCGAATCCAGAGCATGTCGCCACAGATGGGTCTGCTGCCCATAGGCGTGGACCCGCACTCTCAGCTGTGGGAATTCGCGCACTTGCAGTCGGGTGTGCCTCCTGACCGGAGTGCAGCGGGTACGCTCACACTTTCTGAAGAGTCGGGACTCGTGTTCGTGCTGATCCCTGGTGGGACGTTCCGGATGGGAGCGCAGAAGGAAGATCCCGATGGACCTAACTTTGATGCTGCTGCCCTGAATGATGAGACACCAGTTCACGAGATTGAGCTCTCTCCTTATTTCATCTCCAAATACGAAATGACACAGGCTCAATGGCTGAAAGCAACGGGCCGGAATCCTAGCTACTACGACCAGCGCAATCTCTTTGCTGGGCATCAGCACACATTGCTACATCCAGTTGAGCAGATTTCATGGACCGACTGCGCCGTTGTTCTCCCTAGACTGGGACTTTCATTGCCTACGGAAGCGCAATGGGAGCGAGCGTGTCGGGCTGAGACAAACACTGTTTGGTGGACGGGGCAGGATCGGGAAAGCTTGCGCGGGAAGGCAAATCTCGCGGACAAGACAGCAAAGGATTCGGGAGCAACGTGGGGAGATCTGAAAGACTGGCCAGACTTGATTGATGGATGGGCGTTACATGCGGCGATCGGGTCATTTCCCGCAAATCGCTTTGGTTTGCACGAAGTTCACGGCAATGTCTGGGAGTGGTGCCAAGACAGCTATCAACAGAAGTTCTACTCCTGGGGTCCCAAGTTGAATCCCGTGTCGCATCCGGAAGCGGCTTGGAACAAGATCAGTCGTGGCGGCAGCTTCAGTAGCTCTGCCAATTCTGCACGCTCGGCACTACGGTACGTCGACTCCCCGGAAGTCAAGGCTAACCGACTTGGGGTGAGGCCCGCACGAGCACTTGCGCCATGACATTGCGCAGCAAGACACAGACATCGACAACCTACCGTTCCATGAACGGATCCTGAAGTGCGTTGGTGCCCCACGCCCTGGCTGGGTAAGCAAGGTCGTCGAACACAGACCAACTCAGGACGAGAATTACCGACTCACTTCAGAATCTCTGCGCGAACCGTACATCATCGCGGCTGTCTAACGTGAACGGAGTGCTTGCAGGACTTCCTCCTGGACCAAGGCCAGGTTGCTGTTCGTTGCGTCCAACTCGCGCGCACGCATGATCTCGGCCCGCGCTTCCTCAGGCCGGCCAAGGCTCAGGAGAACCTTGGCCCGGTTGCCACGCCGCTCAGCCATCACTGCTCCCGCGGAGTACAGCGTCCTGGCGATGGCCCTGTCGAAACACAGTAGCGCTTGTTGCTGGTTCCCAAGAACCGCGTGGCATATCCCCAAGTCGTTCCATGCCCCGTCGTGAAGGGTGTTCTTCTCGAGCACCTTGCCGAAGTCCTCCATCGCCACGAGGTGTCGGTTCGCGAACATGTTGGCCTTGCCGCGTGCGTAGAGTGCCTCTCCGTAGCCAGGAATCCGTTTCAGTGCTTCATCTGCATACTTGAGCGCGTCATCTGTTCTGTGGACGATTGCGCACAGGGAAGCGTAGCCCGCTGTAAGCCGCGGTGACGAAATCACCCCCGTCGGATACGCCTCGAGGTTGGCCCACCTTTCCTCGGTGGTTGCACCGAGGTTTTCCAAGACGAGCCCCTTCTTCGAGTAAGCCTTGTCCATGTTCGGGAAGCGCTCCAAGATTCGATCAAGGGCCCACATGCAGGCTCCTTGATCGGGGCTTCAGGCTTTCGTGTGGGTTGAAAGCGCCGCGGGGTAGAGGTCGAGTCCGCCGAGATGAAAGTAGATCGCGTTGCGGAAGCGCTCTCGGTTTCGAAAGCCGCAGGCTTGTCTC
>JANOFY010000038.1:0-47328 GCA_031413895.1 Planctomycetota bacterium | reverse complement strand
CTCGCGGAGGTCTTCGCCGTCGATGCGGATGCTGCCCTGCTCGAGATCGTGAAAGCGCAGCAGCAGGTTGACCAGCGTGCTCTTGCCCGCGCCCGAGCGGCCGATCAGGCCTACCCGTTCACCAGGTCGGATGTTCAGCTTCGCCGGCGCCGCGGTGGCAGATCGTGCAACCGACGTCCTTCATCGGGTGCGGTGACTTCGTGCTCACGTAGAGGTCGAGGCGCGGGTGAGCGCGGAGCGGCTCCTTGTCGCTCACCTCGGCGAACTCGGGGCGATCGATCGCGGCGTGGCACGTCTGGCACATGTCGACGCGCTTCGTCTTCGTGAAGTTGAGCTCGAAGGTCAGGTTGTCGAGCACCGTCTTCTCCACGCGCAAGCTCGGCCCGACGAAGTCGAGTCCGGGCGCATCGCGGATCACGTTCGCGACGACGACCGCCTTGTCGCTGGGCTGCAGCGTCTCCTTCCGCTTGCGGAGTAGCTCCAGATCGCGCGTGCCTATCACCAGCGCCTTCTCGGCATCCGTGACGCCGGCCGTCAATCGATCGACCTGCGCCTGCGCCGCGCGCACGATGCCCTCGGATTCTTCCTTGCGGAAGCTCGTGACGTTGACCGTCTCGAGCGCGGCGTCGATCTTGTTCTGATCGGCAGCCGGCTCGCCGACCTTCGTGCGATGTTCCTCGACGAGGTACCGGATCCAGTCGAAGTCCGCCTTGGCGAACTTCGCGTCCTGCTCCTTGACGTAGAGCTCGCCCTTCAACTTGAAGAGCTCGCCCTGGACTTCCGCGAGTGCGTGCTGCTTGCCGGCTAGCTCGGAGCGCGCGCGATCGACCGCGGCTTTGAGCTCGGCTTCGCCCTGCTTCGTCTGCGCGTCCCCGAGACGCGCGAGCTCCGCGTCCGTCTTCTCGATCTCGACCCGCCGGATCTCGCGCTGGTACTTCTTCCAGGGCGCGTTCCAGTCCTCGAGCATCATCCACACCGTCGCTGCGAGCAGGACGGCGCTCGAGAACAGGAACCACTTGTTCAGGCTCGAAGTGAGATAGTGCGTGTCGCCGCGGTCCGCCATGGTGCCTCAGGCTTCGATCACACGTTGAAGAACCATTCAGGGATGCCGACGATGTACTTCAGGTTGACGGTCCAGCGCAGGGCCATCTTCGCGGGCACCAACACGAACCACAGGAAC
The DNA here is from genome assembly GCA_031413895.1 of Planctomycetota bacterium. GTDB lineage: Bacteria > Planctomycetota > UBA1135 > UBA1135 > JANLUN01. The sequence goes on along the minus strand of JANOFY010000038.1, from coordinate 46,148 downwards.
AGGTGGATCATGATGTTGTAGCGCATCGGTCCCATCTCCTCGGCCATCTTGCGGAAGAGCGTCTTGCCGAGGAGCGGCGGCAACATCACGAAGAACACGAAGAGCCCGATAAGACCGGGTAGCTCGCGCATCAAGATGTTCTCGGGGCGCGGCCGGTCGAGCCAGTTGATCCAGAAGTACTCGGACAGGTTGACGTTGACCGACGGTTCGAGCTTGTGCAGGTCCCAGTACTCGAACGGCCCGAAGAACGACCAGTTCGGTCCGCGCAGGAACGTGCCCATGATCACGAGCGAGACCCACAGGAGCAGGAAGCCGGTCCAAAAGAACGAGATCGCGAACGGGCGCTCGTTGAACGTGTAGTAGCCGTTGCCCTTCGGATTTCGATCGAGGTAGGGCACCGCGCACAGCCCCACGATGATGAAGCTCGGCAGCAGCACGCCGGCGATCCACGGATCGAAGTAGACGAGCAGCTCCTGCAGTCCGAGGAAGTACCACGGCGCCTTCGAAGGATTGGGCGTGCGCGCTTGCGATGCCGGCTCTTCGAGCGGGGCCTCGATCGCCACGCTCCACACCGTGAGGAGCGCGGTGAACAGCACGAGGCAGATGAGCTCCGTGTAGACCAGGTCCGGCCACACGAAGACCTTCTGCTTGCTGAGCTCCGCTTCCAGCGTCGCCTCGCCCCTCTTGGACCGCTCGTCGTTGATCACCGCGCGCCGCAGCGACAGCCACGAGAAGAACACGACGCCGCCGAGCAGGATCACGATCGGCACGTTGTCCGGCTTCGTGATGATGATCCGGAAGTTCGGATCGCCGAACGCGAACACGGAGAACGCGACGCCGGCGACGCACACCGCGAGGAACACGTAGGGGTTCGCCGCGATCTTGCGGAACCTGAGCGTCAGCACGATCAGCACGGTCAAGCCGATCGTGTACGGGATCGGCGCAGAGATCGCGTTGACCCAGTGTTTGAACGTCTCGCCCATGAATTGTGCGCCGCAGCGCTAGAGCGGTCCTGAGATGCCGCCGTCCTTGCGGACGCGCCAGAAGTGGATCGCCATCAACGTCGCCGCCGCGAGCGGGAAGCCGCCGCAGTGCAGCACGTAGAACCGCAGGAGCGTCGCTTCGCCGACAAAACGGCCGGAGAGCAGCGCGAAGCGCACGTCGTCGCCGGCGTGGATGAAGTTCAAACCGCCGAACGAGAGCAGCGCGGCTCCCGGGCCTTCGTGCCCGAGGAACGGCGTCGCGCGCGCCATGTTCGTGCCAACGGTGACCGCCCACACCGCGAGCTGGTCCCACGGCAACAGGTAGCCCGTGAACGAGAGCAGCAGCGTGAGCACGAGCAGGATGACGCCGACGTTCCAGTTGAACTCGCGCGGCGGTTTGTACGAGCCGGTGAGGAACACGCGGTACATGTGCAGCCACACCGTGATGACCATCATGTGCGCCGCCCAGCGGTGCATCTCGCGCATGATCCCGATCGATACGTACTCGCGCAGCGCGAAGATGTCGCGGTACGCGAGCTCCGCCGTCGGGCGGTAATAGAACATCAAGAGCAGGCCGGTGATCGTCTCGACGATGAACAGGAAGAACGTCAGCCCGCCCATGCACCACGTGTACGAGAGACGGATGCCCGAGCGCCGCACCTTGACCGGGTGAAGGTGCAGGAAGAAGTTCGAGAGGACCGCCAGCGTGCGGTTGCGCGGCGTGTCGGGGTAGCCGTGTCGGAAGAGCGACTTCCAGAGCTGCGTCGACTGGACGTAGGCGTAGATCTTTTCCATCAGCGTGGGTCGAGGCCTGTGCGCATATCGAAGAGGCGTGTGCTCATCCGACGAACGCGAGGAAGGCGCCGTCCTGGCTCCACTGTCCCTTCTCTTCCTGATACTTCGTGTTCTTGTCGATCAGGATCTGGCCGTCCTCGGCGAGCGCGATCTTGTAACGCTCGAGCGGTCGCGGTGCCGGACCCTCGAAGTTGACGCCGGACTTCTGGAAGCCGGACCCGTGGCAGGGGCACTTGAACTTCTCTTCCGCCTGCAGCCAGTTCGGCGTGCATCCGAGGTGCGTGCACACGGTCGAGAGCGCGTAGAAGCCGGTCGACTCGCGCACGATCCACAGCCCGCGCGACGCCTTGAAGCGCTCATCGACGGCGTCGACCGTGAACTCGGACGGGTAGCCGACCTTGAACTGCATCGGCGGCTCGTACAGCACGTTCGGGAACATGAAGCGCGTCAACGCTCCCAGGCCCGCGACGCTGGCCGCGGTGAACGTCACCCAGGCGACGCCGAGCACGGAGAAGAACCCGCGCCGGCTCAGCTCGCCGCGCAGCGGTGAGCGAACGAGCGCGATCTGGCTCGACTCCGGCGCGGTCGCCGTCGGGTCGAGGCGGGCTGCGGGCTTTTCTACTTCGGGCACGGGCGATTCGATCTCAGGACGCAGCGCCCAGGGCGGCGCGCTGTGTTCACCTTGTGAAACGCGGACAAATTGGCCGAGCGCACGGTCATTGGCAAGCGTCTTGGATCAATTCCGGGCCGGACGACGGTCGGCTCCAGGCCACTCTGCGATCGCCTTCATGGCGGCTTCGCGCACCGCGAGGTCATCGTCGCGTTCGGCCAGCTCGGCAATCAAGGGCGCGTCGTCCGCCAGCCGCAGGTGACCGAGCGCTTCGACCGCCTTGACACGGCTCTCGGTGATCCGTCGCGGTTGCGCGTACTTGCGCGCGTCGAGCTCGTGCTCGGTGGCGTAGGTCGAGCGCTGGAGCAAGTCGCGTAGGACACGCGCACCCGCTGGATCGCTCCGCTCCGCGAGGCTGAGGGCCGCGTTCGCGCGCACCTCGAGCGAGCGATCGTCGAGCGCTCCGACCAGGGCGATCCGCGACTCTTCGCCGGGGATGCGCTGCAGCGACACCGCCGCGACGCTGCGCAGGCCCTCGTCGCTGCTGCCTTCGAGGTAGCGCACGATCGCGGGCACTGCGCGCGGGTCGCCGATCGCGCCGAGGTTCGCGAGCGCGTGGAACTTCACGCCGTCCGTGTCCTCGGCGTCCATCGATTCGAGCAGCGAAACGAGCTTTGGAACGGAATCGGGATCACCGAGCTGGGCTGAAAGGCCCGCCAGCACGAGCCGAATCGTCTTGTCGTCGGCGGGCGTCGCGTCCCACGCCGCCTGCAACTTGGGGAGGAAGCGCTCGTCGATCGGCCAGGGCAGCTCGCGGCCTTCGTTGCGCGCGGCTTGGTTCTCGGCCAGCTGCCGCACGAGGTTGAACGCGGCCTGCGAATGGTCGCCGGCGCCGCCGCTCATGACGCGACTCAGGTTCTCCTCCACCGAGGCCTCGTGACCCGCGATCGCCCCGAAGAACAGGAACACGAGCACGATCGCGCCGACGATCGCCGCCGGCACGACGATCAGCGGGATGAATAGGTTCTTGTAGGGCGACGAGCCGGCCGCAGCGGGCTCCGTCACCGATTCAAGATCCGCGCTCGCCGGATCTCCGGGTCGATGCTCGTCGGGGCTCATCGGCTCGCCTCGGCCGTCCAGGGGTGATCCGACAAGCGCGCCATCTTCGGCAGCTTGCCCACCAGGGGCCGGACGTAGTCGAGGAAGGCCGGTGCGATGTCGTTGTCGCCCGCGATGAACTGCGGATCGAGCGGGCGCGTTTCCTTGGCGACGCGCGCGAGCTCGGTGATCGCGTAATCCACCGCGTACTTGTCCTTCGGCCTGCGCACGATCGAGACGGAGCCGTGCGGCGCCCTGTCCTTGAGTGCAGCGCGGGCAGCGGTGCGTCCGACCTCGCGCGCTTCCTGCGCGTCGACCTCGGAGTAGAGGCCGGCGAACGAGCGCTGCAGATAGCCGAATGTGTCGGCACGGACGCGGAGTTTTTCACCAAGGCGCTTCTTCAGGTGCTCGGCCAGGAAGTCACCCAGCGCGCCCGAGCCGGAGAGCTGTACGTTGCCGTGGCTGTCCTTCTCCTTGCTGTCGACGATCAACTTGCCGTTCGGGCCGTGCACGCCCTCGGACAGCGCAACGAGGCAGCGGCCGAGGCGCGTGTACACGCCGTCGACATCGGCGACGAAGCGCTCGAGGTCGAACACGCGCTCGGGCACATAAACCAGGTGCGGGCCGTCGTCCGGATTCTGGCGCGCGAGGACGCTCGCCGCGGTCAGCCACCCGGCGTTGCGGCCCATGATCACGTCGAGCTTGATGCCCGGCAGCGAGCGGCTGTCCTGGTTGTCACCCAGGATCGCGTGCGCGACGAACTTCGCCGCGGAGCCGTAGCCCGGGCAGTGATCGGTGACTCGCAGATCGTTGTCGATCGTCTTCGGGACGTGGAACAGGCGCACGTCGTAGCCCCTGGCGACCGCGAGCTCGTTCAGGATGTGCGCGGTCTCGGCCGAGTCGTTGCCACCGATATAGAAGAAGTAGCGAACGTCGTGCTTCTGGAACGCCGCGAGGATCGCCTCGCATTCCTCCCGCGTCGGCTTCTTGCGCACGGAGCGCAGCGCGGCGGCGGGCGTGGTCGCAACCGCCTCCAGCGTCTTCTTGCTCTCGCGCGACAGATCGATGAGCTGTCCTTTGAGGAGCCCCTGGATCCCGTGCACCGCGCCGAGGACGTGTCCGACCTTCTTGCTCTTCAGGCACGTCTCGACGATCCCGACGAGGCTTTGATTGATGACGCACGTCGGCCCGCCTGACTGACCGATCAACGCATTTCCGACGGGGTTTCGCATGGGTCGCAGCGTACGGGACGCACCTGAGTTCGAGGCGCGAAAGAAGCTATCGCGAACGCGAGAGCTGTCAACCTCGCGAGGCGCCGTCCGCCCTTGCACGGTGCGCGCGACGTGCCTAGACTCCCCGCCCGCATTGTCTTGCCTAGGTGCTCCGGTGGCGGAATTGGCAGACGCGCAGGACTAAGGATCCTGTGGGGCGACCCATGCTGGTTCGATTCCAGTCCGGAGCACCATTTCCGCACGCGCCCGAGGTTCCGCACGCGCCCCGAGGTCAATCCGCCGGAAGCGGCGCGACGGCGCGGATCGACAGCTCGAAGGCTTTCGGATCGAGCGCGAGCATCACGAGCGCGCTCTGCAGCGCTTCGAGGTAGGTGATCGAGCGCTCCTGCGCGGCCATCAGCGCGGGCACCTGCTCGTCGCGCAGCCGCGCCTCCAAGCTCTTGAGCCGCGGTTCGACGATCTCGTCGACCTTCGCCTGTGCCTCCGGAGTGAGCTGGCCGCGCTTCTGTCCCGGGAACGACTCGCGGATCACTTGCTCCTCGGCGCGCGCGCGCTCCATGTTCCAGTCGATCCGGATCGAGTCCTCGGCGACGCGCCGAGCGGTCTGGCGCAAGATCGGCGCACCCGTGCTCGGATTGACCCACAGCATGGCGTTCGCGCGTTCGAGCGACGTGTGCACGAGGGCCTCGAAACTCGGATCCTCGGAGAGCCGCGGGTACTTCGCACCGCCCTGCGTGTACGTCTTGAGCAGGTGACCGAGCATCCCGATCGAGTTCGTGATGAGCGTGAGATCACCGGAGTTGCCGGTCGCGATCACGCCCGTGCCTGGGACGAAGCGCGACCACAGCTCGCGCACGTCGTGCCCGGCCTCGGTGTTGCTGAAGTAGCCTGGCTCGCCGGGCTTGCGCCCCTGCAGTCCGAACTTCACTCCCTGCCCGCCGATCAGCTCGCGCAGCGCGTTGATCGTCTCGACGCGCTGCGTCCATAGCACGAGCGCGATCGCCGGCACCGGTTGTCCATCGTTCGGCGGACCATCGGGATCGGGCGGATAGTCGTTCGGCCGCACGATCACGGCGACGCGGTCCTTGAGCGCGCCGTCGAGCTCCGTGATGAGCTGCGCGAGGCTCTGATACTTGCCGGTGTTGCGGAACGCGTCCTCCAGGTTCGTCTTCAGCGCCGGCTCGAACGACTCGAGCATCAGCCGCATCACGTCACCCGTGTCGGCGTGCAAGTACACGAACAGCGACGTGTCCGCCGGCGCGAGCCGGCCCGCCTCGCCGAGCAGCTGGTTCTGATCGAAGCCGCGCGTCCGGTACAGACGGCGCTGGTCCTCGCTGATCTGCTCGGACGAGAAACCACCGTGGAGGTCGACCGCGGCGCCGTCGTCGATGCCGAGGACGCCGATCACCTCCTTGACCGAACCGAGCTGGAAGAGTCGTCCGAAGAACGCGGGGAAGAAGTCCTGGCTCTTCGGATCCGGCCACGCGCCGGAGATCTTCAGGTTGTCGAACAGCTTGCGCGTGTTGACGTAGACCTCGAACTCGTCCTTCTCCGCGTTGCGATTCGCGTTCTGGATGTGGTCGAAGTGCGCGGCGCTCTGGTGGAACGAATCGGCGAAGCCCTTGGCCGCGAGGTCGTGCGCCGCGCGCGCGAGCTCGACCTTCGTGGCGACCACGACGACATCCTGCACGCGCGTGACGAAGAGCTCGCGCGGGAGCTGACCGCCGACGAGCTTCACGTACGTCTCCTCGACGGTCGCCGTGATCCCCTGCTTCTCGAGTCCCAGCAACTTGGGATAGCGCAGCAGCGCCGCGGCGAGCTTGCCGGCCCAGTTCGCGCGCCCGTACACCGCCCAATCGGCGGCGCCCAGCTCACGGCCTTTGAAATAGCCCGCCGCGGCGAGATCGCGGCCGCCGAAGATCTCCTGCGGCTCGAGTCCGAGGGGCAGCTGCTTGGCGAGCGTCTCGAGCTCGGCCATCGACGCGGCCAACTGGGACTCCTGCAGGAGCGTCGCGCACTCTGGCGAGCCGGCCCACGCCTGCCACCCCGGATGCTTCTCGAGCCGCTTCAGCACGGCGAGGTGCGGAAACGGGTCGAAGAGCTCGCCGATCTCTGCCTTGGCGACATAGAAGTCGACGTCGCGCGGGATCAGCACCGCCACATCCGCCTCGAGGTCGCTCTCGGTCGGGCTGTAGAGGAGCGTCGAGAACGTGAAGTACCCCGCGGCGAAGAGGACGAGGAGCGCGATCAACGCGATCCGCAGGAATCGGGACTTCAGGCTCATGAGCGGGAGTCGTTGGTACCGAAACCGGAGCGCGGTTTCACGATCAAAGGCAACCGCCCCAGGCGAAGCGGTGTGAGACGGCGGCTGACGAGCGGGCCCGGACGATCTTCCGCGCGAGCGCAGTCTTGATCTCACGCACGAGACGCCGAGAATCAGGCGATGCGACCGAATCGCCGCGCGACTGGATTGTCTCTCTCGACCACGATCGCGCTCGACACGCGGGCGAAGGCACTGATCGCCGAAGGGCGCGACATCATCAACATGTCGGTCGGCGAACCGGACTTCAACGCGCCCGAGGTCGTGCAGACCGCGGCCGCGTCGGCCGTGCGCGGCGGCAACGTGCGTTACACGCCGGCCGAAGGCACGCTGAGCTTGCGCAAGGTGGTGGCCGCCCATGTATCGAAGACGCGCTCCGTCGAGTTCACGCCGGCGGAGATCACGATCTGCCACAGCGGCAAGCACGCGCTCTCGGGGGCCGCGCTCGCGCTGATCGAGCCGGGCGACGAGGTGCTGCTCCTTCTCCCCGCTTGGGTGAGCTACTCCGAGATCGTGCGCTACGCCGGCGGCGTTCCGGTCGAGGTGACCTCGCGTGCCGATTGCGGTCCGGATCTCGACGCCATCGCACGGGCGATCACGAAGAAGACGCGCGGCATCCTGATCAACTCGCCCTGCAATCCGTCGGGCTACGTGATGACGGAAGGCGAAGTGCGTTCGATCACGGCGCTGGCCGAGAAGCACGACCTGTGGATCATCTCGGACGAGATCTACCGGCGCCTCGTGTACGAAGGCGAGCCGAATTACAGCCCCGCGTCGATCGGCGCCAGCGCGCGCGCACGCACGGTGATCGTCGACGGCGCGAGCAAGACGTTCGCGATGACGGGCTACCGCATTGGATACCTGGCGGCGCCGAAAGAGATCGCGGCCGCGGTGGCGCGCGTCCACAGTCAGTTGACCGGCTGTCCGAACGCGATCTCGCAAGCTGCGTTCGAAGCCGCGCTCTCGAGTGAACCGCGCGAAGTCGAGGCGATGTGCGCGGAGTTCGACCGCCGCCGCGGCGTGATTATCGGGGGCCTGCGCAAGCTCGGTCTCGAAGTGCCCTGGCCGCGCGGCGCGTTCTACGCGTTCCCGAACGTCGCGCCCTATCTCGACGCGCGCGGGTCGAGTGGTTTCTGCGAGGACCTGCTCGAGGAGCAGAACCTGGCCGTCGTGCCGGGTTCCGCGTTCAGCGTCGACGAGCACGTGCGCCTCTTGTACGCGACGTCGGTGGACAAGATCGAGAAGGCGCTGACGCGCATGGGATCGTTCCTCGCCAAGCGGACGCCGAAGATCGCGACGCGGCCGGTTCGCCGCTAGCGTCCTGAGTCCGGACACTAGCGCCGGTTGGGGATCGCGGAGCGCAGCACGAAGTACCCGAGCGCACCGGAAACCGCCGAGCCGGCGAGGATTCCGAGTCGATCCAAGTTGGCGAACGCGGCGCCGCCGTGCTCGAACGCGAGCGATGCGATGAACAGGCTCATCGTGAATCCGATCCCGCACAAGAGCGCCGTGCCGTGGATCTGTCGCCAGCCGACGCCTGCGGGAAGGGCAGCCAGTCCAACGCGCGTCGCGAGCCAGCAGAAAGCGAACACGCCCAGCTGCTTCCCGATGAGGAGTCCCGCGACGATTCCGAGCGCGACAGGATGGCTCGCGTCGCGCCACGTAAGCCCGCCGATCGAGACCCCGGCGTTGACGAACGCGAACACGGGCAGGATCCCGAACGCAACCCACGGATGGAGCGCGTGCTCGAGCCGGCGCAGGGGCGACGTCTCCCCGCTCGACGAGCCATGCGCGCCACGGAGGGGAATGAACATCGCGAGCACGACGCCGGCCAGCGTCGCGTGCACGCCGGACTTGAGCACGGCGACCCACAGCGGAACACCGATCCACAGGTACGCGGCCGGCTTCGTCACGCCCGCGCGATTGAGACCCGCCAAGACTGCGATCAAACCGAGCGCGACAAAGATCGAGAGCCACGACAGGTCGGCGGTGTGGAACGCCGCGATCACGACGACCGCGCCCAAGTCGTCGAAGATCGCCACGCTCAATAGAAGTACCTTCAACGCCGCGGGCACTCGATCTCCGAGCAGCGACAGCACGCCGAGAGCGAACGCGATGTCCGTCGCCGTCGGAATCGCCCAGCCCTGCAATGCGACGGGATCCCGCCAGTTGAAGGCGGCGTACATCAAAGCCGGCACGAGCATCCCGCCCGTCGCGGCGAACGCGGGCAGGCTCGCGGTGCGCCAGCTCGACAGGTGCCCTTCGAGCAGCTCCCGCTTCAGCTCGAGGCCGATCAGCAAAAAGAACACGGCCATCAGCCCGTCGTTGATCCACAGGAGCAGCGGCTTCGCGATCACGAACTCGCCGGCTCCGACGACCAGCGGAAGCTCTCGCAGCGACGTGTAACGCGCGGCCAGCGGTGAGTTCGCGACGAGAAGCGCGAGCACGGCGACCGCCATGAGGATCAGGCCTCCGGCGGATTCCTTGCGCAGAAACTCGTGCAGCGGTCCGAGCACGGCGTCGGGCGCTTGCGGAGGAGCGGCTTTCATGCGGCGCGTGTCGCCATCGGTTGCAGCGCGACGCGGAGCATTCGATCGGCGACTCGCGCCAGCATACGCAGGTTGAATCGTAGCGCGATCGACTTTCACGCCGTTTGGCGCCACCGCACGGGCGCGTAGAATCCCAACACGCCGCGCCGCGCACGATGGAAGAGCAACCCAAGAAGAAGCGTCTGAAGCTCTCCGAGAGCTGGCGCGAAACGCGCGAACTCGTCGCGGTGCACAAGAATCGCCTCGCGCTCGGCCTCGCGCTGATGCTCGTGAGCCGACTCGTCGGCCTCGTGCTCCCCGCGACCTCGAAGATCTTGATCGACGAGGTGATCGGCAAACGGCGCGTCGAGCTCCTGTGGCCGATCGCGATCGCGGGCGGCGTCGCGACGATCATCCAGGCGGTCACTGGGTACGGGCTGAGTCAAGTGCTCGGCGTCGCCGCGCAGCGCGCGATCAACGACATGCGCAAGCTCGTGCAAGCGCACGTCAGCCGTCTGCCCGTGCGCTACTTCGACTCGACGCAGACCGGCGTCCTGATCTCGCGGATCATGAACGACGCCGAGGGCATCCGGAACCTCGTCGGCACCGGGCTCGTGCAGCTCGTCGGCGGCGTCGTGTCGGCGATCCTCGGCCTGGGCGTGCTCTTCTATCTCAACTGGAAGCTCACGCTCGCGATCGTCGTCGTGCTGGCGGCGTTCGGCGGTGCGATGTCGTGGGCGTTCAAAGTGCTGCGCCCGTTGTTCCGCGAACGCGGCAAGATCCAGGGTGAGATCACGGGCCGTTTGAACCAGACGCTCGGCGGCGTGCGCGTCGTCAAGGCCTACGTCGCCGAGCCGCAAGAGCAGCGCGTCTTCAGCGACAACGTCGATCGGCTCTTCGACAACATCCGCCGTTCGATGATGGGCATCTCGATGACGACGGCGGTGTCGACCGCGGCGGTCGGATTGATCGGTGGATTGATGACGATCGTCGGCGGCCGCGCGATCCTCGACGGCGACATGACGCTGGGCGACTTCGTCATGTACCTGGTCTTCATCGGGATGGTCGTCGGCCCGGTCGTGCAGATCGCCTCGATCGGAACGCAGATCAGCGAAGCTTTCGCGGGCCTCGATCGGATCCGCGAGATCCGAGCGGTCGCCGCGGAGGACGAACACGACGCCGAGCGCGAGCCCTTCCCGCACGTCGACGGCGACATCGCCTTCGAGAACGTGTCGTTCGAGTACGACGCCGGCAAGCCGGTCTTGAAAGACATCACGTTCCGAGCGAAGGCCGGCACGACGACCGCGCTCGTCGGCTCGAGCGGCGCGGGCAAGAGCACGCTGGTCGGGCTCGTAATGGCGTTCAACCGGCCGCTGTCAGGCCGCGTCACCGTCGACGGGCGCGACCTCGCGCAGCTGCGACTGCGCGACTACCGCAGCCACCTCGGCGTCGTCCTCCAAGACAATTTCTTGTTCGACGGCACAATCGCGGAGAACGTCGGCTTCTCGCGGCCGAGCGCCTCGCGCACCGAAATCGAAGCCGCGTGCGCCGTCGCGCACTGCGACGAGTTCGTGAAGAACTTCGAGAAGGGCTACGACACGATCGTCGGCGAACGCGGGATCAAGCTCTCAGGCGGACAACGCCAGCGCGTCGCGATCGCACGCGCGTTGCTCGCGAAGCCGAGGATCCTGATCCTCGACGAGGCCACGTCGAGCCTCGACAGCGAGAGCGAAGCGCTGATCCAAGACGGCTTGCAGACGCTGCGCAAGAGCCGCACGACGTTCGTGATCGCGCACCGCTTGTCGACGATTCGGTCGGCCGACCAGATCCTCGTGATGGAATCCGGCGCGATCGTCGAGCGCGGCACGCACGCGGAGCTTTTGGCGAAGAACGGGCGCTACAAGGAGCTGCACGATCGGCAGTACCGCTTCGAAGCCGAGCGCTTCGTGAACCCGGGCGAGGAGCTCGCCAGCCCGGTGTCCGTCCCCGTGCGTTGAGCCCACTGGTACCGTACTCCCATGCCCGAGTCCGCGCCGGATCCTTCGCCCGCCCATCGGCGCCGCGCGCGCTACCGCGGCACGCACCCGCAGAGCTTCGCCGAGAAGTACAAGGAGCGCGCACCGGAGCAGTTCCCCGAGCTCGTCGAGCACGTGCGCAGTCGCGGCATGACGCCGGCCGGATCGCACGTGCCGATCCTGGTCGAGGAAGTGCTCACGGCGCTCGCGCCGCAGCCCGGCGAGCGCGGCGTCGACGCGACGCTGGGCTTCGGCGGACATGCCGCGCACGTGCTCGCGCGGCTCGCGCCCGGCGGCGAGCTGCTCGCACTCGACGTCGATCCGCTCGAGCTTCCGAAGACCCAGGCACGCTTGCGCAACGCTGGCTACGACGAGCGCGCCCTACTCGTGCAACGCACGAACTTCGCCGGCCTCTCGGCGGCGCTTCAATCCGTGGGCTGGAGCGACGGCGCCGACTTCGTGCTCGTCGACCTGGGCGTCTCGTCGATGCAGATCGACGATCCTGCGCGCGGCTTCACTTTCAAGCTCGACGCGCCGCTCGACATGCGCATGAATCCCGGGCGCGGGCTCTCGGCGGCGCAGTGGCTCGCGCGTGCCTCGCTCGAAGAACTCGCCACCGCGCTGAACGACGACGCCGACGAGCCGCACGCTGTCCGCATCGCACAGGCTCTCGTCGCGCAGCGCGGAACACTGCACACGACGCTCGAGCTCGCGCGCGCGGTCCACGCGGCGCTACCGCAGCGGACCGAGGCCGGTGAGGCGGACCTGTCCATCCGGCGCGTGTTCCAGGCCGTGCGCATCGAAGTCAACGACGAGTTCGGAGCGCTCGACGCGCTGCTGCGCCAGCTCCCGCAGTGTCTGCGCCCTGGCGGTCGCGCAGCGCTCATCACGTTCCACTCGGGCGAGGACCGGCGCGTGAAGAAGTCCTTCCAGCAGGGTCTGCGCGATCGACTCTACGCCGCCGTCGCCGACGAAGTGATCCGCGCGACTCCAGCGGAACGGCGCGCGAACCCGCGCTCGTCCCCCGCCAAGCTGCGCTGGGCGCGGCGGGCTTGAGTGCCGCTCGCGCTCACGCACTCGGGCAGCGCGTGCGGCCCGAACACCCCGTCGAACGCGAGCGCTTTCGACAAGTCCACTGCGCCGGAAGCGCCATCGCGGAAGCGCATCCAGAGCTTGTGGCCGCCTGTATGGCGAACCTCGACGACGTCCTTGAACACGACGGTGAGTTTAGAGGTTGGACCGGTGGAGGGCGCGAGGACCACATCCCATTCGACCGCCCCTCAGCAGCACGATCTCGAGCCCTGTGATCGAAAAAACGGCGCCGTGGCGAACATGCCTGTCGCGCTTTCGGCGCAACTGTGCGAACCTGTAATGTTCGTCATCACGAAAACGAACGCCGCTATGCCCAATCCCACACCGCCGTCCGACACACCCACCGGCTTCGCCGCGCTCGGAATCGTCCCCGAGCTGCTCACGACGCTCGCCACCCTCGGTTACGAGGAAGCCACTCCCATCCAGCGCGAAGCGATTCCGCCTCTGCTGGCCGGACGCGATCTCTTGGGTCAGGCCGCAACGGGCACCGGCAAGACCGCCGCCTTCGCGCTGCCGTTGATCCAGCGCGTGGCCGACGGAAAAGCGGAGCCCGGCCGTCCGCGCGCGCTCGTCCTCGTGCCGACGCGCGAGCTCGCGATGCAGGTCGCCGAAGCAATCCACGGTTACGGCAAGGAGAAGCACGCGACCGTGCTGCCGATCTACGGCGGACAGTCGATCGGCTTGCAACTGCGCGCGTTGAAACGCGGCGTCGAGATCGTCGTCGCGACCCCCGGTCGCGCGCTCGATCACCTGCAACGCGGCACGATCAAGCTCGACGGCATTCAGATGCTCGTGCTCGACGAAGCCGACGAGATGCTCGACATGGGCTTCGCCGACGACATCGAAGCGATCCTGAAGGGCACGCCCGCCGGCCGTCAGACGGCGCTGTTCTCGGCCACGTTGCCGCCGCGCATCCTGGCGATCGCAGGCAAGCACCTCACGAATCCCGTGCGCATCGCGATCGCGCACCAGCGCACGAAGGCCGGCGCCACGCCGAAAGTGCGCCAGGTCGCCTACGTCGTGCAGCGCGCGCAGAAGCAGAGCGCGCTCGGCCGCGTGCTCGACATGGAGACGCCGACGTCGGCGCTGGTCTTCTGTCGCACGCGCCTCGAAGTGGACGAGCTCACGGAAGCGATGAACGCGCACGGTTACCGCGCCGAGGCGCTGCACGGCGGCTTCGCGCAGGACCAGCGCGACCGCGTGATGAAGCGCTTCCGCGGCGGCAAGGCCGATCTCTTGATCGCGACCGACGTCGCCGCGCGCGGCCTCGACATCGAGCACATCTCGCACGTGGTCAACTACGACGTGCCCTCCGAGCCGGACGCCTACGTGCACCGCATCGGCCGCACGGGACGCGCGGGACGCACGGGCGTGGCGATCACGTTCGTCGAGCCGCGCGAGCACCGGCTCCTGCGCAACATCCAACAAGCCACCGGGCAGAACATCACCGTCGCGACGATTCCGACCGTCGCGGATCTGCGCAATCGGCGACTCGAGCTGACGCGCGCCACGCTGCGTGAAACGGTGCTGGCCGGCGAGCTCGACCAGTTTCGAAGCGTCGTCGAAGAGCTCGCGACCGAGCTCGATCCGATGGACGTCGCCGCAGCCGCGTTGAAAATGGCGCACGAGCGTGGCCACAACGAAGCCGGCGCGCGCGCCGAGGAACAAGACGTGGTGATCGAGCCCGCACCGCGCCGCGAGTTTCCGCGCAAGGACGCGCGCACGCCGTTCGGAGCACGCGACCGGTCGAGCGACGCTCCGATCGGCGCGGGACCGCGCGAAGGGCCGCGCCCGCAGCGCTGGGACACGGCGCGCCTCTTCGTCGGCATCGGACGACTCGACGGACTGCGACCGGGCGACCTCGTGGGCGCGATCGCGAACGAAGCCGGCGTCAGCGGCGGCGCGATCGGCGCGATCGAGATCATGGACCGCTTCGCGCTCGTCGAAGTGCCGGCCGAGCAAGCCGAGGACGTCATCCGCGCGCTGCGCGGCACGACGCTTCGCGGACGCAGAGTGAACGTGCGCAGAGACCGCGAGATGAGCGGAGACTCCTCCATTCCGCGTCCGGCGCCGAGAGCGAGACCGGGCAAGCGAGTGACGCGGAGCTGAGGCGAACACGCGCGGAGGCGGGCCGCGATCTTCAGGAATCGTCTCTAGCGTCGTACACTCCGCGCACTCGCCCCCGCAGCGCGCTGGCGCGATGGATGACGCGAGCCGGGCGCTTTCACGTCTGGCTCATGCTGCTACGCGACCCTTCCTGCGCAGCCACGCTGTACGCGTTCTGCGCGCCGCTGAACTCTTGGCGTGCCACGTCTTGCACTGACTGAAGAATCGCCGGGTCGCTCGTGTCCGCGAACACGTAGAACTTCCACAGGTCGCGGTACGAACGCTCGAGATCCGCGAGCCGCGGCACGCGTGCGGCGTATTTCGATAGCGGTGCCACGCCGCTCACGCCCGGCCAGCGCACGTGCATGTGCGCTTCCTTGAGCTGCATCTTCTTCGCCGGGCAGTACACGATCACGTCGACCGTCTGCCCGGTTGCGAACCGCACGAGATCCGTGATGCGTGTTTCGGCGTCGAGCCGCGCTTTCGATCCGCCCGTCGCGAAGTAGCGCTGGACTAGATCCTCCTGCACGGCTTCGTTCTCGTAGCGCGGGAACACACACGCGCGCTTGTAGAGCTCCCGGTTCTCGAAGCGTTGCACGAGGTTTCGAACGCGCTCGCGCACGTTCTTCTCCGACTTCGCCACCGCGCGCTGCAAAAGGTCGAGCACCGATGCGTCGGTCTGGTCGTAGAAATCCGCTTCCTTCACCGCGCCCGCTGCGAGCGCGAGCTCGACCGCGCGCGCGATCAGAGCGCCCGACGCGACCTTCGCGTGGTGGTAGTACACGCGCTCGGAGAAGTAGTAGCGCGCCTCGAGCAAGCGCACGACCTCCGACAGGATGTCCTCGCGCAGGAGATCGTGCTTCGACAGGTCGATGTAGAGGTTCCCGCTGACGCGATCGATCTTGAAGTAGCTCATCACGCGCGGATCGACCGACATGCGCAGGCCCGTGAAGTACGCGTCGCGCGCCAGGTAGTCCAAGATGTCCGACGCGATCGTGCCGCCCACGATCTGCGACCAGTACGGCGGCACGTTGCGCCGTCCTTCGGCCGCGCCGAGGATCGCGAGCACCTCGTTCGCCACGTCGAGCTCTTTCAACACGCGCCCGACCGGCGTCGCGTCCGACAACATGCGCTGGAAGCGCTCGGCGCCGTCGTGCCTCCCGAAGAGCCCGTCCTGATCCTCGATGCTGTGTCCGTATGGAATGTGCGTGATGTCGTGGACGAGCGCCGCGATGCGGATCACGCGCGCTTCTTCCTCGGGGACGCTGATGCAGCCGGCCGGATCGAGCTCGACCGACAGGTTCACGGCGTCGATCATTCGGGCCGCCATGTGCAAGCTGCCAATCGAGTGATCGAAGCGCGTGTGCACGGCGCCCGGGAATACCAGGTACGCGGTTCCGAGCTGCTTGATCCCGCGCAGCCGCTGCATCGAACGCGTGTCGAGGATGCGCAGCTCCTCGTGCGTCAGGTACACGTCGCCGTGCACGGGATCGCGAATCACGCTGTATCGCTTGCGTCCGGCCACGGGCGCGATGATAGCGCGGTGCAGGACGTGTGCGAGCGACGATCGACCGCGTGCGATGCGCCACATGGAACGATTCGACGGTCGGCGGCTAGACGTCTTCGGGCTCATTGGACATCCCGGCTGCATCGCGCGCCGCCCGGGGCTAGGATCGACGGCCCCCCGCCTCGTGAATCCGTGACCAGCATGATTCCTTCTCTCCTTTCTCTGTGCAGCGCTGCCGTGCTCGCCCCTGCTACGGTTTCGATGGTTCAGGAAGACGCGGCGCAGGACGGCGATCGACTCGTCGCGATGGAAGTTTTCGCCGATAGAAGCGCCATCCGGCCCGGCGAACGATTCACCCTGGGCGTGCGCATGAAGATCGAGCGTGGTTGGCACATCTACTGGGAGAACCCGGGCGACAGCGGCCTGGCGACCCGCGTCGACGTGCGCGGTCCTGCTGGATTCGAGATCGGACCGACGCGCTTCCCCACGCCCGAGCGACACGAACAGGAGGGCGACATCATCACGTTCGTGCACCACCGCGAGCTCGTGCTCCTGCGCGACGTCGTCGCTCCGGAAAAACTTGCCGCCAGCACACCCGTGCGTTTCGAGATCGAAGGTCGATGGCTCGCGTGCATCGAGATCTGCCTGCCGGGCTCGAGCACGATGGAGCTGACACTGCCCGTCGCTCCGCGCGAGAGCGCCGCTCAGCCCGCGAACGACAAGCTCTTCGCGGAGTGGCGCGCGCAGTTGCCGAAGCCCTGGACGCACAACGAGCGCGCGACGACGCACTGGTCGTCGAACGAGGACCGGCACGTGCTCGCGCTCCTCGTCCCGGAGAGCACGGAGATCGAGTTCTTTCCGCGCGTGAGCGACGTCGTCCATCTCAAACACCAGAGCTTCGTGCGCGAAGGGAACGCCGGGAAGCTCGAGCTCGAGTTCACGATCGAGCCGGCGCGGCTCGGTGAACCGCCGCCCGAGCTCGTGATCGTCGACGGCATCGTTCACATCCGCAGCGCAGCGGGCGCTCAGTCGTTCGAACTCGGCCTTCCGTTCCCGAAACGCGCGTCGAGCACGCAGAAGGGCCATTGATCTGCCATGAGCGCTGCCTCGGGACGGACGATGCTCGCGTGGACACGCTGGATGATTTCCGGCGCAGCCCTGCTCGCGGTGTTCGCGGCGTGCGGATCGGCGCTCGATTCGCGAACAGCGGCGGTCCACAGGTCCTACTCGGATGCGACGCTCGGTGCGCCCCTCGCGATCTCGGGTAGCGCACAGAATCCGCCCGCGACCAAGATCACCGGACTCACCGTCCCCGGATCGAAAGCGGAACTCAGCGAGATCGCCCCTGACTTCACCCTGAACGATCTCGGTGGCAAGCCGGTCTCGCTCGCGCGCTCGCAAGGCAAGATCGTCGTGCTCGAGTGGATGTCGCCGACGTGCGAGCACTGTCGCTACGCCTACGATGCGGGTCCGCTGAAGACGCTTCCCGCGGACATGAAGCGCAAGGGCGTCGTGTGGCTCACGATCAATTCGGAGCTCCCCGATCAGAAAGCCGGAACCGTCGAATTCAACCGCGAGTTCATGACGAAGCACGGCTCGCAGTCGCCGCTTCTCTTCGACCCGAACGGCGAGGTCGCGCGTGCGTACGGCGTCAAGACGACACCCCAGCTGTTCGTGATCAACGCGCGCGGCAAGCTCGTGTACCGCGGTGCGCTCGACAACGCGCCGCTCGGCAAGGTGAGCGGCGACATCGCGAAGTCGAACTACGTCGAGGGCGCCGTCGCCGATCTCAAGTCGGGCCACTCCCCGGTGACGCGCGAGACACGTCCGTACGGTTGTCCGGTGCGCTCGCGGCAGCAGTAGCGATCGTCGCTCGTCCGCGTTCGCGTCTCGTCGCCCGTCTCGTCGTCACGTCATCGGCGTGAACTGCGCGGCGACACGCTCTTCGAGCTCGCGCGCCAGCACCTTGCGATCGCTTCCGCGCAGCGTCCCGCTGCCGAAGATCAGCGTCGAGTCGATGCGCTCGAGCGCGAGGAAGCCGAGCATGTGCTTCCAAAGAGGCGCATCGACCCAACACACCGAGCGAGACGCAGGGACGTCATTGCGCCCCGTCGCATGGCGCAGCGTGGCCCACGCGACCGGTGCGCCGCGCTCGACCGCGATCTGCAGAAGCGCTGGATGAAATCGCTGGACGCGATCGCCGCGCGAGTTCGTTCCCTCCGGAAAGAGCACGACGATCTCGCCGCGGTCCAGTGCCTCGCCGAGAGCGCGCGCGACCGCGGGCAGGTCGCGCTTCTGCTGGCGATCGATGAACACCGTGCCGAACGACCGCGCCATCGAACCCAAGAACGGGATGCGGCCGACGTCGTCGCTCGACAGGAAGATGCAGTTCATCCTCGACGCGAGGACCATGATGTCGATGTAGCCGAAGTGGTTCGAGACGAAGACGCATGGCGCCGCGGGCGGCGAGCCCGAAACGTGCGCGTGCACTCCGCCGCAGGCGAGACACCAGCGAGCCCAGGCGCGAAACACGATCCCGCGCCAGTCGCGGCGGCGAGCTGGATGGGAAGCGACGAACGGCAGGCGCGCGAACCAGACCACGGTGAGGATCAGCGTGCCCGCCAGGATCGCTAGGGCGCACCACACGACGCGCAGCGGACGCTTCCAACGGGCGGCAAGCGCGGGCGCTGGGGACGCCGTGGAGACCGGCGTCTGTTCGGACGCGCTCGCCTGATCCCGGCTCAATCGCGTCCCTTCATTGCTTCCCATCGCAAGGCGGCGTCCCCTCTTGCACAGCTCCCGCAGCGCTCTGATACCCTCGGTGCGCAGTCAAGTCGACTCCAAGTCCTCACCCGCACTCCCGCGAACTCTACTGTCATGAAGAATCTGAGCATCCTCGCCATCGCTTTCTCGAGCGCACTCCTCGTGTCCGCCGCGCCGCAAACACCCGTGAAACCGACGGCACAGCAACGCGCGCCGGAAAAGACCGCCGACGAAAAGGCGAAGCCCGCCGACAAGGAAGTCATCCGCGAGCAGAAGCCCTCGTACCCGCTGACGACCTGCGTGATCAGCGGCCACGAGCTCGGCAAGGACGGTGCGCCGATCGAACAAGTCGCAAACGGCCGGCTCATCCGTCTGTGCTGCGCCGACTGCGTCGCGCCGATCACGAAGGATCCGTCGGCGGCGCTGCGCAAGATCGACGAGGCGGTCGTCGCGGCTCAGAAACCGACGTACCCGCTGAAGACTTGTCCGGTGACGGGTGAGACTCTCGGAGCCGGCGCCGTCGATCACGTGTACGGCACGCGCCTGGTGCGCTTGGCGAACGCCGACGCGGTCGCGCAGTTCACGAAGGATCCGAAGAGCGCGATGGTCAAGGTCGACAAGGCGCTGATCGACGCGCAGATCGCGAGCTATCCGCTCAAGACCTGCGTCGTGAGCGACGAACCGCTCAGCGGCGATCCGAGCATGGAACCGTTCGACTATCTGTACGGAACGCAGCTCGTGCGCTTGTGCTGCCGGGCGTGCGTGCGCACCTTCGAGAAGGATCCGGCCGCGAACTTCAAGAAGATCGCGGCGGCGAAGTAGTCCGCGAGTCGTCCTTAACCGTCGCGCGGCTTCTTGATCGTGCCGGGCGGCGGCGGAGGCGGCTCGGGCGGCGGCGCGCGCTCCCTGATCAGCTTGTCGAGCTTCTGCTGCGCGAGAGCTTGCCGCTCCGCTTCCTTCGAGTTGTAGACGACGCGCCAAATCTCCTTCGCGTCCCACACGAACGCCGACTCGGGAATACCCGGCTCCGCGCGCACGAGCTCATCGAGCGCATGGATCCAGACCGCGATCGAGCCTTGCAGCGTCGGATGGAGCCGATCCTTCTGCAGCAAGAATTCGAGCGAGCCTTGGAACCACGTGTTCCGCCGCAGCGCGAACTCCTCGTTGGCGCGGAGTCGGCGCACGAGCTCCGAAACCTTCACGACGATCCGACGCGGGTTCTCGATCGCCCATGCGCGCACGCGGCGGTTGAGCTTCTCCAAGGTCTCGGGCGCCGGCACCTGTGCCGTGGAGAGCAAGGGCAGCGGGTTGTCCTTCACGTCGAGCGCCAAGCTCATGTCGGGAAAATCGCCGACGAGCACCGGGCACTGGAAGGTCTCGAGCGATTTCAAACCGCGATCGAGCAGCGCCAGCCGAGCCTCGTCGTTCGGAAGCGCGCCGTACCCGAACCAGAAGAGATAGTCGATCGCGACGACCAGGGTCGGCTCGACGTCGGCCGCCGTCTTGATCAACCCGGCACCGGAGGCGTCGGGCGAGAGGAAAAACATCGCGTTCGTCGTCGATCGCACCGGCGCATGCGCCGCCTTCAGCGTCGCGCTGACGATGTCCGCGAACGTGGTCTTCACGCCGACGTCGTCTTCGAGGCCGAATCCGTCGGAGACGCTCGAACCGATCACGACGATGCGCTGGACCGCGGCGAGCTCGGCGGTTGCGACCGGCTTGGTCGCAGCGGGCTTCGTCGCCGCGCCGGCGTTCGATTGCGGGATCGTGCCCGCGATCGCGAGGGTGATTGTGAGGGCTTGGAGCATGGGAATCTGCGCGCGTGGCGCCTGTGGGCCGTGTCGTTTTTCTACCATGCTCGCCCGCGCCCCGCGACTCGCGCACCCCAGGACGACGCCCCTTGACCCAGCGCGAGATCTTTTTCGTCACCTGTGCCCCCGGTCTCGAACGCATCTTGTTCGGCGAGGTCAAGGCGCTGCGCTTCGCGAAGGCGGAGCAGCAGGTCGGGGGTGTGCTCTTCCACGGCACGCTCGAGGACGCGTGGCGCGCGAACCTGTGGCTGCGCACCGCGGTGCGCGTGCTGATGCGCGTCGCGCGCTTCGAAGCGCGCAGCGCCGACGCGCTCTACGCCGGAGCCACGGCGGTCGACTGGTCGAGGTTCCTTGCGGCCGACGGCCAATTCGTCGTCGACGCGCAGACGAAAGAGTCGGGCATCGATCACTCGCTCTTCGCGGCACAGCGGATCAAGGACGCGGTCGTCGATCAGTTCCGCGAACGCCACGGCGTGCGGCCGTCCGTCGACAAGGTAGAGCCGGACCTCGCGATCCACGCGCACCTGTTCCGCGATCGATGCACGCTGCTCGTCGACACGTCGGGAGGCTCGCTGCACAAGCGCGGCTGGCGGCGCTTCCAGGGGCGCGCGCCGCTAGCGGAGACGCTCGCCGCGGCGATCGTCCTCGACTCCGGTTGGGACCGGCGCGCGCCGTTGCTCGATCCGTTCTGCGGTTCGGGAACGATCTTGATCGAGGCTGCGCTGATCGCGAGCGGAACACCGCCGGGAGCGTTCCGCGAGCGATTCGGCTTCGAACGCTGGAAGAATCACGACGCGTCATCCTGGCGAGCGGTCCGTGACGAAGCCCTGCGCGCGCCCGCGTTCCCGCGCAAACTCATCCTCCAAGGGAGCGACGCCGACGCGCAAACCGTAACGGGCGCGATCGAGAACGTCGAAGCAGCGGGTCTCTCAGGACGCATCCAACTGGAGGCCCGGCCGCTGGCGGAGTTCCGGCCGAAACGCGGATGGAACGCATGGATCGTGACGAACCCGCCGTACGGAGAGCGCATCGGCGACGAACGCAGTCTCGTGCGCCTCTATGGGGAGTTCGGGCGGATCCTGCGCGAGCGTTGCGCGGGCTTCCATGCGTCGATTCTGAGCGGTAATCCGCGGCTCGAGCGCGAACTCGGGCTGCGTCCAGAGCGCACGCTCGCGTGCAAAAACGGCGCGCTGGAGTGCCGGCTCCTGCACTTCGAGCTCGACGCGGCGACGAGCGCGTGAACCGTCCGGCGCTGCGCACCGTGCAAGCTCGGTGCGGGCCCGATTACTCGGCTTCGCCCCACGCGCGCACGTCGCCGTCCTCGTCGATCTCCACCGTGATCACGTTCGGGTGGCAGCAGACGGGACAATCCTCGACGTAGCGCTGGCTCGCGCCGGCCGACGGATCGAACGGGATGACGATTTCCTCACCGCACGCGCCGCAGATGTAGCGCGCTTCATTGTCGAGGTGCGCGTCGCGCGATCGACGACGGCGGTTCGGCTGCTCGTCAATGGTGATGACCTCCCGGGCCGTGCGGATGTCCGTGCGTCATCTCCTCGCGCGTGGCGTCGCGAATGGCCGCCACGGTGACCTGGAAGTGGAGCGTCTTGCCGGCCAGCGGATGGTTCAAGTCGATCGTGACGTGATCGCCTTCGACGCTGTGGATCCACGTCGTGACGACGTCTCCGCGCTCGTTCTCGGCGCTGAACTGCATCCCGGGCTCGAGCTCGATGTCGGGCGGGAACGCGTCGCGCGGGACACGATCGATGCCTTTCGGGTTGCGCACTCCGTATCCATTCTCCGGTGCGACGTCGACTCTGAAGTGATCGCCGATCCCGCGTCCGGCGATTCCGGATTCGAGGCCCGGAACGATGTTGCCCGCACCGTGCAAGTACGCGAGCGGCGCGCCGCCTTGCGAGCTGTCGATCGTGACGCCCGCGTCGTCGGTCAGCGTGTAGTGGATCGAGACGACCTTGCCTGCGGCGACGAGATGGGAGGGGGCTGCCATGGGGCTCCTGCTTGGAAAGGGCGCGGAGTTTATCGCGCGGTTCTCAAGGCGCGACGGTCAAATCGGGTAGCGCGCTGCGCGTGCGCAGCAGGGAGATGCCCATCAAGAGGGCGAGCGCCAGCGCGGACGCCTGCGAGATCCATTCGGGCAGATGGGCCGCCCCCTGACCGACCGATGCGGAGGCCGTCAGCCCGAGCAGCGGATAGAGCTGGTCGACCAGCCAGCCGAGCATGAGCGTGATCACCGCCAGCGCGATCGTCTGCACGACGACGACGCGGCCGCCGAGCACGCGGGACAGCACGACGAGCGACCCGGCGTTCGTGGCCGGGCCCGCGAGAAGAAAGACGAACGCTGCGCCGGGGCTCATCCCCTTGAGGATCAGCGCGGCCGCGATCGGCGTCGAAGCCGCGGCGCACACGTACACCGGGATGCCGACCACGAGCATCAAGACGAGGCCGGAGAACCCGTGCGCCCATGGCGACATGAAGAGCTCCGCGGGAATCACGGTCGCGATCAAACCCGAAAGCACGATGCCGAGGATCATCGAAGGCATCAAATCGTCGAGCATGTCGACGAACGCGTAGCGGACGACGCGCGGCAACCACCCTTCCGCGCGAGCGACGTCACGTGTAGGAGCCGGCGCGGTGTGCGCGTGCTCCGCGTGGGCGTGATCGCGATCGCCGCACGCTGCGGCACTCGGTGCGGTTTCGGCGGGCGCGCGCGGCGTCTCGTCGAGCCCGCGTCGCACGAGCCAGTTCACGACCGATCCTGCTCCCATCGCGGACACCAGCGCTCCCAGCGGTCGAGCGATCGTCAGAAACGGGTCGAGGAGCGCCCAGCTCACGAGGATCGAATCGACGCCGGTCTCGGGCGTCGCGATCACGAATGACGACGTCGCACCCTTGCTCGCGCCCGAGCGTCGCATCGAAGCGGCGACGGGCAGCACCGAGCACGAGCACAACGGTAGCGGCGCGCCGATGAGCGAAGCGAGCGCGACGGACTTGAAATCGTCCCGCGCGAGTCGGCGCGTCAGCCAAGCGGGCTTCATGAGCTGGTTCAATACGCCCGCGAGCACGAATCCCAGGATGAGATACGGCGCCATGTCGACGAACACCTGCGCGCACGATGTGAGCACGCGTTGGCCGAAGTCGAGCAGCAGGGACACCTGCGGCAGCGAGACCGCGGTGATTCCGATGCCCAGGAGCACGGCCCCGAGCTTGACGAGTGCTCGGTCGACGCCGTGGAACACCTCGGGCAGCAAGTCGCACACGGCGACATAGAGGAACGTGCCGCAAGCAAAACCGGTGAGCAGCGTGTCGAACGCGTGGCTCGTCTCCGCGAGCTGGCTCCCGAAGAGCAGGCCGAGCGGCTCGATGGCGGCGAACAGGAAGAGCAACGTGAACGCGCGCGCATTGCTCAGTCCGGCCAGGCGCATCACGGTTGCGAGCGAGAACGTCTCGGTCGCCTTGTGGATCAGGATCGAGATCAGAAACTGAGTGCGTGCGGCGGGATGCTCGAGGATCGCGTTCAGCGCGATGCCGGCAGTCAACGAGTGCAGGCTGAGTCCTGCGTACGTCGCGAGCCAGAGCATGGTGTGCGGATCGGCTCCCGAGGCCGTCGTCAGTCGACGCAGCCAGACGCGCTCGAGGAAGAAGAGGAGCAGGAGCCCGACCATGGCCGCGATCCACGGCCCAAGACTCCCCGCCTCGTCATGCGCGGACACCGCGTGCCCGTGGCCCCCATCGACTCCCGCCAAGTGCGGTAACAAGTGGAGGAAGATCGTGCCCAGGAAGATCCCGGCCGAGACCGACACGAACAGGTGCAAGCCACGCTCGGTCCAACGGCGGTAGAGAGGCAGCAACGCCCCCGCGAAGCTGACGAGCAGGAGCAGGAGGGCAGTTTGAAGCGGCGTGACGTCCACGAAGCGTGCGCGCTCCGTTCATGGATCGCGCGCCAATCCCTGATATATAGGCACGCGCATACCCTTGGCCAGCCCGACGTGCGTGCCAACGTCGAGGACGCGCAGGCGTAGCGGGAGCGCTGCATCTAGACAGGCCGCGAACTGCTCGGGCTTGTCTCGCTCGCAGCGCGAGGCTTAACTAGCGGCCCCAATTCGCGGCGGCGCCCCCCGGCCGCCCGGACCCAGGCGACATCGCGCCGGCCTCGAAGGTCGGTCGACTCGCGGTCCGGCCGCCGCCCACGCGACATCCGAGGCTTTGCATGAAGATGATCGAGATCAAGAACTTGTCCAAGTCGTTCGGTGCGCTCCGGGCCGTCGACGGGATCAGCTTCACCGTGGAGCAGGGCGAGGTGCTCGGCTTCCTCGGACCGAACGGCGCGGGGAAGTCGACGACCATGAAGATGGTGACCGGCTTCCTGACTCCAAGCAGCGGCTCGGCGACGGTGTGCGGCTGCGACGTCGCGACCGATCCCATCGGGGCCAAATCGAAGATGGGGTACTTGCCGGAAGGCGCGCCGGCCTATCCGGACATGACGCCGGCCGCCTTCCTCGAGTTCATCGCCGACATCCGCGGCCTCGATCGCGCCCAAAAGGAAGCGCGCATCCGCGAGGTCGTGCACCAAGTCCACCTCGAAGGCGTCCTGCACCAACGCATCGAGACGCTTTCGAAGGGTTTCAAACGCCGCGTCGGCTTGGCGCAGGCGATCGTCCACGATCCACAGGTCCTCGTGCTCGACGAACCGACCGACGGTCTCGACCCGAATCAGAAGCACGAAGTGCGCACGTTGATCCGCCGCATGTCGAAGGACAAGGCGATCGTGCTCTCGACGCACATCCTCGAGGAAGTCGAGGCGGTGTGCACGCGCGCCATCATCATCGCGCGCGGCAAGATCCTGTTCGACGGCTCGCCCAGCGAGCTGCAGGCGCAGGGCCCGCTCGACGAAGTGTTCCGCCGCATCACGACGGGTGATCGCGTCCTCGCCAGCTAGGAGAAACGACTTTGAGAAACACACTGGTCTTGTTCAAACGCGAGCTCGCGGGCTACTTCGCGACACCCGTCGCGTACGTGTTCATCGTGATCTTCCTGTTCCTCACGGGGATCTTCACGTTCTACATGGGCGGCTTCTTCGAGCGCGAGCAGGCGGATCTGCAGCCGTTCTTCGCCTTTCATCCCTGGCTCTACCTGTTCTTGATCCCGGCGATCTCGATGCGCTTGTGGGCCGAGGAGCGCAAGACGGGGACGATCGAGCTCTTGATGACGCTGCCGGTGTCGATGACGCAAGTCGTGCTCGGCAAATTCCTCGCGGCGTGGTGCTTCACCGGGATCGCGCTCGTGCTGACGCTGCCCGTCTGGATCACCGTGAACTACCTCGGCTCGCCGGACAACGGCGTGATCTTCACCAGCTACGTCGGCAGCCTCTTGATGGCCGGCGGCTATCTCGCGATCGGCGCCTGCATCTCGGCGCTCACCAAGAACCAGGTGATCGCGTTCATCGTGAGCCTCGTGATCTGCCTGCTCTTCATCCTGGCGGGATTCTCCGCCGTGCTCGAGTTCTTCACCGGTTGGGCGCCGCAAGTGCTGGTCGACACCATCAGCTCGTTCAGCTTCCTCACGCATTTCAATGCCATCATGCGCGGCGTAATCGACGCGCGTGACCTCGCGTTCTTCGGATCGCTGATCGTGTGCTGCTTGGTCGCGAACGCGATCCTGCTCGACCTCAAGAAAGCCGACTAAGGAACCCCGATGAAAAAGCTCCTCTCCAGCACCGGGCTCATCGTGGCCGTGGTCCTGTTCGTGGCGTTCAACGTCTTCGCGAACGTCGCGTTGAAATCGGCGCGCATCGACCTGACGGCGAACAAGCTGTACACGCTCTCGGACGGCACGAAGAACATCCTTGCGAAGCTCGAGGAGCCGATTCGACTGCGGTTCTACTTCTCGAAGAAGATCGCCTCCAATACCGGCAGCCTCGACAGCTTCGCGCAGCGCGTGCAGGAGCTGCTGGAGGAGTACGTCGCGCACTCCGGCGGCAAGCTCACGCTCGAGATCGCCGATCCCGAGCCGTTCTCAGAGGAAGAGGACCGCGCCGTGGGCTTCGGACTCCAAGGTGTTCCCGCGACCGCGAGCGGCGAGATGCTGTACTTCGGATTGGCGGCGACGAACACCACCGATCAGGAAGAGACGATCCCGTTCTTCCAAGAGAGTCGCGAGGAATCGCTCGAGTACGAGATCACGAAGATCGTCTACAACCTGACCAATCCGAAGAAATCGGTGGTCGGCCTGATGACGAGCTTGCCCATGGAAGGCAACCCCATGGCGCGAATGCAGAACCCGAACGCCGACACGCAGGCGTGGTTCATCACCGAGCAGATCCAGCAGCTGTTCGAGGTGCAGAACGTCCCGCTGACGACGAACAAGATCGATCCCGGCATCAACGTCCTCTTGGTCGTGCACCCGCAGGGCATCACGCAGGAGGCGCTCTTCGCGATCGACCAGTACGTACTCGGCGGCGGCAAGCTGATCGCGTTCGTCGATCCGTACTGCGACGTGCAGCAAGTGCGCAGCGATCCGCAAAACCCGATGGCCGCGATGACGGCCAACCGCGCTTCGGATCTCGGCCCGCTGCTCGGTGCCTGGGGACTCGAGATGTCGGCCGAGAGCGTCGCCGGCGACCGCGACAACGCGATGCGCGTCGGCTATCAGAACCAGCCCGTCGACTACATCGTCTGGCTCGCGCTCACGCGCGAGAAAGGCGGACTCTCGAAGGACGACTTCGTCACGAGCCAGCTCGGTACGGTCAACTTGGCGAACGTCGGCATCCTCACGAAGACGGAGGGCGCGACGACGACGATCACGCCGCTGATGGAGACGAGCACGAACTCGATGCGCGTCCCGAAGTCGGGCATCCAGTTCGACCCGAATCCGACCGGACTGCTCGAACGCTTCGTATCGGACAACGAGAAGCTGATGATCGCCGCGCGGATCAACGGCCCGGCGAAGAGCGCCTTTCCGGATGGAAAACCGTTAACCGAGGCGCCGTCCGACGGATCGCTGCCGACCGGGGACGACTCGCCGTCGCTCAAGGAGTCGAACGGACCGATCAACGTCGTGGTCGTGGCCGACGCGGATCTTCTGGAGGACCGGTACTGGACGCGCGCGCAGAATTTCCTCGGCCAACGCGTCGTGATGCCGATGGCCGCCAACGCGGACTTCGCGATCAACGCGATCGACAATCTCTCGGGCAGCAACGACCTGATCAGCTTGCGCAGCCGCGGACGATTCAACCGACCGTTCGACAAGGTGGTCGAGATCCGGCGCGCGGCGGAGACGACCTACCGGCAGAAGGCCAAAGAGCTCGAAGACAAACTGCGCGACACCGAGCAGAAGCTGGCCGAGCTGCAGAGCTCGAAAGACACCGGAAGCTCCATGATCCTGAGCCCGGAGCAGCAGAAAGAGCTCGAGCGGTTCCGCGACGAGCGGGTCAAGACGCGCAAGGAGCTGCGCAAGGTCCAGCACGAGCTGCAGAAGGACATCGAGAGCCTGGGCACGTTGCTCAAGTTCGCGAACATCGGTCTCGTTCCGCTGATCGTGATCCTCGTCGCGATCGTGTCCGCGAGCCTCCGATCGAGCCGCGGCGCGCGATCCCAGAACACCGGAACGAAAGCGAGCTGAATCATGAACGCTCGATCTCTACGCGTCCTCATCGGGTTGACGGCGGTCATCGTCGTGCTCGCGGTCGTCTTCCAAAACAACCGCGAGGGTAAGGTCCAACCCAAGTCCGATCAGTCGAAGCTCTTCCCGGAGCTGTTGGGCTCGATCAACGACGTCGCGACGGTGCGTGTGAAGCGCCAGGGCAGCGAGTGCACGCTCAAGCGGATTGGCGACACCTGGGGACTCGCCGAGAAGGATTCGTATCCGGCCGACGTGGAGCCGATGCGCAAGGCTTTGATCGCCGTCGCCGACATGACGCGCGTCGAGTCGAAGACGTCCGACACCGCGCGCTACGCAGCGCTCGGAGTGCAGGATCCCGAGGCCGAAGGCTCGACGTCGACGCTGCTCACGCTGTCCGATGCCAGCGGGAAAGAACTCGCGCAACTGATCGTCGGCAAGGCGCACCTGGGCAAGACCGGCACGCCGGGACATCTCTACGTGCGTCGCGTGGACGACCCGCAGTCGTGGCTCGTGAAGAGCGATCTCCAAGTGCCGGAGAATTGCAGCGATTGGCTCGTCAAGAAGATCCTCGAAGTCAAACGCGATCGAATCCGCGTCGTCGAGGTGGCTCACCCCGAGGGTGAGATCGTGCGCGTCGAGCGCCCGACGCCGGACTCGAACGACTTCACGCTCGCGAACATGCCCGCGGGGCGCGAGTTGAAGTACGCCACGGTGGCGAGCGCGATGTCGTCGACGCTCGAGTGGCTGAACCTGGAGGACGTCGCGCGCATCGACACGATCGACTTCGCGACGGCTCCAGGAGCGACGTCGCGCTTTTGGACGTTCGACGGTCTCGTGATCGCGGTGACGCTGAAGGACGAAGGCGAGAAGACCTACGCGAGGTTCGTCGCCTCGTACGAAGCACCTCCGGCCACGGACTCACCCGCCGCAGATGCCGCTGCGGAAGGCGAGAGCGGCGAAGCGAAATCCGACGCGGAGAAAACTCTGGCGAAGAAAAAGCCCGAGGAAGTTCAGGCCGAAGTCGCCGACCTCAACGCGCGGCTCGCGCAGTGGGCGTACGTGATCCCGTCGTACAACAAGACGACGTTCGCGAAGCACATGAGCGACTTGCTGAAGGACGAGACTCCTCCTCCGCCGCTGGTCGACGACTCGACGCTCGGCGAGCAGAAGGACGCGTACGTGATACCGAGCGACCTGCCGCCGGAGATCCAGCAGCAGATCCGAGAGCACCAGGAGTCGCTCGGGAACAAGACCACCGTCGGACCGGCGCGAAAGACCGCCGAGACACCGCCGGAGGGAACTCCGCCAGAGGACGCACCGGCAGGAGAGAAGCCGTCCGACACCGAGCCGCCGCACTGATACGTTCTGTCGTGCGTCGATTCGAGCAGCAAGCCGACGGCGAGGTCACGCGCGCGACACGCACGGATCGCCGCGCAGGTAGAAGCGCAGCTCCAATTCGCTCCCGCGCGTCAGGCCGACGCGCACGGTCCGCACGATTTCGCGCTCGGCGAACCGCGCTGCACCTCGGCGCGCGTGGAAGAGGCCGACGTCTCCTGCAAGCAGATCGATTCCGTCGTGATCGCGTTCGAGCCCCATGGCTTGAACGAGCTTCGCCGGCCCGTTGCACAGATCGCGATCGGTGTGCACGCCACGTCGTGCGCGCATGAGCGCGACACCTTCCAACGGTTCGAGCGCGCGCACGAGCACGGCCTCCCCCACGCCCGCCGGCCCGGTTACCACGTTGAAGCAGTGGTGCATGCCGTAGACGAAGTAGACGTAAGCGTGCCCCGGCGGCCCAAACATCGACGCGTTCCGCGCCGTCTGTCCGCGGAACGCGTGCGAACCGGGATCGCTAGCGCTCAAGTAGGCCTCGGTCTCGACGATCCGTCCCACAGTGCGGCCCGCGGCTCCGTCGTGCACGAGCAACTTGCCGAGGAGCGCCTGTGCGGCGGCCTCGGCCCCCTGCCGGAAGAACGCGCGCCCGAGGCGGCGACCCACGACGCTAGCGGTCACGTTTGCGTCCAGGCTCTTTCGTTCGTGGAGCGCGAGACGGGCTGCGTGCACTGTGATCTTGCGTCGAACGAGCCGCACCCTGCGGGCGAACAACGCTGCCCGCGCTGCGCTCCTTCTTGAAGATGAGCAGGTGATTGAACCCGCGCAGGAAGAAGTTCTCGTCCGCGGCCGCGCGGTGGTGGCTCGAGTTTTCGAGCTTGCGATTGCCGCGCACGACCGCGATGTGGTCGACGGGCTTCATGCGCGTCGCGAGTTGTGTGAAGAAGCGCGCACCGAGGCTGACGAAGCCGCGCTTCTTCTTGTAGGTGTCCGAGCAGTACACCGCGAGGTAGCGACGATCGCGCAGGATGCGTTCCGCTTCGGCGAAGACCTGCTCCATGGCCTCGAAATAGCCGGGCTCGAAGGCGTCGAGCTCGCCGATGCAATCGTCCTTGCCCGAATACGAAAGATGCGTCGAGTACGGCGGATCCATGAACACGAAGTCGGCCTTCGCGTCCTCGAGCGGCAAGTGGCGCGCGTCCGCGCGAAAGATGTCGGGCCGAACGGGCTCGATGTCGTAACCCAACACGCGACGCTCCAGGCTGCGGGCGACATCGATCGTCGTGCCGCCGCCGCAGAATGGATCGACGACGAGATCGCCCTCACGCGTGTAGCGCGTGAGCAGATTCCAGATCACGTGCGATGGCGTGGATCCCGGATACGCGGGAGTCCCCATCGGAGTGTCGCCGTACTGCTGCGACGGAAAGTTCCACAGCGTCGTGGTGTGGAGACGAGGCGGGAGCTTGCGGTCCATGCGGAGTTCAGTAGCACCGGGCGACAGCGATGCGAAGCGCGCGGTCGCGAGTCGGTCGAGAACGCCTCACGCAGCGAACCGGGCCACACGGCTGCCGGAGTGCTCGATCGGTCGCGACGCGAAGATCAGCTGCCCGTGTGATCGGCCGACGGTTCGAACATGCTCGGCGCGTCCGACGCGGCCGATCGCGTGCACTCCGAGATCTGCTCGGTGCTCGACGCGGACGACGGCTGCTCGACGAAACCCGCATCGCGGAACCTGTTGCTGCGGTTCATTTGCTCGCGGGACTCGCAGGGGCGGATCACATCGGTCTCCGAGACGTCCTCCGATGCCGTCGCGGCAGCTCGAACCGGGACGTGCGCGCTCTCGAGGTACTCGTAAACGCTGATCCCGGTCCCGATCAGAACCATCAACACCAAGCCGGTCAGGCTCTTCGTCGACATGAACCGCGGCAGCGGATCGAAGCAGGATCTGAGCACACTCTTCATAGGCAGCCCATTACGAGCAGGTTACACGATTATTCCTGCGTACTCGGCAGCGCTCGGCACCTGAATCATAGCAGCCGGAACGACCGCGGCCGAGCCCGACACGTTCTCGAAGCTCGCGGCCGGTCGAAACGCGCCGTTTCGGCGGGCCCGGCCCGTCCCTAGCTCGACCGTCCGCCGCGCCGTGCGAGGTGTGCCTCGGCGTACCCGACGAGCCGGCTGAACTGCGCTTGGAAGTCGTGATCTCCGCCCCAGAAGGGCGCTTTGAAGAAGCTCGCAGTGTGCGTCATCTCCCCCGCTTCACGGTTCGTCGCGGCGAAGTCCGCGAGGCGAACGAGGTCGATCACGAGCGGCGCCGCCAGGGCCGAATCGCTCCCCGACCAAGTGAACTGCAAGCTCATCCGGGCGCCGAGGAACCCTTCGAAGTGCACGAAGTCCCACGCGGTCTTCCAATCCTGCAACGAGGGCACGAAGTCGATCCCGACATGCGTGTGCACGGCCTCGTCGTTAAGAATCGCGCGCAGCGCGTCGTTCTTGTTGCGCAGCTTCGTCTCGCGATGGGCGACGTCCGCGAGCACCGCACCATCGCGGTTGCCCAGCATGTTGTAGCCCTGCCATGCGAGCACGCGCAGCGCGCGCGCCCGAAACATCGGCGCGAGGACGGTCTTGAGCAGCGTCTCGCCCGTCTTGCCGTCGTTGCCGCAGTGCGGCAAGCCACGCGCGCGCGCGAACTCGCGCAACGCCGGGATCGATGATCCGCGGTTCGGCGTGAAGTTCACATACGGACAGCCGGCCGCCAGCGCTGCGTAGGCATAGAGCACCGATGCGGGTTGGGTTTGGCCCTGATCGAGCGCGCGCTCCAATGCGGCCAGGCTCGACCACTCCGGGCGCTCGCCGCGGAACGCTTCTGTGCTCGCCAAGTTGACGACCACGACGCGCTCGAGCGATTCACGGCGCCGGAAGTCCTCCAGGTCGGCCTGGAGCCGCGCCACCTGTTCGCGCGGGGACTGCGCGCTCAGTTCCGCCGAGCGTCGATCGAGGTCGGCGAGCCCAACGTCGGGTTCGTCGAGCGTGCCGGGACGAATGCGCGCTTCGAACGCCGTGGCAGCGGCTGACGACGCGGCGACGAGATCGGCGGCGAGGATTCCATGTCGCACCAGCTCGTCCGCCGATTGCGACAGGTCGCGCGTGCAGACGTCGTGTCCCGCGAGCACCAAGTCCTCGAGCGACACCAAGTCGAGCCTTGTGAACGGCTCGGTCTGCATGGCCAGCCCGACCGGATCGAGCAAGCCCTGATTCAACCCGGCCAGCCCGTACGCGACGCAGGTCGAGATCGAGCCTCGGGCGCCGATCAGCCAAACGCCAACGCGTCGATGGGGACGTGCGAGAGTCAAAGTGGACGCGGGGGCTCGTGTCTATCGATCGCTGGAGGTGCGCTGGTGCTCGACCCAACGCTCGACGATCGCGTCGAAGCGCCGTGGCCACCAGCGCACCCCGGAGAGCCCGCGCTCGGCCGCGGCGCTGGCCGCCGGCCCGGACGTTGGCCCGGAATAGGGGGGCAACATTGTGACGTCGGACGACCCGTCTGACATGTCCGTTCCTGAATCACCGCCCTGGGACGCGGTTGATGCTTGGCTCGCCGCCGCCGACGGCTGGCCGGCGGGGCGATCCCGCGCGCCGTCCAACACTCGATCCGGGGCGTGATCCGAAGACGCTCGGGCGGCTCCATCCGCGGATGCAGCGCGCTCCCCGGCTCCCCGCGGCGACTCGCTCGCGGAGCCTCCAGCGAGCGCGGACGACAGGTCTCGTGCCGCGCTGGCTGCTGCGTCGAGCGCCTTCCGGACGCGAGGGTTCCCCGCCTGATCCAGCGCTGCTTGATCCGCGCGCGCGGCCATCGCGGCCAGCTGCCGATCCGGATTTCGAGTCGTGGCCAGAGTCGCTGCTGCTCTGGCGAGGTCGCGCACTTCCGTCGCGGCGTCGGCGGAGAGCGCGTCCGCGTCCTCCTCCGCCGCCGCAACGAGCGCACGCGCGCGCTCGGCAAGCGTCTGCCGGCGCGCGTCCACGAAGGGCGACGATGACGTCGAGCCTGACTCGAGCGCGAGCGCGAACAGCGCACCGGCTGCGAGCAAGATGGCAAAGATCAGCGCGGACGGCGTGCGTGCGATGCGCCGACCGGAGGCCGCCAAATCGGCGACGACCCGGCGCGAGAGGAGCGCTTGAAGCGGTGTGGGGCTTCCGCTCCCCTCGCACTCGTACGCCGTCACGAGCGCGCCGTCGCCATCGAGCTTGCGCGCGACGGAGGCCTCCGTCGGCGAGTGCTCGAGCCACCACGAACTCGCCGCGAGCCATCCGACGGCACACGACACGACCCAGACCGCAGTCAGGAACTCGCGCGCGCCACTTGCGACGGATGCAGCGAGACACACGAGGAGCGCGGCGACGCCGATCAAGAGGGACTCGAGCGCACGTCGCAGAACCTGCGCGCGCCACACACGGCGGACGTACGCGCGCACGGGCGCCGATCCCGCCCGATCATGATGCGCTGCACGCGCCGTGCTAGCGATCATCGCCGGCTCCATGCACAGGCTTGGGTTCGGCTTCGAGCACCGGAAAGCGAGACTCGAGCTCGGCGGAAGGCACGCCCAGACGCTCGCGCGAGAAGATCAGCTCGACGGCGCTGTCGCGCGGCGGCAGGAGCCACGCATTCGGGAGCCAGATCGACTGCGACACGCACTCGGGCAGCGCGCACGTGAGCAGCGTGTTGCCTTGTTCGAAGAACGCGATGTTGATGAGGTTTCCCTCCAGGTCGGCGGCGAACGCCTGCTCGGTGTCGCTCGCACGCACGCGCACCATGCGCGAGCTGAGGAAGACCCAGCGGTGGCGCTGCATGCTCCGACCGCTCGCGAGGTTCCGGAGCAAGTCCTCGACCCGATAGAAGTACGTGTCGCCGTCCGCTTTCCACGCGACGTACATGTAGAAGCCGTCGCCGTCGGGTGACTCGACGGTGAACAGCGGTGCACCGGCGCGCGATTCCTCGGGCGTCGGTTGCGGGTTCACACGGAACCAGCGCGCGTTCCGGCCTGGCTGGGCGCCGAGTGCGAGCAGCGCGGCGTTCAGTTGGCTGCCGACGACCTCGGTGGCGAACACACTTTCGTGCGCGGCGCCGTGGAAGTTGACCAGCAGGTACTCGAGGAGATCGTCGCGCACGTCGATCACGCACCAGATCGAGCACAGCCCGCGAGCGACGTCCAAATGGATGCCCTGCGCGCGGAACGCCTGCTCGAGTTGAGCGACGCCCGTATCCTGAGGCCTCGCGTTCGCCGACGCGCTGAACGCGTGCGACGCGATCCAGGGCGACATCACGAGCGCGCTCCAGCCGAGGGTGGCACGCACGACCGCGCCTGCCGCCGCGAGCACGCCGACCTCCGCCATCGCGTCAGATCCTGCCTGCGATGAGCGCTTCACGCGTCACACCGAGCCGGTCCATGTCGCTCTGCACGAGCGCGTAGACCGCCTCGGCGTACGCGCGGATCTCGAACTGCGCGTCCGGCTTCAGCCGCTGCTCGAGGAAGTGCAGCACGCCTTGGAGGGAGACCGTCCAGTACGCCTGGCTGTACAAGCTCTGTGGCAGGAACATGCGCGCGATCTCCTTCGCGACGCCGCGGCGGATGCGCTCCTCGTAGCGAGCGAACGAGTCGCGACACTCCTCCAGCATGAGCTCTCGCTCGGCTGCGTGATCGAAGCTCGACGCGAGATCCACCGACGCCTGCTTGTTGCCGTGCGGCGGATTCCCGCGCATCACCTTGGGCACGTAGAACTCAGGCGTCCACTGCACGTAGCGGCCGGACACTTCGTTCCAGCTGCAGCCCTTGTCCGTGTCGAACATCACGTCGAACACTTGCAGGCTCACGGAAGCGCCGTCGACCGAGTACTGACGCCAACTGCTGCCGACCTGGTACTTGAACGCCTGGCGGAACACGATGAGCGGCGCCTTCCAGTGGAAGGTGTAGAACGAGTGGCGGTACGGCGACGTGTGGCCGTGTTCCCAGAGGAAACGGCAGAGCTTCTTGTCTTGCTCGCCGAAATCGGTCTTCTGCTTCTCGTACGAGATGCGCGCGCTGTTGACGACCTTGAGCGCGTGATCGACCTGCATCCGGTCGACCAGCGCGACGAATCCGATCCCATCGCCCAGCGTCGGGTGGGCGCCCTGCGGCAACGACAACTGCGAAACGCTCATACGTGGGTCAGTCTAGCTCCGCGATTCCGGCGGCGTGCATCTGCGCCGCGGGAAGGAAGTCGATCAAGTCCGACGCGACGAGCCCGCGCTCGCCCAGGCACTGCACCGCCAGATCGGCGGCGAGGCCGTGAACGTAGACCGCGCTCGCGGCGGCATCGAACGCGCTCCATCCGTCCGCCGGTCGCACGGCGTGAAACGCGAGATACGCAACGACGATCCCGGTGAGTACATCGCCCGCACCGGCCGTCGCCATCCCCGGGTTTCCGGTGTCGTTGACATACACGCGATCGCGCTCGGCCACTACCGTGCGATGTCCTTTCAAGCAGCAGATCGCCCCGCTTTCCGCGCTGATCTCACGGGCCGACGCGATCCGCCCGGACTCGTCTCGCGGGATCTCGCGTCGCAGGAGCCGCGCAGCTTCCCCCGGATGAGGCGTGAGCACGAGCGCGCCCGCGCGCCGCGACGGACGCCGAAGCTCGTCCGCGAGGCAGCTGAGAGCGTCCGCGTCGGCGACGGTCGGGACATCGACGTGTCGGAACACGTCGTGAACCAACTGGCGCGCGAGCTCGTCCGTGCCGAGCCCAGGCCCGATCGCGAGCGCGTTCCACGTCGAACCGCGCAGTTTCGCTGCGCGCGCGTTCGGTTCCGAAAGATCCATCAGGATCGCCTCGGGGGACGCCACCGGCACGATCGTGCGCAGCGACGGCGCGCTCCAACCGACGCACACGAGCCCCGCACCAGCGCGCTGCGCGGCGCGTGCGACGAGCACGGCCGCACCGGGCATGTCGGCGCTGCCGCACACGGCAAGCACACGGCCGGCGAGACCCTTGTGCGCGCCCGGAGGCAGCCGAGGAGGCGACGGCGGATGGTACGCGCTCATGGGGAGCGAACTTCGATCAACGCACGACCTGCGTCCGCCCGACTTCGACGCCGGCCCAGTTGCGCAGGTGCTTCTCTTCCCAAGACTCCAGACCGAGCAGTTCACTCGCCGACGCGAACTCGAAGCGACGCAGCAGGTCGACGATCATCGCGTGGAGCGCGCGGCTGCCGCCGTCGTCGATCTTGATCGCGAGCCCTCGATCCCGGCCCACGAGGCCGATGCCGTAGATCGCCTCGCCGCCCACCTTCGGAAAGATGCGGCCGCGCGAGACGCGCGCGAGATCCGTGCAGATGCGCTGATGCCGACCGGCGATCAACTCGGGGTTCGCCGCGACCGACGTGAGCATGCGCTGACACGCGCTGCTGCGGTCGCGGGCGAGTCCGCTGGGATTCGCGACGCGCGCGAACGCGGTCGCGAGGCCGCGCAGCGGCAGCCGGAACGTCGGGGCGCTACAGCCGTCGACGGCGGTCGAGAACTCGCTCGGTTCGACGCCACTCATCTCGAGGACGGCCTTTTTCACGAGGCGTTGACCTTCGCTCTCGGGATCCAGGTAAGCGCGCGGGTCGACGCTGAGGTGGAGCGCCAGCGCGAGGAAGCCGGCATGCTTGCCCGAGCAATTGTTGTGGACCGCGCCCGGCGCACGATGCTCGGCACGCAGCTGCGCGCGCGCTTCGGGATCCGCCGGCATCTGCGGACCGCAGCGCAAATCGGCGGTCGAAAGCCCCAGACGAGCGAGCAGTCGCTCGACCGCGTCCGTGTGCTGCGTCTCCGCGTTGTGCGACGCGAGCGCGAGCGCGACTTCGGCGTCGGTGAACGCGAAGCGCTGCGCGGCACCCGTCTCGAACAGCGGCAGCGCTTGGAGCGACTTGACCGAGCTGCGCGTGAACACCGGCGCGGACCACGTGCCCTCCCCCTCGATCACGGCGCCCGAGCTGTCGGCGAGCACCCACGCGCCACGGTGCTGCGACTCGACGTTGCTGCCGCGCCACATGCGCACCAGGACCGGGTTTTCGGGGTAGCTTGCGGCGTCTATCGCGGACAGCTTGGACCTAGGCTCTGTGGAGGATGCCATGCGCGCTGAGCCGCCGATCGGGGCGTCCAATCCTAGCGCTGGCGACGCTCCCCTGGAACGATGGCGAAGCTGCGCAGTCGCCGGTCCGGCGTGCCGCAGCGCTCTCCATGGCGACCGATACCCACCGCGGAACCGAACGGAGCGCCGGCGTGCGCGAGCACGAGGGCACCGTGCGTCCCGCAGCGCAGCCCGCGACCGTCGCAGCGAAGGCGCGCGCGTGGCATCCCGCCGATTGGTTCCTCGGGCCGCTGCTGCTGTGCGCGATCGCGGGTGCCGTGTCGCTCGTTTTTCACGGCCCAGACGCGCTGTTCGGAATCGCGCTGGCGTGCTTCATCGCGCTCGGCGTCGCGTGGCTCCTCGTGTGCGTATTCTCGTCGGCGCGCGCCGATCGAACTTGCCCCGGCTGCGGTCGCGAGGAACTTCGCCGGCTCGACCCTTACAGCACGCGTGGTGTAGTCTGTCGCGCGTGCGGACGAATCGATCGCGAGCAGAGCTCGTTCCTCATGGCGGAAGAGGAAGGACTGATCGATCCGACCGTGAAGCAGGAAGGGCAGCGAAAGCAGCCGTGACGATGTCTCCAGTGCGACGCTCGAGCCTGCGAGGTGAGCAGCCGTGAACGACCCGATGGATGGCACGCAAATGGTCGATCTCACGCTCAGCCGGATCGTGATCCACGAAGGCTCGAACGAGCAGTACATCTTCCTGAAAGAGCAGAAGGGCAAGCGCGGGTTCCCGATCGTGATCGGAACGTCGGAAGCCGGCGAGATCCGCCGGGTCGTGAACGGCCTGCAACCCGAGCGGCCGTTGACGCACCAGTTGACCCACGACGTGATCCGCGCGCTGGGCGGCGAACTGATGCGCGTCGACATCGTCGATCTGCGCAACAACACGTTCTTCGCGCAGCTCGTCTTGCAGAAACAGGGCGGCGAGCTCATCGCGGTGGTCGACGCGCGTCCGAGCGATGCCGTGGCGCTGGCGCTGCGCGCGAAGTGCCCGCTGCGCATCACCGAGTCCGTGCTCGAGCGCGTGCGCACCGACACGAGCGGTCCGGATCCCACGCCCGACATCGGCAACGAGGGTGCGGCTCCGTAGCGCGCGCCGCCCAAGATTCCGCCCGGAAGTCCGCTGCCTGGCACAGTCCGCGGGAGCGATCGCCGAACGCAGGCGGATGTCGATGTGGCTCGCTCGCACGGCCCGCCGGCACGAACGCGCGCGCAGCTTGCAAGCGCGGTCGCCCGGTGAGAGGCTCTCCGCCCGCGCGGAGGCGTGGCAGAGCGGCTGAATGCAGCGGTTTTGAAAACCGCCATGTCGCAAGGCATCAGGGGTTCGAATCCTCTCGCCTCCGCCATCTCGCGCGCGGCCTCGACCGCACCGCGCCGACTCGCACGCCTCACTCCATGACCGAGAAGAAGACCACCGGCTACGTCCACGGGTTCACGCAGGCCGAGCAAGAGCGGCTCTACCGTCAAGCGCGCTTCGTCGAGCACCGCGTCCACGATCGACTCCCCTACCGGCGCAGCAAGCAGATGATCGAAGTCGGCTGCGGCGTGGGCGCGCAAACCGAGATCCTGCTGCGCCATTTCCCCGACCTGCACATCACGGGCGTCGACCGCTCGGAGACGAACCTCAATCAGGCTCGGCGGCACATCGAGAAGCTGCCCTGGGCGCTGGGCCGGCACGAATTCGTGATCGGCGACGCCGGGAAGCTCCAGTTCGACGCCGACCGTTTCGACTCCGCGTTCCTGTGTTGGATCCTGGAACACGTCGCCGATCCGACGCTCGTGCTCTCCGAGACGCGCCGCGTGCTGCGCGCAGGATCGCCGATCGTCGTCACGGAAGTGCAGAACGCGACGTTTTTCGTCGAGCCGTACAGCCCGCACACGTTGAACTACTGGATGGCGTTCAACGACTTCCAGCTCGAGATCGGCGGCGACCCGTTCGTCGGCGCCAAGCTCGGCAACCTGCTTCAAGCCGTCGGTTTCCGAGACATCACGACCGAGGTGAAGACGATCCACCTCGACAATCGCGTGCCCGGAGAACGGGCCGAGTTCATCGCGTACTGGACCGAGTTGCTTCTGAGCAGCGCCGACGGCCTCCAGAAAGCGGGCAAAGTCTCGACCGACGTCGTCGAAGGCATGAAGAGGGAGCTGCAAGAGGTCGCGCACAACCCGAACGCCGTGTTTTTCTACGCGTTCGTGCAAGCCCGCGCGGTCGCGTGGTGAGCGCGCCGCACGAGCGCGCCTTGCCGCCTCCTCCGCACGCCAGTACGATTCCGCGCCGATCAGCGGAGAGGTGGCAGAGTGGCCGAATGCGCCGGCTTGCTAAGCCGGTGACTCCTTTATTGGGGTCCGAGGGTTCGAATCCCTCCCTCTCCGCCAATTCCAGCGGACGCACCGCATGAGTCGAGGGGCCGTGAGTCGAGGGGCATCGATGACGAACCGGGTCGGCGCCGGCCGGCTGAGCCTCGTGCTCGGTCTCTCCGTGTGCGCGAGCTGTGCCGCGCAGCGCGAGCTGCGCATTTCGTCCGACCCTCCGGGCGCGCTCGTGCTCCTCGACGATCAAGTCGTGGGCTCCACACCGTACTCGCTCTTGTTCGAGGCGTACGGCACGCGCCGCGTGACGCTCTACCTCAACGGCTACCGGACGAGTTCGCGCCTCGTCGAGCTCATCCCGCCGTGGTACGCGCGCTTCCCGATCGACCTCTTCAGCGAAGTGCTGATCCCCGTCGGTTGGAAGGACACGCACATCGCCGACTTCACGTTGGAGCCGGAGAGCGGCGAGGTGACGGAGCCCGACCTGCGCGCGGTGCTCGAGCGCGCAGAGAACTTGCGACGCGCGACACCGGAAGGCCCGCGCGACACGAATCCCGCCCCGACGCCCCAGCCCGTGGATCCGGACGAGCCGTGAGCGCGCACCCGACTCCCGTGTCCGCTCCATCGAGCTCCGGCGACGGCCCTGAGTTCGCAGGTTTGCGCGCCACCGTGATGGGATTGGGCCTTTTCGGCGGCGGTGTTGCCGTGTCGAGATTCCTCACCCGGCGCGGCGCACAGGTCACCGTCACGGATCAGCGCAGCGCAGAGGAGCTCGCGCCTGCGCTGCGCGAGCTCGAGGGCTGCGACGTCCGCACGGTGCTCGGCGAACACCGCGTGACGGATTTTACCGACACGGACCTCGTCATCGCCAACCCGGCGGTCGCGCCGACGAGTCCCTACCTCGAGAGCGCGCGCGCGGCGCGCGTGAAGATCTCCTCGGAGACCGCGCTGTTCCTCGAACACTGTCCGGCACGCATCGCCGCGATCACGGGCACGCAAGGGAAGAGCTCGACGTGCAACACGCTCGCGCAGCTGCTCGAGCACGCCGGCATCCGCGTCCATCTCGGCGGGAACATCGGGCGATCGCTGCTCGAGATCGTCGACCAGATGTCGGCGGACGACGTCGTGGTGCTCGAGATCTCGTCGTATCAGCTCGAGGCCCTCGACATCGAGAGCTTCGCGCGACGTCCACGCATGGAGCTCGTAGCGGTCACGAACGTGCTGGCCGATCACATCGAACGGCACGGCAGCTTGGAGCGGTACGCGGCGGCCAAGCGCCGTATCTTGGATCTGGCGTCGCTCGCATCCGGCAGTGCGCTGCTCTCCGCCGAGGAGGCCATGTTCGCCACATGGAACGCGCCCGGCGTGCGGCGCATCGACGTCTTCCCGACGCGCGCTTCGAACGTCGGGCTCAACTTCGCCGACGGGAATTTCCGTCGCGAGCGGACTGCGCTCGGCCGCGTCGACAGCCTGCGACTTCCGGGACTCTTCCAGCGCGAGAACACGCTCTATGCGCTCGGTATGGCGCAGGCCCTCGGTGCGTCGCCCGCGCGACTCGCGCGAGCGATCGAACACGCGCGCGGGTTGCCGCACCGACTCGAGGACCTAGGTCTCTACCGCGGACACCGCGTGTGGGACAACGCGGTGTCGACCACGCCGGACTCGACGCTCGCCGTGATGCCGTCGCTCGCCGACGGATTCACACTGGTGTGCGGCGGAAAGCCGAAAGCGCTCGCGCTGGAACCGCTGCTCGATGTCGCGCACGGCCGGGTGCGCCGTGTCGTGGTGTTCGGCGCCGCCGTGGAGCCATTTGCGCCGGCGTTTCGCGCGCGCGGATTCGAAACCTGGACGGCTCCGACCGTCGAAGGAGCCATCGCGCTGGCGTTCGAGCACATGACCGAGAGCGAAGAACTGCTCTTCTCGCCGGCTTGCGCGAGCTTCGACGCGTACTTGAACTTCAAGGAGCGCGCGCTCGCGTTCCGACGCGCTCTGCCCGCGCAAGAACGCGAGCCCCCTCGAACCGTACGCACGCCGGCCGCACGATGAGCCTCGACCCGGCGAATGCGTACGTCTCCGCCACGCTGCGGCGGATCGCCCCCTACGCAAGAACGCTTCTCGAGCGCGCCGGATCGCACGCCCTGCGACTGCACGCCGACAGCGTGTCGCCCGATCACGTGCTCTCGACGTTGATGGACGATCCGGACTGCGCCGCGTGCGCCGCTGTGCTGCACAGCTTCGCGGATCCCGCCACGATTGCGGGCGAAGCGCTGGCGATCTCTCCCGGCGTGATGGTCGTCGGATCGAGCTCGACGCTTCCGTTCTCGACGCTCGGTCTCGCCGCCCTCCTGCGCACGCGTGAACGTGCCGCGCGCGAAGGCCAAAGTGAGGTGAGCGAGCGCCAACTGTTCGTGGAAGCGCTCGCGGGACTTCCGCCGCGACTGGTACACTCGCTGGTCGCAGCCGGACTCGAGGTGAGCGGCCTCGAAGAAGCGGCGGGCAGGACGGACGGACCGGCCGTCGCCATCGACGGCCCGCTGTTCAAACACTTCTCCACCGGCGCGAAGCGTTGTCTCTCGACGGCGAACCACATCGCGGCCAGCTTCACGCTCACGTCGATCAGCCCGGCGCACCTCGCGCTCGGCTGCCTGCAAGTCGACGAACGACTCGCCGCGGAAGCGAACCTGCGCTTTTCACGCGCCCGTTTGGTCCTGGCCGCGCACACCGCGGACGACACGCCCCCGACTCCGCGCGCCCTCGGCCCGGATGCGGGCATGGTCGCCTACATGAGTTCGCTCCCGGACGGTGCCGACAGCCTGGTGCTGCTCGAGCACTGCCTGACGAACGCCTCCCCCGAGCTGGCACAAATTCTGACCAGGCACAAGGTAAGGCCGGAGCTCCTCGTTCGGGCGCGCGGCGTCTTCCGCGATCCCGCGCCGCCCCAGGAGCACGCGGAGGACCGCACGTCCGCATGACGTGCGGGGACCCAAGCCGGGCCTGCCGTCTCGACGATAAGGCGTCCTGGGGCTATAGCTGTATGTAGGGTCGACGCAGGTCGACCGCACAGCGACATGATCTGCCAGAACTGCCTCAAGAACTCCGCCTCGGTCCACGTCACGGAGATCGTCGAGATCGCCGATGGACCCGATGATGCGCAGAAACGCACCGTGCAGGAGCAGCACCTGTGCGAGCTCTGCGCACAGACGATGGATCTGCCGAACATGTCTGCGGGCAAGAAGAGCATGACCGAAGTCTGGAAGCTGCTGCAGATCTCCGCACAACAGACGCGCAAGA
Organism: Planctomycetota bacterium; assembly: GCA_031413895.1. Taxonomy (GTDB): domain Bacteria; phylum Planctomycetota; class UBA1135; order UBA1135; genus JANLUN01. The sequence goes on along the minus strand of JANOFY010000038.1, from coordinate 2,567 downwards.
AGGGCGGGCCCGTGTGCTCGAACTGCGGGATGAGCCTCGAGGAGTTCCGCAAGAAGGGGCGCCTGGGCTGCGCGAAGGACTACGAAGTGTTCGTGAACCACATCGGCGAGTTGCTGGAGCGAGTTCACGGCGCGCGCATCCATAAAGGTCGCATCCCCGCCACCGATCCCACCGACGCGCCGTCGGTGCTCGACCCGGTCGGCACGCTGCGCCAACGGCTGGAGGCCGCGATCCGCGAAGAGGCCTACGAAAGCGCGGCGCGGTTGCGCGACGAGATCAAGGCCCTGGAACCCAAGGCCCACGACTGACGCCCGCGCCGGCCACTTCGCGCCGGCGGGTGGGAAGCGCGTTCCGCGTCGTCACGCCGATCTCGCCCGTAAATCGAGCGGCTCGCCAAAGCCGCGGTAAACCCCCGGGCTCTTGAAGGTCGAAAGGCTAGGGTTAGCTACCATTCCGGTCCCCGGCGGGTGGAGCAGATGCGCCCGGGAACCCGTTTCAGAGAGACGCGCACACAGAGGACCGCATGTTTGACCGCTTCACTGACCGCGCCAAGAAAGTGATGAACCTCGCTCGCCAAGAGGCACAGAGGTTCAACCACGAATACCTCGGGACGGAACACATCCTGCTCGGCCTCGTGCAGGAAGGCAGCGGAGTCGCTGCCAACGTGCTCAAGAACATGAGCATCGATCTGAACAAGATCCGGACGGAGGTCGAGAAGATCGTCAAGTCCGGTCCCTCGATGGTGACCATGGGGCAGCTGCCGTTCACGCCGCGCGCCAAGAAGGTGCTCGAGCTGTCGATGGAGGAAGCCGGGAACCTCGGCCACAACTACATCGGGACCGAGCACCTGCTCCTGGGCTTGATCAAGGAGAACGAGGGCATCGCCGCCCAAGTCCTGATCAACCTCGGCGTGAAGCTCGAGGACGTCCGCGAAGAGGTGCTCGACTTCCTCGGCGCCGATACGGCCGACGAAGAGGAGGAAGAGACCACGCTGACCGAGGGCAGCCCCTCGACGACCAACGCGAAGAGCAAGACTCCGGCACTCGATTCGTTCGGCCGCGATCTCACCGAGCTGGCCCGCGAAGGCAAGCTCGACGCCGTGATCGGGCGCGCCAACGAGATCGAGCGCGTCATCCAGATCCTGTCGCGGCGCACGAAGAACAACCCGGTGCTCCTCGGCGAAGCCGGCGTCGGCAAGACCGCCATCGTCGAAGGCATCGCGCAGCAGATCATCGAGAACCAGGTCCCCGACATCCTGCGCAACAAGCGCATCGTCGTGCTCGACTTGGCACTGATGGTCGCCGGCACGAAGTACCGCGGCCAGTTCGAAGAGCGCATCAAGGCCGTCATGACCGAGGTGCGCCGCGTGCGCGACGTCGTGCTGTTCATCGACGAACTGCACACGCTCGTCGGCGCCGGCGGCGCGGAAGGCGCAATCGACGCGTCCAACGTGCTCAAGCCCGCCCTCTCGCGCGGCGAGATCCAGTGCATCGGCGCCACGACGCTCGATGAGTACCGCAAGCACATCGAGAAGGACGGCGCGCTCGAACGCCGCTTCCAAGCCGTCAACGTCGAGCCGCCGACCCCGACCGAAACGCTCGAGATCTTGCGCGGCCTACGCGACAAGTACGAGGCGCACCACCGCGTCGCGTACACCGACGACGCGCTGGCCACTGCGGTCGAGCTCTCGACGCGCTACATCAACAACCGTTTCCTGCCGGACAAGGCGATCGACGTGATCGACGAGGCGGGCGCGCGCGTGCGCATCAAGTCGATGGTGGCTCCGCCGGACACGCGCGAGATCGCGAACGACATCGAGCGGCTCGAACGCTCGAAGGACGAGGCCGTTTCGGCGCAGGACTTCGAGAAGGCCGCCCAACTGCGCGACAAGGCCTACCAGCTCAAGAAGAAGCGCGAAGAGGTCCAGAACAAGTGGCGCGGCGAGCAGCTCGACAAGGAGCAAGTCGGCGAAGTCACTTCAGAGGTCATCGCCGAAACCGTGTCGAAGATGACGGGCATCCCGCTCACGCGGCTCGAAAAGGCCGAGGCAGAGCGACTGCTGCACATGGAAGACGAGCTCGGCGGTATGGTGATCAATCAACAGGACGCGATCAAAGCGATCGCGCGCGCTGTGCGCCGCTCACGCTCGGGCCTGAAGGATCCGCGTCGTCCGATGGGATCGTTCATCTTCCTGGGCCCCTCGGGCGTCGGGAAGACCTACCTGTGCAAGCAGCTCGCGAAGTTCATGTTCGGCAGCGAAGACGCTGTCATCACCATGGACATGAGCGAGTACATGGAGAAGCACAACGCTTCTCGCCTCGTCGGCGCGCCCCCGGGCTACGTCGGCTACGAGGAGGGCGGACAGCTCACCGAAAAAGTGCGCCGCCGTCCGTACTCGGTCGTGCTGCTCGATGAAATCGAGAAGGCTCACCCCCGAAATGGCTCCGCCATCACGCTCGCCCGCCGGTCCTGGTACGCCTTGAAGGCCGCCTGATACTTCGCCGCCAGCGACTGCACGTACAACGCCCAGCACATCCCGCCGGCGATGAACGCCACCCCGAACAAGG